>NZ_CH724168.1:641853-941853 GCF_000153285.1 Synechococcus sp. WH 7805 | reverse complement strand
GGCTGGTGCTTATGGACACAGGTCGCCAGTGCTGATTGCGACCGCAAGCGTTTGCGGCTGCTGGGTGCTGGAGTGCTTGGCTTGGTCGTCCTGCATGCTCTCGGTGCTGCGGCACTGGTCGGGATCGACCGTCCTGATGTCTCCAGGGATCCTCTGAACCTGGCTCTCTGGCAGCCCGCGATTCCCACCAGAGAGAAATTCAGTGCGGAGCGTCAGCGTCAGTTCCCTCGACTGCTGCGCGCGGCACTGACCAGAGCTGAAGCTGATGGGGCTGATCTGCTGATCGCTCCGGAGGGAACGTTGCCGCTGGATCGGGGAAACTTGCTGGCGGAGCCTGTCCCTCTGATCAGCGGTGGCTTTCGCTGGGTGACCGGCCGTCAGCGTAGTGCTCTGCTGTTGCTGCAAGGCGATGATGCAACGCCTGCCGCTGTGATTGACAAGCATCGTCTTGTCCCCTTGGGGGAATGGACTCCGGCCTTGCCAGGCCTTGCGGGGCTTTCAGCAGTGGGAGGCCTTGAACCTGGGGGGGCGTCCAGGCTCTGGCGCTGGGGAGGTCCGCCTGCCCAGGTCGCGATCTGTTACGAGATCTCCAACGGCACGGCCCTCGCCCGGGCGGCGGCAGGCGGAGGGCAATGGATCCTCACAGCGGCCAATCTGGACCCTTATCCCTTGCTCTTGCAGCACCAGTTTCTGGCTCTGGCGCAATTGCGCAGTGTGGAGACGGCCCGACCGCTGGTGTCGGCAGCCAATACAGGTCCTACGGCTGCGATCAATGCGCATGGACAGGTCACATCGCGTTTGACAGCGATGCGCCCTGGCGTGCTGACCGTGCAGGTACAGCCCAGCACCGTTATGACCACCTACGCACGACTGCGTGAATGGCCCTTGGTGGGTCTTCTTTTGATTGCCGCCGCAACGCTGTTCAAGTCGCGGTCTGGATTAGTCCTCCCCCCAGAACCGCGTCACCGTCGTAGAACACCGCCGCCTGTCCAGGAGTGATCGAAAACTGGGGCTCGTCAAAGTCAAGCCTGCAGCGATGGGGGCGTTCGGCTTCAGCATCCGATGCCTCCGCATCCATGGTGGTGAGTTGGGCGGGAACAGGAGCACTGCGGTAGCGCACCTGTACGTGCACCTTTTGACGCTGCCCTGGTGCTGGTGGAGCGATTGAGACCCAGTTGATGGCGCCCACAACGCAGTGGTCGCGACCCGCCTGATCGCGAGTGGCGACGACGACGCGGTTCATCGCGGCATCCAGGCGGACCACATGCAGGGGCTCGCTCCAGGCGATGCCAAGTCCTTTGCGCTGCCCGATGGTGAAGTGCTCGATGCCGTCATGCTCTCCGACGACCGTTCCATCCTGGAGAACAATTTCCCCCTGACGCGGCGGCAGGTAAGCATCCAGAAAGGCCCGCATCGATCCATGGTGATCGGCAAGGCAGAGGTCTTGGCTTTCCGGTTTCGCCGCCGTGCGCAGTCCATGGCGAGCAGCCTCCAAACGGGTGTCGGGCTTGGTGAGTTCTCCAAGGGGGAACACCACGCGGTCGAGCACCTCCTGGGTGAGGTCGTAGAGGAAGTAGCTCTGATCCTTGCGTGCATCGAGACCGCGCAGCAGTCGCCATCGGCTGGAGCTGTCGTCAAAACGGAGTCGGGCGTAATGCCCGGTGGCAATCCTGGCGAGACCGCGTTCCTCCTGGGCCCAGCGCAGCATTGGCGAGAACTTCACAGCCCGGTTGCAGCGTGAGCAGGGCAAGGGCGTGATGCCGGCCTGGTAGCCCTCAATCAAGCCATTCACGATTTCGCGCTGAAAGGTTTCGCGTGAATCCACCACGTGGTGCGGAATCTCGAGTTGCTCGCAGATCCCAGCAGCGTCAACAAGTCCTTCCGCACAACAGGCTCCCTTTCCGCTCATCAACCACAGGGTGAGGCCTTCTACGTCCCAGCCGGCCTCGACAAGCAGCGCTGCGGTCAGTGAGCTGTCCACACCACCGGAGAGGCCGACGGCAACACGGTGCTCCCCTGGCCAATGGCGCAGTCGATCCAGGGCCTCCGCTCCGGCGATCGTGGCGGCTGTGACTGGAAACGCGGCCGGCATGGGCTGACGGACAGGAATGGGCTTCTTTCTCCATAGTGAGGTCCCATGGGCCCCCTCCATGCATTGGCCAGCTGTTGATGCTGATCATCTGCTGGTTCGCAGTGACCAGATGCTGGAGCTGGAGCAGCAGTGGCTGTCCAGTGGATTGCCCGTCGCTGCCTTGATGGAAACGGTTGGCCAGAGGATGGCGGAGTGGTGTCTGCAACGTCCTGATCGTCTTGCTCAAGGGGTTTTGGTGCTTGTGGGGCCCGGACATAACGGAGGCGATGGCCTTGTCCTGGGGCGAAAGTTGTTGGAAAAAGGCATCGCCGTGCGTCTTTGGGCACCGTTGCCCCTGCGGCAGGCCCTGACCCATGAGCACTGGCGACACCTGCTGTGGCTCGGGGTGCCTGTGCAGGAGTTCGAGCCTGACCCGGCCGATCCATCCCTTTGGATCGACGCTCTCTTTGGTCTTGGCCAGACCCGACCACTCCCAGATCAGGTGACGCAACTGTTGCAACAGCGTCAGCTCTCCGCACCCGGACAGTTGATCAGCCTGGACTGCCCAGCAGGTCTTGATAGTGATTCAGGGACTCCGCTGGGCACCGCCGTTGCCGTGGCCTCTGACACCCTCACCGTGGCTCTGATCAAGCGAGGACTGGTCCAGGACGCGGCTTTACCCTTTGCCGGCAAGGTGCATCGCATCGATCCAGGGGTGCCGCCGCGGCTGATGGCCTCTCTGACGTCTCCCCTGGTGTTTCAGGTGGGGGCTTCAGACCTCAAGACCCTGCCGGTTCCTGCTGAGAAAAGCACGGCGATGAAGTACGAACGCGGACGTTTGCTGTTGATCGCTGGCAGCGAGCGTTATCGCGGTGCGGCTCACCTTGCAGTGCGGGGGGCCTTGGCCAGTGGTGCCGGCAGTGTGCGGGCCGCTCTACCGAAAGTGGTGGATCAACAGCTCTGGCAATGGGCCCCGGAAGTGGTCTCGGAGCCTGCTCTCGAGTCTGATGACAGCGGATCACTGCTTTGGGGGGCAGCTCTGGAGCGGAGCGATCTCAGCCGGTTGGATGCCTTGTTACTGGGGCCAGGTCTGGGACTGATGGAAGGGGTCTGGCGAGGCTGGGCCGAACCGTTGCAGACCTTCCGGGGCCTGTTGGTGCTTGATGCCGATGCGCTCAATCAACTGTCCGGGGACGTTGAGGGGTGGCGATGGTTCCTGAAGCGGATGGGACCGACTTGGATCACCCCCCACCCCCAGGAATTTGAACGTCTTTTTCCCTTTTGCGATCAGGGGTCTCCGCTGGAACGTGCTGCAGCTGCTGCCGAACGCAGTGGTGTCGTGGTGTTGCTGAAAGGTGCTCACAGCGTGATCGCCGACCCTTCTGGATCTGTGCGTCAGTTGGTGGGCACGGATTGCCAGGTCGCTCGAACCGGGCTCGGGGATTTGTTGGCCGGCCTGGCGGGGGGATGGGGAGCTCGACTGCAGGCTGCCGCGAGCCCTGCGGATGGGGCCGCTCTGGCAGCAGCGGGGTTGCTGCATGCTCAGGCCGCTTGTGGCTGCAGCCGCAGTAGCGGAGCACTCACAATCGCTGATCAACTCACACAATTGGTGCGATCTGTGACACGAATGAGTGATGAATGAAGTATTTATTCAGGTTTCAACACGTGATGACGCAATCGCGATCGGTTTGTGTCGTTTTCAACGTACGAATCTGAAGGGTTGCTGAAAACACATCCAATTAAGTGAATTTCGTAGGACAGTCGCACCACGTCATAAGTCCATCCCCATGCCCTCAGCCGCAGCCGGGGTTTCTGAAACCCAAAGACGACGAAGCAGTGATCCAATCAGTTGGTACCTCGCAACGATCGGAAGAATTCCGTTACTGACGCCCGCCGAGGAAATTGAGCTTGGAAACCAAGTTCAGAAGTTGATGCAGCTCACTGAAGATGGTTCGATCGCAGCGGATAGCGAGCTTTTTGATAGCAAGCAGCGCCGCTTGATTCGGGTAGGCCAGCGTGCCAAGCAGCGGATGATGAAAGCCAATCTTCGATTGGTGGTTAGCGTCGCCAAGAAGTATCAGGGCAAAGGTCTAGAGCTTCTCGATTTGATACAAGAAGGATCTCTCGGTCTTGAGCGTGCGGTTGAAAAATTTGATCCCACCCGCGGTTATAAATTTTCGACTTATGCCTTCTGGTGGATTCGCCAGAGCATGACCCGAGCCATTGCTTGTCAATCGCGGACGATCCGTTTACCAGTTCATCTCAGCGAACGTCTCACCAGCATCCGCAAGGTCAGTTTGGATTTGGCTCATAAGCTTGGAGCCATGCCAAGCCGCCTCGAAATCGCCGAGGCGATGGATATGCCCGTTGAGGAGCTTGATTCCCTGCTCAGGCAGGCGCTCACCACCAGCAGCCTTGATGCACCGGTGAATGGGGAGGAGGGTCGCAGTTTCCTTGGAGACCTGATCGCTGATTCATCCCTTGAGGAGCCTCTCGACCGAGTGGAGCAACGTATTCATCACGAGCAGCTCGGTCGTTGGATGAGCCACCTCAGTGATCAGGAACAGCACGTTCTCACGCTGCGTTTCGGCCTGAATGGCAATGAACGACATACGTTGGCGGAAATCGGCCGGCTTCTCGACGTGTCTCGCGAGCGAGTGCGTCAAGTTGAGCTCAAGGCTTTGCGCAAACTTCGTAATTTGACGCGCCGGGTAGCTCCCACGTTCTGAGTCTTGTCTTGCAGACTTCAACGATCGAATCGATCCGTTGAAGCCACCGCTTGTTTATCACGAGGCCTACAGCGCACCGCTGCCCAGTAGCCATCGTTTTCCGATGGCAAAGTTTCGGGAACTCGAGCGCTGCCTCTTCGACTGTGGACTGGCGGACTCCAGCCAGATGCATCGCCCTCTGCCTGTGCCGCGACGCTGGCTTGAGCTTGTGCATCAGAGGGCTTATCACGAAGCCTTTGCCAGAGACCGACTGGATCGGCAGGCGCAGCGCCGGATTGGTTTGCCCGCTACAACCCCTCTGGTTCGACGCACCTGGATCGCTGTTGGTGGAACTCTGCTCACGGCCAGGCTTGCCTTGCGCCACGGCTTGGCTTGTCATCTTGCTGGCGGCACTCACCATGCCTTTCCCGATTTCGGCAGTGGATTTTGCATTTTCAATGATCTCGCTGTCTGTGCGCGGGTTCTGATCGAACAGGATGGTCTCCAGCGGGTGCTTGTCGTTGACCTGGATGTGCACCAAGGGGATGCCACCGCCCTGATCTTCAGTGGTGATGAGCGTGTGTTCACCTTTTCAGCGCATGCTGCTTCAAACTTTCCCTCCCGCAAGCAGGTCAGTGACCTCGATCTATCACTGCGCGATGGGCTCGAAGACTGGGACTACCTGCAAACGATCGGAGATCATCTCCCTGAACTACTGGATCGTCAGCGTCCCCAACTCGTGCTCTACAACGCAGGTGTAGACCCCCACCGCGATGACCGCCTGGGACGTCTCTGCTTAACCAACCTCGGACTTCTCCAAAGGGATCATCTGGTTCTCGATGCCTGCCTGCGACGGGGAATTCCAGTGGCCAGCGTGATCGGTGGGGGCTATGACGCCATGATTCCCCTTGTGAAACGCCACGCCTTGGTGTTTCGCGCTGCTGCGGATCAGGCGCGGCTGCACGGGTTGTGAATCAGTCGTCAGCCCAGATGTAACGGGTGAGTTCGGACCCATCGGGCTCAGGAGCGCTCAAGGCAAAGTCCACACAGTCTTGTACTTCGGCATCGATCTCCTTTTCGATCGCCCGAAGCTCTTCGGCGGTGACCAGATTGGCCTCCAACAGCTCCCTCTCCAGGGCTTTCAGAGGATCGCGTTTGGCCCAGAACTGCTTTTCTTCCTCGGCCCTCAATTCGTCTGGATCAGCAAGGGAGTGCCCTCTGAATCGATAGGTCAGACATTCCAGAACGGTCGGCCCTTCTCCGGCCCTTGCTCGTTCCACGGCCCTCTGTGCTGCGGCGCGGACGGCCAGCACATCCATGCCATCGACTTCCTCTCCTGCCATGCCGAAGGAGCTGGCCTTGCGCCAGATTTCAGGATCGCTCGTGGCGCGATCATGGGCCATTCCAATGGCCCATTTGTTGTTTTCAACCACGAAAAGGATGGGCAGCTTCCAGAGTTGCGCCATGTTCAAGCACTCGAAAAACTGGCCGTTGTTGCATGTTCCGTCACCGAAGAAGGCCGCTGTTACGGCATTGCTACTGGAATCACCAAGAGCATCACGCTTGTAGCGGCTCGTGAAGGCGGATCCAAGAGCAACGGGGATTCCTTCTCCAATAAAAGCGAAACCTCCCAGGAGATGGTGCTCTTTGGAAAACAGGTGCATCGAGCCGCCGCGCCCCTTGCTGCAACCTGTTTCCTTGCCGAACAACTCGCTCATCACTTCTCGGGCTGGGACTCCGGCACTCAGGGCATGGACGTGGTCCCGATAAGTGCTGCAGAACCAGTCATGCTGGCGCTTCATGGCACCGATTACCCCCGTGCTCACGGCCTCTTGGCCGTTGTACAAGTGCACAAATCCGAACATCTTGCCGCGGTAATACATTTCTGCGCACTTGTCCTCGAAACGCCGTCCGAGCGTCATGTCTCGATAGAGCTCCAGCCCTGTGGCGCGATTCACTGTGGCCCTCTGGGCCGTTACCAGGCTGGAAAGACGTTCCGCGTGGGCTCCGATCTGAGCGCTCTGGGAATTCGTGCGTACTTCAGTGCCAACTGCGGTGTCTTTGCTCATGGCACGACTTAATCGATCGTCAAGCTTAAGGGGCCGCGGTGAATCAGTGGGCAGAAATCCATATTCTCCCTACCGTATTGCCCCAGGCGCTTGCTTCTTGGTGGATCTGCCCATTGACCATTTCCGTCTGCTGGGTGTCAGTCCCACCGCTGATGCCGAAACGATTCTCAGGACTCTTCAGCGACGTCTGGATCACGCTCCTGACCAGGGTTTTACCCATGAAGCTCTCACCCAGCGTGGCGAACTTCTAAGGCTGTCTGCCGATCTCCTCAGTGAACCTCTGCGTCGTCAGGATTACGAGGCAAAGTTGCTGGAGCTTGGGCGTGATCATCCCGAGGAAAAGTCCGGTTTGGAGATCGTGCCTAGCAGCGAGGTTGCCGGGTTAATTCTTCTCTGGGAAGCCCATTTCCCCCACGAAGCCTTTCAGTTGACCCGTCAGGCGCTCCAGCCACCGCAAGCTCCGGCCCTGGGGAGCGGCCGTGAGTCGGATATGTCGCTGTTGGCTGCTCTTGCCTGCCTGGATGCTGCTCACCAGGACAAGGACCAGCGTCGCTACGAATCTGCAGCAACCCTGCTGAAGGAGGGGATGCAGCTTCTGCAGCGTATGGGCAAGTTGCCTGATCAACGTCGGGCGATCGAAGCCGCACTGAGCCAGCTGAGGCCTTACCGAATCTTGGATCTGCTCAGTCGCGATCTCGCTGAGCAATCCGCGCGTCAGGAAGGCCTCGCGATGTTTGAAGCGTTCATTCTTGAACGTGGAGGACTTGAAGGTGGCTCAGGTGACGGTGAAGGTCCTGGCGAGTCCCCAGACACCATGGATCAGGGGTCCTTTGAGTTGTTTTTTCACCAGATTCGACGCTTTTTGACAGTTCAAGAGCAGATTGATCTTTTCGGTCATCTGCAGGACAACGGGTCGCTTGAAGCTGCTTTTCTTGGGGTGATGGCGCTGGTCGCGGCTGGTTTTTCTCAACGCAAGCCCGAACGTGTTCAGGATGCACGCAACAAACTGAAGGGGCTGGCGCTTGAGGGCTTCGATAAGAAGCCACTTCTGGGCTGCCTTGATCTTCTCCTTGGGAATGTGGATCGCGCTAAGCGCCGTTTCCTCAACAGCGCCAGCTCTGACCCAGCATTGAAATCCTGGATGGACAACCATCCTGGTGATGTACTGGCCTCAATGTGTGAGTACTGCCGCACCTGGCTGGGTCGGGATGTACTCCCGAACTATCGGGATGTGGATGCTGACGCCGTTGATCTCGACACCTGGTTTGCCGATCGCGATGTTCAGGCTTACGTGGAAAGCCTGGAGAGACAACAAGCAAGGCAGGCACCCTTCACCGCTTCACCGCTCGAGGATGAGACTCCGTTGGAAGGCGGTCTTGGCAAGACCTTCTCGATGCCGATTGCTGTGCCCGCGGGGACTGACGAGGTCATCAAATCCTCAGAGGAAGTGGCGGAATCGGAACCTTCTGCTTCGAGAACGGTCCCCTGGTCAGGTTTTCCGCGTGTGAGCTGGCCAACGTTGCCCAGTCTGTCTGTCTCGGAGATTCCGCATCGGAGCCGTTTCCTGCTGGTTGGATCAGGAGTGTTCGCCGCGTTGGTCGTGGTGGTGGCTGTCTGGAGCCTGATCGGTCTGCGCGAGGAGGTGGATTCGAATCCGGCTGACGGCCAGTCGTCGGCTCCAGCCAAGGTGAAGCCCCTGCCGAAGGCCAAAGCCCCCTCTTCAACGACCACCAAACCTGAAGTGTCTGAATCCTGGACGGCAGGCAAAGCAGCATCCTTGCCACTTAAATCTGAACAGCCCACGGCGGATGAGCTGCAGCGCCTGCTTCAGAGTTGGTTGGACGGAAAAGCCGCTGTTCTGAGCGGTGAAGGGACAGCACAGTCAACCCTGCAGTCGATTGCCCGTGCTGGCTTGATTAACCAGGTGCAGCAGCAACGCGATGCCAATCAGGCAGAAGGTTTGAAGCAGGCGATCGATGCTTCAATCAAATCGGTACAGCTGGTCAGCGAGACGCCACAGCGGATCGAATTAAGAGCTGAGTTGAACTACCGCGACCAGACGACGACTCAGGAGGGGCGCGTCGTCGATGAGACGCAGCCCTCGGCGATTCTTCTGACTTACATCTTTGGCCGGGACGCTGATGGAGGATGGCGCCTTCAGGCTTTCGAATAAGCCGGATCAGGATTTATCCGGAAGGCCCTGACGGCTTGATGCAGCTTGGGGAACAGCCAGGGTTAAAGATGGGGCTGTTCATACCCATTGCGTTCAATCCTCGTAGGAATTCGGTGCGGCGTCCGGCGATCACCAGGCGGATCCCCTCGGAGGCCAGGAAGTGGTTGGCATTGAAGAACACCAGTGGTGCGTTGAAGCGGAACAGCAGCAGTCCAGAAAGTCCCTGTCCATCCACATGGGGCGGGCCCTGTGTTTCATAAAACGAATAACCGCGAGCGCCACGGTGATCAAAATTCCGTTGATCGCTCCCAGGCTGACCACCCCCAGGGATGTGATCAAGGACAGAACGAATTCATTGCAATCGAGCGTCCAGAGACGCTTCAGGCTGGCCAGATCGAGCAGGGAGTAAGCCGCCAGCATCAGCACCGCCCCGAGGGCTGCCACCGAAAGGCCTGCCAACAGATCGCGGAACGATCCTGAGATGGGCGATGGTTCCGCAGTGCAACAAGGCCTGGTGCCAAAGAAGCGAGTTGCATGGCATCACGCACTGCTGCCAGCCTAGAAATCACTACTGAACCCGGTCACTTTTACGATCAGTGATCTGAAACCGCCGCGTCACCGATGTTCGATGAGCTGTCAGCCCGCTTTGAAGATGCGGTCAAGGGGCTGAGAGGTCAGGACAAGATCTCCGACACCAATGTGGAGGGGGCCCTCAAAGATGTGCGTCGCGCCCTGCTGGAAGCGGACGTAAGCCTTCCTGTTGTGAAGGACTTTGTTGCCGATGTGCGCGAGAAGGCCGTTGGCTCCGACGTGGTGCGTGGCGTCAGCCCGGATCAGAAGTTCATCCAGGTTGTGCACGAGCAGCTGGTTGAGGTGATGGGTGGCGGTAACGCCCCGCTGGCCCAGGCCGAGGAGGCACCCACCGTTGTGTTGATGGCCGGTCTGCAGGGGGCTGGTAAAACCACGGCCACGGCCAAGCTCGGCCTGCATCTCAAGGATCAGGGGCGCCGGGCTCTGATGGTCGGCGCCGATGTGTACCGTCCGGCTGCCATCGAGCAACTCAAGACCCTTGGTGGTCAGATCGGTGTGGAGGTTTTCAGTCTCGGCGCTGATGCCAAACCCGAAGCCATTGCAGCTGCCGGTTTGGCCAAAGCGAAGGAGGAGGGTTTCGACACCCTGCTGGTGGATACAGCGGGTCGACTCCAGATCGACACCGAAATGATGGAGGAGATGGTGCGAATCCGCACCGCCGTTCAGCCGGATGAAGTGCTGCTGGTGGTGGATTCAATGATCGGTCAGGAAGCGGCTGAGCTCACCCGTGCCTTCCATGAACAGGTCGGTATTACCGGAGCGGTGCTCACCAAGCTGGATGGCGACTCCCGAGGTGGTGCAGCGCTGTCGATCCGGAAGGTGAGCGGCCAGCCGATCAAGTTCATCGGAACGGGCGAAAAGGTGGAGGCTCTGCAGCCCTTCCACCCGGAGCGGATGGCCAGTCGCATCCTCGGTATGGGCGATGTGCTGACCCTGGTGGAGAAAGCTCAGAAGGAGGTGGAGCTGGCTGATGTCGAAAAGATGCAGAAAAAGCTGCAGGAAGCCACGTTCGACTTCTCAGATTTCGTGCAGCAAATGCGCCTGATCAAGCGCATGGGATCGCTGGGTGGCCTGATGAAGATGATCCCGGGGATGAACAAAATCGATGACGGCATGCTCAAGCAGGGCGAGCAGCAGTTGAAGAAGATCGAAGCGATGATCGGTTCCATGACACAGCAGGAACGGGAGAATCCCGATCTGCTGGCTGGTCAGCCGTCCCGTCGCCGCCGGATTGCCCGGGGAAGTGGTCACCAGCCCGCCGATGTGGACAAGGTGCTGGCGGATTTCCAGAAGATGCGTGGCTTCATGCAGCAGATGACCCAAGGCGGAGGCATGCCTGGAATGGGCGGATTCCCTGGGATGGGTGGCGGTATGCCCGGCATGGGTGGCGGTATGCCCGGGATGCCGGGTGGAATGCCGACGGGACAGGCTGGGCGCGGGGGCGGAACCCCTCGCCGGCAGCGTCCGGTCAAGAAGAAAAAAGGTTTCGGGCAGCTCTGATCCCCCGACAAGGTAAGTTGGTTGTTTGGCGCTCGTTTCACCTGCGCCGATTGTTTCCACCTCAGCAAGCGCCACGATGATCAAGCTCCGCCTGAAGCGGTTCGGTAAGAAGCGGGAAGCGAGCTTCCGCCTTGTGGCGTGCAACAGCACTTCCCGCCGCGACGGACGCCCCCTACAGGAGCTCGGGTACTACAACCCCCGTACCAAGGAGACCCGTCTCGATGCCGAAGCGCTGCGTGAGCGTTTGGGGCAGGGTGCCCAGCCCACCGATGCGGTGCGCACTCTGCTCGAGAAGGGTGGCTTGATCGAGAAAACGGTGCGTCCGGCTGAGATTGTCGGCAAGCTCAAGCAGGCGGCGAAGCGTGAAGCCGATGCCAAGCAAGCAGCCAAGGAGGCTGCTGAAGCCAAAGCAGCAGCGGAAGCCGAAGCTAAGGCTGCAGCCGAAGCCGAATCTGGCGACGAGAACGCGGAAGAAGCACCTGCCGAATCCTGATCAGCAGCATGTCCGAGGCTGCCTCAGACGGTTGCTTCGTCTTTGACTTACCCCACACGGAAGCCGCTCTTGCTCTCGCAGGTGGCCCCTCTGGTCAGACCCTCCGGCAATTGGAGGCTCTGACGGGTTCATCTCTTGTGATTCGCGGATTGCAGCTGGTGATCCAAGGCCGTCCAAGCCAGTTGGAGCGCACGGCCGCAACGGTGGAGTTGCTCCGCAAGTTTTGGCAGGCGGGTGAGCCGATCTCTCAGGTGGATCTGCAATCCGCTTTGCAGGCCCTTGACACAGGGCGTGATCGCGAGCATGACGCCATGGGTCAGCAGGTGCTGGCCAAAAATCAACGGGGTGCACTGTTACGTCCGCGCACGTTGCGTCAGAAGACCTACGTGGAGGCGATGGAGCGCAACGATCTCACGTTTGCTCTCGGGCCAGCGGGCACAGGCAAGACGTTCTTGGCCACGGTCCTGGCCGTGCGCATGCTCACGGAGCGCAAAGTGGAGCGATTGGTGCTCACCAGGCCTGCGGTGGAGGCCGGAGAGCGACTGGGCTTTCTTCCCGGAGACCTTCAGCAGAAGGTGGATCCCTACCTGAGGCCTCTCTACGACGCGTTGCACATGCTTCTGGGCCCCGAAAAAACGGCCGCAATGCTTGAAAAAGGGGTGATTGAAGTGGCCCCGCTGGCTTACATGCGCGGCCGCACGCTGGCGGAATCCTTCGTGATCCTCGATGAGGCTCAGAACACCACGCCGGCTCAGATGCGCATGGTGTTGACCCGTTTGGGGGAGCGATCGCGCATGGTGGTCACCGGTGACATCACCCAGGTGGACCTCCAACCAGGACAGCTGAGTGGTTTGGTGGAAGCCTCCGAGGTGCTCGATGGCGTGGAGGGTGTGGCGGTCTGCCGCCTCACAGCCGCCGATGTGGTGCGTCACCCCCTCGTCCAGCGGGTAGTGGAGGCCTATGCCCGTCGTGACAAAACCCATCCCCGCCGGGAGGGTCCTCCCGCGCGACGCTCGATGGGGAGATCCGCACCGAGGTAGATCCCACAACCCTGTTGCAGCTGGCAGGATGATTCCAGTGATCTGGGGCGTTATGCCAGCCAGCAGCAATTTTCAAGACGCCATCCGCGAGGCACAATCCAGTGCCCTCGTCGGCCCCAATGTTGTGAACAAGGCCCTCCCTTATGTGGGAGGAGGCATGGCCCTGACGGCAGCGGGGGTTGTGGGTGGTATGGCCACGATGGCCTCCATCGGCTTTCAGGCCTTCAACGGGTTGTCGCTTGTCGCGATCATCCCCTGGTTCATTCTGTTTTTCGTGGCCCAGAATGCGGCCAGTAAAGGGAACAACGGCACAGCGTTGCCCCTCATGGCGGCGTTCAGCCTTCTCACGGGCTTCACGCTCACCGGTCTGGTTGTGCAAGCGATTGCCGTGGCGGGTGTGGCCTCAATCGGCATCGCAGCTTTGGCCACAGGTCTCACGTTCGTGGTCGCCTCTGTGGTGGGACGCCGCATGAGCGACAGCGTGGGTCAGGCCCTCACAGCTGTGGTGGGCCTCGGTTTGATGGGGTTGATCATCGCCATGCTCGGCATTTTCGTGGCCGGTTTCTTTATCCCTGGCATCTACGCCGCAACCAATCTCGCCATCGCGGGTTTCGGCACCGTGTTGTTCGTCGGCATGGCCTTTGTCGACTTTTACACCATGCCTCGCACCTACAGGGATGATCAATATTTGGCGGGCGCTCTGGGGATGTATCTCACTTACATCAACCTGTTCATCTTTATTCTCCGCCTTGTGATCGCGCTTCAGGGTGGTGGTCGCCGCGACTGAGGTGAACGCCCTGCTCGAGGCCTTGATTTGTCGCAACCCCGGCCTTGAGCCGGGTTTTTTTTGTTGGCCGTGCGTTCTTTGGAGCGACCCGAAGCCAGGCAATAAAAAACCCGGGAGAATTCCCGGGATCCGAACCGGCTGATCCCCATCACCCGGCCCTCGGACCACAACGATAGGACGCTCATTACGGGATGCGTCTCAACTTCAGATTGGCCTAATAGTGCTGCAAAACGTTCCTTCATCTTTGCTGCCACCAGATGTGGTGCTGGTCTTTGACTGGATCTCTGGCTATGGTCAAGTTTCCCCATCACCCGGCCCGGAGCTTTACGCCCCGGGCTTTTTTACTGGCGAGTCACACCAGATCTAGCGTGGACGGTTTTAGGGCCGTCCTGTCTCTGCTACGGCATGAACGGCCTCGCCGATGGCCTCTTTTTGATCCTTGTTGTACCCCCAGCGCTCAAGAAAGCTGAGGTCGTCGCCACGGCTGTGGCTGGCAGCTTCCAGCAGGGTCTCAAGTCGCTCCTTGACTCTCTGGCTGTCGAGCTGGCGCAGCAGCTCGGTGCAGCGTTGATTGACCCGCTCTGACCCCATGGCTTGCGCCTCATCGCCGTTGTTGCGGTGATGCACCACCATCGCCGCGCTCATGGCCAGGTTGCGTGCAGTGAGATCCACCACCCCGTCGCCAGCCTCACGCAACTTGATCACAAGAGCGTCAGGCAGTCGGTCCATCAAAGTGCTCTCGCCGGCGAGACTCACCACGAAGAACCCCCTGGCTCCGTCGCGGCTGGCAAGAAGTTCTGCGGCGCGATCAGCCATTACCTCATCGCTGATCTCCTCTTCGTCCCACTGTTTTAACCAGGTGGCGGCGATCTCCATTGCCTCCTGGAAGTTGGGATTTCTGTTTGTCATGGCCAATTGGTGCCCGCCCCATCAGGCTATTTCTCTGAATCAGGCAGGTCCGTGACCCCGCAGACTGAGATTATGCAAGTCACTCCATTGGCTGACGGTCACCGCTCCGGCTTTGTGGCCCTGATCGGGCGTCCCAATGTCGGTAAGTCCACGCTGGTGAATCAGTTGGTAGGTGACAAGGTGGCGATCACGTCTCCCGTGGCGCAGACAACGCGCAACCGCCTGCGCGCGATCCTCACCACAGCGGAAGCACAGCTGATTCTGGTGGATACCCCGGGCATTCATAAGCCCCATCATCTGCTCGGAGAACGCCTGGTGCAAAGTGCCAGGTCGGCCATTGGTGAAGTGGACCAGGTGCTTCTGTTGCTGGAGGGCTGTGAACCTCCAGGCCGAGGGGATGCCTTCATCGTCAATCTCCTGCGTCAGCAGCGGCTGCCGGTGCAGGTTGTGCTCAATAAATGGGATCAGGTCCCCACGGCGCGACGACCGGAGGCGGATGCTGCTTACCGCGATCTGTTGGCGGAGTCAGGGTGGCCCATCCACCACTGCTGCGCGCTCACGGGTGAAGGTTGCCCCGAGCTCGTTCGGGCCGTCAGTGCCTTGATGCCGGAGGGGCCTCAGCTTTATCCGGCCGACATGGTTAGTGATCAACCTGAACGGCTGTTAATGGCCGAACTGATTCGTGAGCAGGTGCTGCTCCTCACCCGGGAGGAGGTGCCTCACAGTGTTGCGGTCAGCATCGACAGGGTGGAGGAGATGCCATCCAAAGGGAAGGGATCGGGCCGAACTGCGGTGCTGGCCACCGTCCTTGTGGAACGCAAAAGTCAGAAAGGCATTCTGATCGGAAAGGGTGGCGCCATGCTCAAGACCATCGGCCAGGGGGCGCGCTTGCAGATGCAGACCCTGATTGATGGTCCGGTGTATCTGGAGTTGTTCGTGAAAGTGGTCCCCGACTGGCGCAGTAAGCCGCAGCGGCTGGCAGAACTGGGATATGCCGAAGAGGGCCGCTGAACCATGTCCTGCGAGGATGGATCCATGGATGAAACCGCTTTCCCCCCGGACGATCTAGAAGCCTTTCTGCAGTTGTGTGCAGGCCGTTGGATGAGTCTGCGCAGTCGGTTTGATCTTGAGGGTGCCGAGGACCAATGGCATACCAGCGACCGTGGTGAGGTCACGGTGAAGGCGGCGCGCCAGGATTCAGCCTGGACGCTCACGGTGGAGGCGGCGGATGGCGCGTCCAGTGAGCTTCTGTTTGCGGCGAATGGTGAGTTGATGCTGCGCTCGCAGGCCTCACAACGCCAGGGGTACTGGCAGTTCCGCCCCGACGCCAGTGTCGAGCTGGAGGTGATGGAAGGCGACACCCGGGTGCTTGAGCGCATCTGGTTCATCAAGCCCAACCTGCGGCTGCGCAGCACCACAGCCACGGCGCCGGAGGGGACCCCCGTTCAAGCCCGTTTCTGCTCCGAGATTCGGCGCGTGTCAGCGCCACAGCCCTGATCCGCAATGGCTCCGTACCGGCTGGATGTTGTGACTCTGGCTCCGCAGGCCTTCGCGCCCATGCGCGAGCTGGGGGTAATCGGGCGTGCTTTTTGCGCTGGTCGCGTCGAGTTGGTTCTCCATAATCCGCGCGATCACGCCACCGATCGCTACCGCAAGGTCGACGATGAGCCCTATGGCGGTGGTGCGGGGATGGTGCTCAAGCCTGAACCGGTGTTTGCGGCTTTCGACGCGATTCCTGTTTGTGGGCGTCGCCGAGTGCTGCTGATGACGCCTCAAGGCCATCCGTTGCAGCAAGCCGATCTGCAGCGTTGGGCCAGTGACAACGATCAGCTTGTGCTGCTCTGTGGCCATTACGAGGGGTTTGACGAGCGCATTCGTTCCCTCGCTGATGAGGAGGTGTCGCTCGGCGACTTTGTGCTCACCGGCGGTGAGTTGCCTGCCATGACGATCATCAATGGTGTGGTGCGCTTGCTTCCGGGTACGGTCGGCAGCTCAGAATCACTCGTGGAGGAGAGCCACAGCGATGGCCTGCTTGAGCACCCGCACTACACCCGTCCAGCCGAGTTTCGAGGGATGGGGGTGCCCGAGGTGTTGCGCAGCGGAGACCACGGTGCCATTGCCCGCTGGCGTCAGCAGCAGCGGGAGCTGCGAACGGCAGATCGCCGACCGGATCTGATGCAACGCTGGCAGGAGCGCGTCGGCGCTGACAATGAGTCAGAGAACAGGGCCTGAATGACGCTTCGCATCGGCAACGGCTACGACATTCATCGGCTGGTGGACGGCCGGCCGCTGATTCTTGGCGGCCAGCGCCTTGAGCACCCTGACGGTGTTGGGCTCGATGGCCATAGCGATGCTGATGTTTTGGTGCACGCAATCATGGATGCCCTCCTCGGGGCGTTGTCCCTGGGGGATATCGGCTTGTATTTCCCGCCTACGGATCCCCAGTGGAAGGGGGCTGACAGCCTGGAGCTGCTGCGCCAAGTTGTGGCGCTTATCCAGCAGCGCGGCTGGCAGGTGGTGAATGTGGATTCGGTGGTGATCGCTGAGCGCCCCAAACTCAAACCGCACATCGAGGCCATGCGTACAGCCATCGCCATGGCGATGGGGATTGCGCCTGACCAGGTCGGTGTGAAGGCCACCACCAATGAACGCCTCGGTCCGGAAGGTCGCGAAGAGGGCATCGCCTGTTATGCCGTCGCCCTGCTGGGCCAATGATCACGTTCCCTTGGATCGGGCTGCGACGAGTTCTGTTTAACCTTTCAGGGCTTTGTTTGGCTCTGGTGATCGCGTTGGCTGGACACGATGATCTTCGCCTGATCGCCTT
The DNA here is from genome assembly GCF_000153285.1 of Synechococcus sp. WH 7805. Taxonomy (NCBI): domain Bacteria; kingdom Bacillati; phylum Cyanobacteriota; class Cyanophyceae; order Synechococcales; family Synechococcaceae; genus Synechococcus; species Synechococcus sp. WH 7805. The sequence continues at coordinate 924,688 of NZ_CH724168.1, read as the reverse complement.
CGCAGACCCCGAAGGTGGTTATGACGTTGCCGTGGTGGAGCATCTGCGTATTCAGGTGCCTGATCAGGCGCGCGACGCCTGGATGGAGGCTGAACGGGGGAGCTGGGAGCCTTGGCTCACTCAGCAGAAAGGTTTCCTTGGTCGGGATTTGCTCTGGGATCCCACCAGCCAAGAGGGCACGCTGTTGATCCGTTGGAGCAGTCGAGAGGCTTGGAAAGCGATTCCTCAGGAGGAGGTGGAGGCCGTACAGCAGCGGTTTGAGTTGATCGCCCGTCAGGCTTTGGGGCAGGTCGAGGGGAATCCCTTCCCACTGGTGTACGAAGGGGAACTCCTACCCCCATGACCGTGGACGAGGCTCGTCTCGATCTTCAGCGCCGTCAGCGCCTGGGGATGGTGGAGGCCGTTTGGGGCCAGCACAAGAGTTCCGAGCAGATCGCGTCCATCCTGCGCAGCATGCGTGCTGCGGGTGAGTTGGCGCTTGTGACCCGGGTGAGTCCTGACAAGGCAGTCGCGGTTATGGACGCTTTGCCAACTGTGGAGTGGCATCGCGATGCAGGATGTCTGACGGATGGATCTCTCCCGAACCCTTCCCAGGATGTAAGGGTGGGCGTGCTTAGTGGTGGCACAAGCGATCGACGCGTTGCTGCCGAGGCGGAACTCTCTCTAAAGGTGCATGGGGTGGCGACCAAGGTGCTACTCGATGTGGGTGTGGCTGGCCTGCATCGTCTTCTGGCTGTACTGCCATCGCTTCAGCAGCTGGATGTGATCATTGCCTGCGCTGGGATGGAAGGGGCCTTGCCCACGGTGCTGGCCGGGCTGGTGCCCCAGCCAGTGATCGGTGTGCCTGTATCCGTGGGGTATGGCGTCAGTGCTGGTGGGCGTGCCGCCCTCGATGGCATGCTGGCGAGCTGTGCACCTGGTCTGACGGTTGTCAATATCGACAACGGCTACGGAGCTGCAATGGCCGCCTTGCGCATTCTCCAGGGGAGAGGCGTTTAATCCTGGGCAGACAATGCTGAAGAATTAATCCGTCGACGGATGGGGCAGGAGGGTTGCGACGGAGTCTTCAGGTTCCAGTTCCAGCGTGGCTTCGACCCAGAGACGTAGGGAACGGGGCAGACGACCCTGCTCATAACGCTGAAGGGCTTCCATCAAAACGCTGGAATTGACCCAAGAAGGGGATCTGGCCGACATTCAGCAAGTGCAGCAACCGCAAGGTGCTTGGAGCCTCGAAAGCGGGCAAGAGGGACGGTTGAAGATCTGGAATTGATTTAGGACGCTTGTTCGTACTTGGTCCCCAGTCGCCAGAGCTCATTGCTGTGGGTCGGTGATTCGACGTCCCTGAGCGTGCGGACCAGTTCAAAAAGATCGTTGCGGTCAAGCTCTCCGTTCGTCTGCCACTGCATTACTCGTGGATCTGGTCGGGATGCAGGGGCCAATGAACTGGTGCGTTAGTAGTCATTTCAACCTATCGATGTCATCCGCTTTTTACGCGTTTGATGACATCGATTCTGTGGAAGATTTTCTTAAACCTGCTTCAGAGGTGTTGAAGGTTGGGATACGCCGTCACCAGTTCATCAGCGCTGAGAACATCACCAGCGCCATCGGGCTGCCAGATCACTTCGAGAGCGATGAGATCACTGGAAGCCGTGGAACCGAGGATGCGCAAGGACTCTCGCAGGTCTTCACCGTTGTCGGCCTGTTTGAGATTCACTGATCGACGGCTGGCCACCAGGAGCGTGACCACAATGAATTCATTGGTCGCATCAGCATCGCCACGGCTGGCGGTGTCCTCGCTGTTGGATCGAACCCCGCCCACATTGGTGGTGAGCTCTTCACGCAGCTTGCTGCGCTCTGTCATGGACAGGCGGTTGAAGGTTGATTCAGCTGCGTTGAAGGGAACGCTGCCCGATTCGGCATTGGCGTAAACCCAAAGATCAGGCTGGCGCAGAAGGGCCAGCGTGGTGTCCTGAAGCACCCGCTGAAGTCCGGCTGGAGAGCTGGTGTCGGCGGATGAGGCGAGGGCACGTAAATCAGATTGAAGATCCTTGGCACTTGCAAGTAGGCCGATCTGCAGTTGAAGCAGCGACACAGGACCCATAGGAATTTCCCGAGGGCTGTCATATCCACCAACTCCACCGCCGATAGCGGGACGGTTTCCGGCTCCACGGAATGCATTCACCAGCACCCCGACGATGGCCATCAAAACGAGGAATCCAAGCAGTCCGCCGCCGCCGAAGCCGAAGATTGGAATGATGAAGGGGAAGCCGAAACCGCCGCCAAAGCCTCTGTTGTAGCCGCCGTTGTAGCCCCTCCTGACTCCACCGCCGTAGCCGCCGCTCCGGGGCATGCTTGGTGCCCTGAAGCTGCCGCCTCCGATCCGGCCACCACGGGCCGCATCACTGGGAAGGGGATGGATTAAGAGAAGACCCACCAGCAGCACTGGCACCATCAAGCCTGATAGCCAGCGGTGGATCGCTCGGTTGGTGAGGCGATTCGGCGAATGGGCCAAAACGACGTAAAAAACTGAGGTGATCCTAGGAACCACCACCAACAATGGTGACGATCTCAAGGCTGTCACCTTCTTGAACCGGCTGGTTCCCCCAGCGTTCGGGGGTGAGGATCAAACCGTTGAATTCAACGACAACCAGCCTGGGGTGATGGCCAAGGGCGTCAATTACTTGATCCAGATGGGTGAGGCCTCCGTCGATTTGACGTGCTTCTCCATTGACGGTGAGTTGCATGTTGAATCGACGGTCTAAAGAAGCAAGTCCAGCAGCTGCCGGCTGGCGAGTGCTGGATCGTCGGACGCCATGATCGCGCTCACCACGGCCACCCGGCTGGCGCCGGCCTCACGCACCTGGGGCAAGGTTGTGGCTGTGATGCCACCGATGGCGAACCAGGGAATGTGAGCTGCTGCGCAGGCTTCCTTCACCCAGTTCAGTCCGGCGGGTTGCCGATCGGCTTTGGTGGCTGTGGCGAACACCGGCCCCACGCCTGCATAATCCGCCCCTGCCTGTTGCGCCTCTTGAAGCTGCCCCAGCGCGTGGGTGCTGCGTCCGATCAGCTTCTCGCTGCCGAGGAGACGACGGGCCTCGTTGTGGGGCAGATCCTCCTGACCGAGATGAACACCGTCGGCATTCACGAGCAGGGCGAGATCGATTCGGTCATTCACGATGAACAGAGCGTGATGCGATTGGCAGAGCTCCGCCAGCTGCTTTGCTTCTTGCAGCCGCAGCCCATCGGATCCATGCTTGCGTCGGTACTGAACCAGAGTGACGCCTGAATCCAGGGCCGCGTTGACGTGGCGGACAAGCCGTCCGCTGTCGTCGTCGGTACTTGGATCTGTGATTAGGCAAAGCTTGGCCTCCTCCAGCTGTTGCTTGCGGCGGTTGTGTCCGCAGGCTTCAAGAATTCGCACCTCATGGTCGTAAAGCGAATAGCGCACTTCGGCTGCCGTTTGGGCAAGAACGGCATCAGCCGTGCGGGTGAATTCCTCAATCACCCGAAGTGCTTCTTGCACGCGGCTGGCATTGGCCTTCACGATGGCGACGCTGTTGGTGCGGCTGTTTTGGGCCGGATGGCCCAACCCTGCCGCGGTGTCAGTGGCGGTGGACCGGGCCTGTCGGTAAGCGTCGTCATGCAGCTGGCCGAGCTGTTGCCGCCAGTCCTTGAGCGGCACAACAAGGTCATGACGATCGAGACCGAACCGACACCAGTCTTCGATCACGCGCAGTCCCTCACGGGCTCGATCGAGGTTGGCATCGATCAGCCTCGCCACACGGGGATCAGTGCTGGGGGCGACAGGCATCGATTCCATGGCACTCTAGGCAGGATCTCATGCCTAACGCGGCGATGGAGAACGGCGGATCTGACAGCACAATGCACGTGCTGGTGTGGGGAATCATTTTGCTTGGAGGAATCGGCGTCTTCATTGTCTGGGGTTTGGCCAACGCCTACCCGGCCTGAGCCCTGAGCGTTTCTCTGGCTGCATCGGCATCACGTTTGATCTGATTGCTGAGCTCCTCGAGCCCAGCAAAACGCTTTTGGCCGCGGAGACGCCGCACCGGTTCCACTCTGATCGTGCGGCCCACGAGCTCCTTCTCCACATCGAGAAGATGCACCTCAACGGCTGAGGGGGACCCGGGATCCACAGTGGGTTGAGGTCCGAGATTCATCACCGCTGGCAGCCGCGTGCCGTTGCCATCCACCCAAGCCCAGGCCGCGTACACCCCAAGCCCGGGCAGGAATTTGCGGCCATCCACCTGCAGATTGGCTGTCGGCCATCCCAGACCACGCCCCAGCCCTCGCCCGCGCACCACCTCTCCTTGAAAGTGATAGGCACGGCCCAGCAGGGTGGCAGCTCTGTTCAGCTCTCCCGCGCTGAGCGCCGCGCGGATGCGGCTGCTGCTCATCCTCCCTTCCCCGTCTTCCAGGATCGGCACGACGCTGACCTTGACTCCAGCTGCTGAGGCCAGACGCGCCAGTGTGGTGGTGTCACCCTCGCGGCCGCGGCCGAAACGGAAGTTGGCTCCAACAGCAATGTGACGCGCCTGAAGAGTGGTCAGCAGCACTTGATCCACGAAGTCGGCGGCGCTCAGTTGTGACAGCTGCTTGGTGAACGGCACCAGGACCAGCTGATCAATCCCCAGGGGGTCGAGCAAATGCAGTTTTTCATCCGGGAGATCGAGGCGTAGGCGAGGCTCTCCGTGCAAAACCTCCCTGGGGTGGGGCCAGAAACTCACCACGGTGGGATGGCCGCCTTCAGGATCCGTGGTGATGGCCTTGATTACACGCCGGTGCCCGGCATGGAGACCATCAAAACTGCCCAGGGCTAGCGCAGTGGGCGTGCGGGCCTGCTGAGGTGAGCAGAGGGGGATCAACGGGCCGTGCACAGTGCGGTGGTTAGTGGCAAGTTTGGACGACAGACGACCAAGCCCGCATGGCCGACCGGCTCGATTTCCAGCTGCTGGCCCTTGGCCTGAAGCGGACGGCATGGATTCGCTTCTGGATCCAGACCGTCCTCGGTGTGGTGGTGGTCGGGGTGCTGCTCTTCAACAACATCGGCGGCAGCCTCTCCCGGAATGCAGATCGTGCAGTGGGACTGAGTCCGGGACTGTCCCTGACCACCCTGTCGTTCTTTGTGTTGCTCTTCAGCCTCTGGCAGGGCTGGCTGATCGTGCGCTTGGGGCGTGCGCTCGACAGCGGTGTGCGTCCGAGTCGCTCAGAAGCCAGTCGTCTGATCAAGCGAGGCATCTTTGCCGATCTCCTCGGACTGGTGTTGGCGGCGGTTGGCTATCAGTCGCTGGCAGGAGCCCTGTTCGTGCAAGCCTCGTCGCAGACTCCAGGAATTGCGATCGGTAGCCAGGGTGCTGCTGAGAACTTGGCAATCACCTCGCTGGAGATGCTCTCCGTTTTGAGCAACACGCAGGTGCTGTTCGCCCACCTGATCGGATTGCTGTTTTCGCTCTGGCTGCTGCAGAGGATCTATCGAACGCGTTGACCATTGAGGTCCAATCGTGGAAGACCTCCGAGGGGACCACGCCAGAACAACTCTGGTTGGATGGGGGTGAGTGAGGGGCTGTTGGCTTCGATCTGGGCCACATCCGTTGGCCAGTCCCTCGGACCATCCCCGCCCGACTCCAGGTCTTCCACGACTTCGCCCGCCAGCCAGTAATAGGTGCGGCCACGAGGATCCTTTCGTGGGCTGAACTGCTCGTCGTACCGACGGATTGAGAGGCGCGTCCAGCGCAGAGGGCCCATCACTTCTGGCCGGCAGGGGGGGATGTTCAAATTGAGGAGCAGATTCTCGGGCCATTGGTCCTTCAGAGCAGCTGTAGCCACGTCCACCGCCAGGGCGGCGGCACCCTGGAAGTCGCGCCACTGGAAACAGGCACTGCTGATGGCCATCGATGGCAACCCCTCGAGGGTTCCTTCCATCGCAGCGGCCACGGTGCCGGAGCAGAACACATCCGTCCCCAGATTCGGGCCATGGTTGATGCCGGACAGCACCAGGTCCGGCGCTTCGTCCATCAGCTCAAACAGGGCCAATTTCATGCAGTCGGCTGGTGTGCCGCTGCAGGCCCAAGCAGTGATCCCCGCATCAAACAGGCTGTCGGCTTTTTCGGCTCGAATCGGGGTTTGGAGGGTGAGGCCATGGCCGGTGGCGGATCGCTCGCGGTCGGGGCAAACCACGGTCACCTGATGCCCTGCCGCGGCAGCGGCAGCCGCCAGAGCGCGGATGCCGTCGGCAAATACCCCGTCGTCATTGCTGATCAAGATCCGCAAGGGGGCCATGGAATCAAACGCCGATGGGGCGAACCTAGTCGTGATCACTGCTTACAGTCAGCTGTCGTCTTGTCAAAGCCGTGAGCGCCACCGTCACCCTGCAGCAGCTCACCGATCAGCTGGAGGCCCTTGAGGCCGAAGCGGCTGAAGCCATCGCCGCCGCTGCCGATGCCGATGCCCTCGAGCAGTTGCGGGTTGGATTGCTTGGAAAGAAAGGCCGTCTCTCCGGCGTTCTCGGATCCATGGGTAAGTTGCCCGGCAACGAGCGGCCGCTGGTAGGGCAGCGCGCCAATGTTTTGAAAACTCAGGTGCAGACGCTCCTGGGAGAGCGCCTCCTGGCCGTGAAACAGGCCGCGATGGAGGCTCGCATCGCAGCGGAGACTCTGGATGTCACCGCTCCTCCGGTAGGCGTTCCCATGGGGCATCGCCACCCCTTGATCAGCACCACCGAGGAGATCGTTGATCTGTTCTGTGGTCTTGGTTATCAGGTGGAGGAGGGGCCCGAGGTGGAGACCGACCATCACAATTTCACCGCCCTCAACATTCCCCCGGAGCACCCGGCCCGGGACATGCAGGACACCTTTTATCTGAAAGACAACCTGCTGTTGCGTACGCACACCTCACCGGTGCAGATCCGGCATCTGGAAAGCAATCCACCGCCGGTGCGCATCGTGGCCCCCGGCCGCGTGTATCGCCGGGATGCCGTGGACGCCACCCATTCCCCGGTGTTCCACCAGGTGGAGGTGCTGGCCATCGATGAAGGCTTGGATTTCAGTCACCTGCGCGGCACGGTGATGGCCTTCCTCAAGGCCTTTTTCGGAGATCTGCCGGTGCGTTTCCGCGCCAGTTATTTCCCGTTCACAGAGCCTTCCGCTGAGGTCGATGTGCAGTGGCGGGGTCGCTGGCTTGAAGTGATGGGTTGCGGGATGGTGGACCCTGCGGTGCTCGAAGGCCTGGGGCTCGATCCTGAGCGCTGGAGTGGTTTTGCCGCTGGTCTTGGCGTGGAACGTTTTTGCATGGTCCGCCATGGCATTGACGACATCCGCCGGCTCTACACCAGCGATCTGCGCTTCCTCGAGCAGTTCTGAGGGCAGGGCTGATCCTTTGCGGGCGCGTTTCGGGGAAGAGTGATGCCCGATCTCTGCGCTCTCTCCATGATCCAGTGAGATGTGATTCGGCTTGAGCGGTGTCTGTGCTTTCGGTGTTCGATGGCTCCGCGCGAGCCCTGGAGATCGTTCAGGTTCTCTCGAAGCATGAATGGGCGTTTCTCTCCCAGCTTCTGCGTCGTGGTGATGCCGAGGAGACCAGGCTTCCCCTGCCATCGGTGCTGTGCAACATCCTCACGGAGCTGGGACCGGTTTACGTGAAGCTGGGCCAGTTGCTCAGCACGCGCCCGGACCTGCTCGGTGAGGCCTATATCGAGGCCCTCAGTGAGCTGCAGGCCAACGTGCCGCCAGTGCCCTGGGAGAAGGTGCGTCCCCAACTGGAAGAGCAGCTGAACAGCGAGGTCACGCAGGCCTTCCGCACGTTCGACCACGATCCGATTGCAGCTGGCAGTGTGGGACAGGTGTACCGGGCCTCCTTGCAGGACGGGGTGCCGGTGGCCGTGAAGGTGCTGCGGCCAGGCATCGAGGTCCAGGTGGCTGAGGACGGCCGTCTGCTGCGCAAGATTGCGGCCCTGGCCTCAGCCACGGCGTTGGGCAGCCAGTACGACTTCATCGGGCTGGCTGACCAGGTGCTTGATGCCCTGGGCCGAGAATTGGATTTCCGCATCGAAGCTCAGAACACTCTCCGTTTGGAGCGCTGTCTGGAGGCCTCTTCATTTGTTCCTGAGGGGCAGCTGCGGTTGCCCCAGGTGGTGCAGAACCTCTCCGGTCAGCGGGTGCTGGTGTTGGAGTGGATTGAAGGGGACGCCATCCTCACGGACCAAGCGCGGCTCTCCCTCAGCCAGGGTCCGGGGGTTGGTGCCACCACCACGGCGCTTCTGGGTGCCTTTGTGGAGCAGTACTTCGTGGAGGGTTTTTTCCATGCTGATCCCCACCCGGGGAATCTGAAGGTGTTGAGCGATGGCAGCGTGGTGCTGCTCGATGCCGGCATGGTCGGCGTGTTCGACCCGCGCACCCGCAGCAATCTGCTGGATCTGGTGCTGGCGCTGATCAATCAGGATGGTGCCAGGGCCACCGATCTGCTGGAACAGATCGCTCCAGCAGCCCGCGGGATAAAGGTTGACCGGCAACAGCTCCAACGCCAGTTGGATGCGTTGATTGCCAGCAGTTTCTCCAAACCCTTGGAAGAGCTGAATTTCGCTCTGTTTTTGGCCGATCTTCTGCAGTTGGCCAACCGCACTGGTCTGCGCGTGCCCGGAACGCTTGGGCTGTTTGTGAAGTCGGTCACCAATTTGGAAGGTGTGGGCTGCTCGCTCAACCCTGCGTTCAGTTTCACCGGAGAAATGCAGCCCCTGGTGGCTCAATTGCTGGCGCGCTCGGTGATGTTGCCGCAGGAGCGTTTGATGCAGTTCGGCCTGGATCTGCGCAATTTCTCCCTTGAAGCGCCGCGTCAATTCAGTCAGCTGCTGCGGCGTTTTAGCAGTGATGAGCTCGTGTTTGCCCTGCAGCTTGAGGGGCTGGAGTCGTTGCGCGCCACGCTGGAGCGACTGTCGCAGCGGGTGTCGCTGGCGATTCTGGTGGCCGCACTGCTGCTCAGCGCCACGCTGATGGCGACGCTCGCTCAGCAGCAATTGCTGCGCAATGTGAGCGAGGGCTTGTTTATCGGCGCCACGCTCTTCGGTCTCTGGTTGATCGTGTCCCTGCTTCGCTCCAGCCGTCGCTGATCAACAAAGATCCAACCGAGGGCCATTCAGCTGAGCTTTCTCATAAACTTGTTGTGCTGTTGCTTGATGCGATCGGTGCCCCGGGTCGGACTGATCGTCAACGATGGCAAGCCTCTGGCGGTTGAGATCGCCATCACCATTCAGGCTCGCCTGGAGCGCGGCGGCCACGAGGTGGTGAGAGTGAGTAGCTCCGGAGGGATGGTGGGCTTTGCCAATCCCGACCAGCACCTGCGCATGCTCGGATACAACGCCTGTGTTCCCGAAGGCTTTGATCCGTCGATGGCCCTGGCGATCGTGCTGGGGGGAGATGGCACGGTGCTCTCGGCCGCGCGTCAGACAGCGCCGGTGGGTGTGCCGATTCTCACGATCAACACGGGCCATCTCGGCTTTTTGGCCGAGGCTTACCTCGATGACCTGGATCGGGCCTTGGATCAGGTGCTCACGGAGCAGTGGACGATTGAGGAGCGTGCCAATCTGGTGGTGAGCGTGATGCGCGGCGATCAACGCCGCTGGGAGGCTCTGTCGCTCAACGAAATGGCTCTGCACCGTGAACCACTCACGAGCATGTGTCACTTCGAGATCGCCATCGGCCGCCACGCACCGGTGGATATTTCTGCGGATGGCGTCATTCTCTCCACACCCACCGGATCCACGGCTTATGCCCTCAGCGCTGGAGGACCGGTGATCACACCCGATTGTCCGGTGCTGCAGCTGACGCCGATCGCGCCTCACTCGCTGGCCTCAAGAGCTCTGGTGTTCAGCGACCAGGAACCTGTGACCGTGTTTCCCGCCACGCCGGAACGGCTGATGATGGTGGTGGACGGCAGTGCGGGCTGTTATGTGTGGCCTGAAGACCGGGTGCTGATCCGGCGCAGCGACCATCCCGTTCGGTTTGTGCGCCTGACAGACCATGAGTTCTTCCAGGTGCTGCGCAACAAACTGGGCTGGGGTCTTCCTCACGTGGCCAAGCCCAATCGTTCATGACTGTTTCTGAAACGCTGATGAGCGAAAGCGATGAACGCCCTTTGGTGTTGTTGCTGGGCCAGGACGCTTTGGCCCTGGCGGACCGGCTGCTGGCGTCTGGCTACCAAACCCACGCGGGGGCGTCTGCCGGGATTAGTGGCGTGCCGGCGGCGGGCCTTGTAGGAGCTGATGCGATCGATCAGGTGGCCTCGCTCAGGGATCGGTTTGGGTCAATGCCGATCCTGATTGGCGTCAGCGAAGACACGATTGAGGCCCGCGAGGTTTGTTTCAGCTGCGGAGCAGACGATTTCTGGTTCACCACGAGTGGGCCAAGCGATCTGTTGCAGAGGCTGCGGCTGCATCTGGTGATTCAGGACCGCAGCCAGATGCGTCGTCCCTTATTAAAGGTGGGCGATCTCAGTGTTGACATCAGCTGCCGGCAGGTTCGGCGTGGCCAGAGGCCCGTTGCTCTCACGTCTCGTGAATACGCCCTGCTGATGTTGCTGATGGAGGAGCGCGGCACCGTGGTGGGCCGCGACAGGATCCTGCGTGAGGTCTGGAACGACGAACAGGGATCCTCTAGCAACGTGATCGAGGTCTATGTGCGTTATTTGCGTCAGAAGCTGGAGGAGGGGGGTGAGTCGCGACTGATCCATACGATTCGTGGCCGCGGCTACTGCCTCAACGATGGTGCGCCAAGACTCGACCCCAGCTGATGGAGCTGCCACCGCCACCGCAAAACCTGCCGATTGAAGCGCGCTGGTGCCTGGAGTCGCGTGAATCCGCCTGCATTGATCTGGAGGTGGCTGATACGCCCAGGGAACAGCAGCTCGGCTTGATGCAACGTCCAGCGCTGCCGCCGCTGCGAGGCATGTGGTTCCCCGCCAGTCCGCCCCGCCCCATGCGCTTCTGGATGTTGAACACCCTCGCCGCGCTCGATCTGGTGTTTGTGCGGGATGGACAGGTGCTGGCGATTTCCGCTGAAGTGCCTGTCTGTCCATCGCTTCCTTGCCCGTCCTATTGGGCGGATGCTGATGGAAACGGGCGTGCGGATTTCGCTGATGGTGTGATCGAGATCGGTGCTGGCGAAGCGGCGCGCCTGGGGATCAAGATCGGCGACTCCGTTGTGATTGAAGGCCTGTGAACGAACGCCGATGATTGAACATTTGCTCGTCAATTTCAAAACGAACGAGTAAGCACGACCTGTCGTTTGGTGCGTTCGATCATTGTCTGGATCCTCAGCTGTCTGGGTCACCGCTGAGGATCAGCTGAAAGGTCTGTTGGAGTGTGGGTTGGGTCCTGCTGGGCGCGGCATTGTGAAAGAACACTCTCGAGCGTTGCAGAGCAGCGTTGAATGGTATGGCCGATGTTTCAGCTCTGATGCGGTCGGTGCTTGCCGGTACGGATGCCCACGTGTACGTCAAGGACTCCAACTTTCATTTCGTTTATGGCAATGCGGCTGTGGCCCGCACATTGCAAACGACCCCTGAGCAGATGATCGGAAAAGCCGATGTTGATTTCGTTGATGAGCAATCGGCTTTTCCTTTTCGCGAAGCCGATCAACGGGTCCTTGCTACTGGTAAGCCTGAGGTTTTGCTCACCGAGATCTTTGTCAACGGAGAACGATTGGCCTTCGAAGACCGTAAGTTTCCCGTGCAGCTTCCCGATGGCAGCGAGGGCGTTGGCGGCATCGCCTTTTTGCGTCGAGATCAATGAAAGCGCCGCTGTCTCCAGGATTCTTCTGTACTTAACCGAAGAACCCCTTGGATTGCAGGAATAGTCCGATGGCCAGCAGCGGCCCGAAGCCGGCGATCAGCACGGTGATCTTCATGCGCAGCGGGGAAACCTGTTTGTTCTTCTGAATTGACATGGTGCCTGACGCTGTTCTCAGCCTGATTCTGGGGCTCAGGACCCCGGTTTTGTGCCCTTGAGGATCAGAACGGGATTCATCGGCGCCAGGCGAGTGCCCTCGGCAAGAGGCTGACCGCGCCAGGATTGTTGCTGGCTGATCCGCAGCTGCAGCCCGGCCAGCTCGAGCACAGGCCGCAGTTCGGCAAGAGCTTCCAGGGTGGCCAGGGGGATGACCACGATGCCGCCGGGTCTGAGGCGATCAATCACTCCCTTCAGCAGGGCTGTTCGTTGGCGCCCGCCTCCTCCCACCAGCACGCGATCTGGATCCGGAAGCTGAGGCAGCAGCGTCAGAGCATCCCCTTCAAGTACGGAGCTCGGTGCAACGCCGAGGCGTCGGGCATTGGCCTGGATCAAAGCCCCGCCACCGCTTCGTCGTTCGATCGCCATCAGCTGCAGCCGCGGGCGCAGGCGTAGGGCCTCCAGGCCCACACTCCCTGTTCCAGCCCCCAGATCCCAAAGTACGCCTTGTTCCGGCAGGTCGAGATCCGAGAGCAGCTGGATGCGCACCTCCCGTTTGGTCATCAGCCCAGGGCGGTCGTCGTGCTGCAGGTAGTCGCCATCCTCAATCCCAAACAATGGAAGAGCCTCTGGCGCGGATGGGACGGGAGGTTGGGCCAGCAGTACAACCAGGTGCAGAGGATGAAGGTCATCCGGGCAAGGCTTGTTCGCTTCGATGCACTGCACGCGTTCGTCGTGGTGACCGAGGGCTTCACACAGCCAGAGGCAGTAGCTCGATTCGAGTCCGCTGCCGCGCAGAGTCGCGCGGACCTCTTCGACGCCCCCTCGGCCTGGATCGGTGAGCACCGCCAGGGCGGCCGGCCGTTTCTGCAACCGCTGGGCCAGGGGGCTGGGATCACGGCCGTGCAGGCTGATCCATTCGGCTTCCTGCCAGGGTCTGCCCAGGCGGGCGAAGGCCAGCTGCATGGAGGAGGGTGCTGGGTGGAAACGCAGCCGCTTGCTCCCCAGCCGCTCGATCAACACGCGACCAATGCCGAACCACAGGGGATCTCCACTGGCCAGCACCACAATCCGCAGGGTCTGCGCAAGCGGGCGAAGGGCTTCACTGAGGGCAATCGGATCATCACTGGCCAAGCGCTGCTGTTCGGTGGCGCGACTGCCCAGCCAATCCACAAGTTGGGGCAGCATGCGCTTTGGAGCTGCCACCAGGTCAGCGTCTTGCACCAGGCTTTGGTGCATCGGAGGTAGGGACGCAGGTGCGCCAGCGTCGGTTCCGATCACATCGATCATGACGTCATTGTGCTGAAGCCTGGATGTGGTGGGGATGGTCCCGATCGGGCAAATCTTTGGTGCAAAGTTTTGCGTTGACCGGACTCTTTTTTAGGAGCTGGCTAAAGAAGGTTCACCTTGAACTTTGGCAATGCCAGTGCGCTCTATCGCCCGCCGCGGCTCCCTAGCGCTTTTGGCCTCTGCCATCACGGCAGGTGTTTTGGTGAGCTCCTGCGGCAAGTCGGAAGAGAGCAAGACGGCTTCGGCTGGCAGCGACTGTCCGAAAGCAGCGGTGGTTCAGGAGGGCACAGCCGTGACACCGGTGACAAAAGCCAATTACGCCGTTGCAGAAACTGAAGTGATCTTGGCGGATTACGTACGCAAGATCGCCAAGGGCACCTGCAGCGATGGCGTTGGTGTTTTCCTCCACCAGCGCGCAGCCATGGATCCAAAGGAGCGCACCATCCTGCGCCCCAATTTCGACACCCTGTATTCCTTCGCGGTGCTTGATCTCGAGAGCCCCGCCACTGTGGTCCTTCCTGATACGGACCGTTACCAGATTCTCGAAGTCATCGATGAAGAGCATTGGATTCCCCTGATCAGTGACAAACCAGGCAGTTATGAGTTGACCAAGGAGTCAGTTGGCAGTCGCTATGCCTTCGCTTTCGTACGCACGCAGGTCAATGTGCAGGATCCAGAGGATCTCAAGAAAGCAGCTGCTGCGCAGGATGGGATCAAGCTTGAGCAAGCCAAGAAAGGTGAATTTGTCTCGAAGAAGAAATACGACATGAAAGAGATCCTTGCTTTGCGTGAGGATTACAACAAGCGTCGAGAACCTGAAGGAGTTACATCAGAGATGGCGTTTGGAAAGAAGGGTGAATTGACAGAGGAATTGCGTAACTTTGGCGTTGCGGTTGGCTGGGGCGGCCTTCCCAAAGAGGGAGCCGTTTATCCCTTCCCCAAAGTGGTCAATTCCACTGAGCCCCACACGCTCACCTTGAAAGATGTACCCAGTGATCCCCGTGCTTTCTGGTCGGTGACTGTCTATGACCAGAAGGGGTTTTCAACCGGTGAAAGCTATAATATTAACAGTGCGTTTGCCAAAAAGAATGAGAATGGAGACTATGTGATTCACTTGGGTGGAGATAAGAGCAAAGACAATTATCTTGATATCTATCCAGGCTGGAATGTTGCTCTACGGATTTACTCGCCAACTGAGAATTATTTCAACGGAAACTGGACACCGCCTCAATTTGAGCCTGCGAATTGATTAATCGCTTCAGTGCGCATCAATCTAATTATTCATTTGTATTAAATTCATGACCAAAATTTTTTCCAGTTCCGCTACTGCGGCTCTGCTTGGCATCGCTTTGATTGCAGGCGGATGCGGTCAGACCAAAGCGCCTGATGCATCCTCCGAAGCACAATCTGATGCAACAGCAAAGGCATCATCTTCATCGCAAGCGTCTAAGCCAGAGGATTGCCCGAAGCCTGCCGTTGAGATCCAAAGTGAAGAGGTTGTGCCCGTTACCAAGGCCAACTACGCCGCAGCAGAAACCCAAATCGTGATGGCCGCTTATGTGGGCAAAATTGCCAAGGCCACCTGCAGTGGAGGTGTGGGGGTGTTGTGGAACGACAGCAAGGCTGCTGATCCCAAGGATCGAACGGTGATCCGGATTAATTTCGATACCCTCTATTCCTGGTTGGTTCTTGATCTCAACAGCCCAGCGACGATCACATTGCCTGAAACGGGTGGTCGTTATCAGAGCGCCATGGTTGTGAATGATGAAGGGTATACCTATGTGCATCAAGATCCCGGTGAATACAAGCTCACCAAGGAGGCCGTTGGCAGTCGCTATGCAACGGTGGCCTTCCGTACCGGTGTGAACATTCAGGACCCAGCTGATGTTGCGAAGGCGCAGGCCTTGCAGGCCAAGCTTGCGGTGAAGCAGGCACAGAAAGGGACCTTCATTCAGCCCAACCAATGGAATAAGGAGCAAATGCTTGCTCTGCGCGCCGACTACAACAAGGAGCGCAACGAGAAGGGGATCCAGTCGGAGGCCTTGTATGGGCGTAAGGGAGTCGTTTCTCCTGAGCAGAACAATATGGGAGTCGCCGTTGGCATTGGTGGACTTCCCAAAGAGGGAGCGGTGTACCTCTTCTACACACCCACATCAACCGATCCCCAGACACTCACTCTTAAAGATGTTCCCAATGCTGATAATGCCTTCTGGTCATTGACTGTGTATGACAAGGAGGGCTTCCCCACGGGTGAGCCGTTCAATTTGAACAGCGCCTTTGCGAAAACGAATGACCAGGGCGACGTTGTCGTTCACTTTGGCGGTGATAAAAATCAAGACAACTATCTTGCAATCTATCCAGGTTGGAATGCCACCTTGCGCATCTACAAACCTAAGCCTGCCTATTTCGACGGCAGTTGGGACCGGCCTGAATTGCAGTTAGCTCAATAGCTGGCCGGATTCGTTTTGTTTGAGGGCTCTTCTTGATAGGGCCCTATAGATCAGGAATTGAATGTTGCTGATCGGTCGCGCAGGCTTGCAATGAAAGCGACAACACAGATGCCCCAGATCACTCCTTTCACGATGATCCCACTAACATCTTCAATCGGGTGATCAGGCCTAAAAGTAGCGCCTCTCAAGTAGGCCTCCAGATGAGCAAAAAAGGGCACAAACATTCCGCCTGCGCTGTATCCCCATGCCCCAGCGAGGTACATGGTGGATTGGCTCAGTTTGGCCGTGCAGGCTGCTGCAGCCAGAAGTAACAAAATGCCTGAGCCATAGTCCTCAAGCATCGTTGTGGCGTTGATTGCGAAATAGTCGAGGCCGCGACGTGCAGTCTCGCCAAGGATGAAGATAGCTCCCATGGCATAGGCCATGGCTTGGGTTCCTTTCATGTTGAAGAAAAGTGCTTCTTAGGCTCAGTTTGCTCTCGCTGAACAGTTTGCGCTGGTCTTGTCTGGGAGAACTTTCGATTTCTGTCTGTATTGGTTGAGCTGCACAGATTGAACAGATGGAATAACAGAGCTTTCCTTTTTAAATCATTGCCTGAATGGGATCATCTTTAAATGTCCCTTGGCTGCCGCTTCTCGAAGTTACCCCTAGCTTCCAAATAGTGAGCTCTATCTTCGGATGACCATGACGCGTCGGCTGAGTCCGGTTTTCAAAGGACTCTCCACTGTCACCCTTGCTGCTTTGCTCGCTGTGGGCTATTCCAGTAAGTCTGATGGCGGCAATCAGTCTTTGAATAAAGGCAGCGGTGATGTCCCTAAGGGGTATACGTCGCCTATTCCGGACGAGCTGATGACGCCGGATTCGGTGAAAACCAGTGCCGGTACGTTCAACTTCTTTGATGGCATGCCCGATGCGGTCACTGCCAAGGCCAGCTTCGACAACCTCAAGTTCATTCGGGCTTATGAGACGTTCCTTACCTTGATGCCTGCGGCCAGCATCGAGATGTTGCGGGCTGGACATGCCTCTCAGGGAGTGACGGATCACACCAAGGTCATGTTGATGGCCCCACTGAATTCCAACCCCCTCTTTCTCACGGGTAACACCGATACGGTGTATGGGTCCACCTTCTTCAATTTGAAGAATACAGGGCCGTTGGTGATCGAGATTCCGGCAGGTCTTGGCCCTGGCACCATCAATGATGCATTCTTCCGCTTCGTGGCTGATACCGGAGCTCCCGGGCCGGACAAGGGCAAAGGCGGCAAGTATCTGATCCTTGGTCCTGACGACAAGGAGCCTGAGAATACCGATGGTTATTTCGTTTTCCGTTCGCCCAGTTACTCCAACTGGTTGATTTTAAGAGCCTTTCTCGATGATGAGGGTAAGCCAGATCAGGCTGTTGCGAATTATAAGAAAGGCCTAAGGCTCTACCCACTTTCGCAGAAAGATGACCCTCCAGCAATGACCTTTATTCAAGGAGGTGAAGGTGTATTTAACACGGTTCATGCGAATAATTTCCACTTCTTTGAAGAGCTCGACACGGTGATTCAGCGGGAGCCGATCAATCTGCTTGATCCTGAATTAAGAGGTTTGGCGTCATCGATTGGTCTGGAAAAAGGCAAGCCTTTTGCACCCAGCGCGCAGGAACGAGAACTCCTGGAGGAGGCGGTGCAGGTGGGTGTGGCTTATGTGCGCGCTGATATGGGCAAACCTCGCAACCCTGAGGTTTATTTCTACGAAGGTAAGCAATGGTTCACACCGTTTGGTGGTGGGAGCTACGAATGGCTGATTGATGGCGGTAAAGGAGGTCGGAATCTCGACGCTCGAAACAATTTCTTCTGGGGATACACCGTCAACACGCCAGCGATGGTGCTGAAGATGGAGGGCGTTGGCTCCCAGTACGGAGTGGTGGCTACAGATTCCACTGGCGCCTATCTCGATGGCAGCAAGACCTACAAATTCACGGTTGAGGCCGATGTTCCGGCGAAGGATTTCTGGTCGATGGTTGTTTATGACCCTCAGACCCGTTCTGAGCTGCAGACCGATCAGCTTCTTCCCAGCAAGAACAGCAAGCGCAATCAAGACATGGTTGTGAATGCTGACGGAACCACTGATCTGTATTTCGGCCCCTCAGCGCCGAAAGGTATGGAAGCGAATTGGATTCAAACGGTTCCTGGTAAGGGCTGGTTCGCTGTCTTCCGTCTCTATGGCCCGCTTCAACCTTGGTTCGACAAAACCTGGCAGCTCAACGACATCGAGCAGGTCAAGTGAGCCCTGTCATTCCTGAAATCCCTCCCATTTTTTGCTCTTCCATGAAACGCTTCACCCGCCTTCAGTTTGTTCTCGCTTCCGCTCTGCTCGTAGCCGGAAGTGGGGTTGTTCTCAAAGCCAACAACCTCATTCCCAAGGGTTACAACACGCCAATTCCTGGTGATGTGTTGACGCCGGATTCGGTTCAAACCCGAATCGGTACGTTCAATTATTTCGATGGTTTTCCCGACGATGAAACCATGCGCAAGGCACGCCGTCAGGTGGACCTAGGGCGTGGCGTTCAGACATTCCTGAACTTCATTCCCGCAGCATCCCTCGAGATGCTCTACGTCGGTCACCGTGATGGCTATGGCTTGAAGCCAAATCGCGACATCGGGTTGTTCGAAGAGCTGATGAGCTCCACATCCCTCTGGCTCACTGGGAACACCGACACGGTATACGCCTCAGCCTTTCTGGATCTCAGTGAAGGTCCTGTTGTGGTGGAAGTTCCCCCTGGCACAGGTCCTGGAACTGTCAATGATGCCTTCTTCCGTTTTGTTGTTGATATGGGCGGCCCTGGTCCAGATAAAGGTAAGGGCGGCAAGTATTTGATTCTTGGCCCAGGTCAGGAAGCTCCGGCGAGCACAGAGGGCTACTTCGTGGCCAGAACCCCGAGCAAGATCAACTGGCTGATCCTTCGTGGCTTCCTCGATCAGCAAGGCAAGCCCGATACAGCAAAAGCGGCATTTATGAATGGCCTCAAGGTGTATCCCTTCGCTAAAAGGAACAACCCTCCTGCCAACACGTTCAAGAACCTTACCGGTTCTGACGTGAACACGATCCATGCCAATGACTTCAAGTTCTACGAAGAACTCAATGACGTGATCCAGCGTGAGCCATCTGAGGTTTTCTCTCCTGAACTCCTGGGGATGGCTTCAGCAATCGGCATTCAAAAAGGGAAGCCATTTAAGCCATCGAAGGAACAAAAAGCCCTGCTGACTGAAGCTGTTGCCATCGGAAATGCCACAGCGCGTTCGATTCTGTTTGCTCCGCAGGATCCCAAGGCCTATATCTATCCCGGTAAAGCCGGCTACTGGCAAACCGGCTTCCCAGGCGGAAACCATGACTATGTCGTCAATGGCGGCAAGGGTGGGCGCGACATGGACGGACGCACCCTGTTTTTCTATCTCGCCACAGTGAATACTCCGGCGATGGTGCTGGAACTTCCTGGTGTGGGTTCGCAGTACGCCTTTTCTTCTCGTGACAGTAGCGGTGCCTATCTGGATGGTTCTAAAACCTACAAACTCAACATCCCTGCCAATCCCCCTGCCAAGAGGTTCTGGTCGTTTGTTGTTTACGACCCGCAAACCCGCTCCATGTTGCAGAGCAAGGAGATGCCCTACCCCAGCAAAAACAACAAGCGCAATCCTGAGATGGCCAAGAATGCCGACGGCAGCATTGATCTGTATTTCGGCCCTGAAGCCCCTGCTGGGAAAGAGGCCAACTGGGTGAAGACGGTTCCAGGAAAGGGTTGGTTCGGCATCTTCCGTCTTTATGGCCCAGGTCAGGAATGGTTTGACCGCTCCTGGAAGCTGGGAGCGATTGAAAAAATCTGATTGTTTTGACGATCTGAAATTTGTTTGGTTAATTCTCTTTTTACTGAATTCTTATGGCTCGTTCTGTTGATGTGGCTGTGATTGGTGGTGGTTTTGCCGGGATCACAGCAGCCCGTGACCTTCAAAAGCGGGGTTTCAAGGTCCTTCTCTTGGAAGCCCGAGATCGCTTGGGCGGTCGTACCTGGCACAAGCCGGTGAACGGTTTTGCGGTGGAACTTGGTGGAACCTGGATTCATTGGACCCAGCCATTCGTCTGGGCGGAAAAAGAACGCTACGGCCTTGAGATTCAGGAAACACCCGGCTGTGCTGCCGAGCGGATTGCGATCAAGATCGGTGATCAGGTGCATGACCTGCGCGAAGACCAGTTGGCTGAATTTGTTGATGGCTTTCATCAGTTTTTTGCAGAATCCAAGGCGGTTTGGGAGCTCCCTTACGACTCTCGTCACACGCGTGAGGCGATTGTTGAATGTGATGCTCTAACGGTGGCTGATCGGATGAATGCTTTGGAACTCACTCCCTTGCAGCGGACTGCTGTCGGGGGCATGCTCGAGATCCTTTCGATGAACCAACCCGCGAATGCTTCCTATGTGGAGATGATGCGTTGCTGGTCGCTCACCGGTTGGAATTACGAGCTGTTCAACGACACTGCCGCCCGTTACAAGTTCACGGAAGGGACTGGCGCTCTCGTTTCTGCGATTGAAGAGGATGGTGCTTTTGAAGTTGCACTGAACACGTCGGTGTCCTCTATTCAGCACTCAGCGACCGGTGTGTCAGTGACAACCGTGAATGGTGAGGTTGTCACTGCCAAGCGTGCTGTGGTGACTGTGCCGCTGAATGTGTTGAACAGCGTTTCGTTTGATCCGCCGCTCTCTGCGGTGAAGCAAGAGGCTTCGCAGCTGAAGCACGTCGGGGGCGGATACAAGGTGTTTTTTGAAGTGGAGGGTGACCCCGGAGCGGTGATGACCCTGTCCCGCTCCACCGATTCACCCCTGATCGGCAGCTTCACCTACAAACGCGGCGAGCAGCATTCGGTGTTGGCCGGGTTCAGTCTCGAACCCGGTGCCCTGGAGAAGCCAGTCTCTGAATGGCAAACCATTCTCGAAGAATTCATTCCTGGTGTTCGCCTGCTCTCTACGTTTGGTCATGACTGGGGTGATGACGCGCTTTCCAACGGCAGCTGGTGCACCTACCGACCCGGTTGCTTCGAACGCTTCGCCGATGAGCTTCCGCATCACGAAGGTCATCTGTACTTTGCCTCCGGTGATACCACCGAGGGTTGGCGCGGCTTCATCGAAGGCGCCATCGCCAGCGGCTCGCGTACGGCTGTGAATGTGGCTGACAGCCTGACTTCTCAGGCTGCTGCATCAGTCAAACAGCCAGCGCAGGCCTAGGTTCACGCCGCTTTGATCAACGCTGTAGGAATTACCACCGCCTCCGGCATAGTCAAGGCCGAAATACTTGTAGGAGAGTGAGATCTGAGCTGAGTTTCCTAGCGCATAGGCAATGCCTGCCTGGGCGGTTCCACTCAGATCCTTTTCTCCGCTCAGCCCGAATCCACCTGCGTCAAGGTAGGCAAAGGCCTGCCAGTCCTCACTGATGGCATAGGTGCCATAGACACCAATCAGCGGTTGCACCCAGGTGTTGCCGAAATTTTCACTTGAGGATTTCTCCAATTTGCGGCTGAGTTCTCTGTTGACGCGTACTCCCTCAACGGAGAGTGTTGTCTCGTTGTTCAGCGTGAAGTTGGTGCGAACGTTGGCGTCAATGATCCTCGCTCCGACAAGTCCAAGAAAGCTGCTGCTCCCTTTTTCCATGCGAGGTTTCTGGATAGCACCCCCGCGGTAACGGAAAGCCAGATCAACGATGGTTTGATTGGCCTCTACATCGAGATCAAGATCGCCTTCGACACGAAGAGTGCGTTTTCGAAGAGCACTTGGAAGATCCAGTCGGTTTCGTAAGGGATTGTTGGTTTCGTTGTAGAAGTTTGCGGATTGGCTATCCGACAAACTGCCGCTGTAGATCCCTGCCATGAACCCCAAGCGTCCATATTCCACCTGAGCTCTGAAGGTCAGTGCTTTATCGAGCTTGTCGATGACCTCGGAAAGTGGTAGTTCTGAGTCTGTTCTGTTGCCATTGACTTCTGACGTCGTGTAAGTCGTCGGCACCAAAAAGGCATAGAGATCAAGATAGACCCGCCAGGAGTCTTCCTCATCTTCCTGAGATTCTTCCTCATTGTTGACTGATTCAGCCTGGCTAAGCACCAGTGGTGTGCTGAAATCAGTTGCGTTCGCCTCGTCAGGAGTGCTTTCGTCTTGTGGCTTCGCTGCAACCTCCACACTCAGGAAGCTCAGTGTCGCAAGAAGGGCCAAGGATAAAGCTCGCATCACAACAGAGGTTGAATTCGCAAACGGTAGGGACGGCTTGGAATCATTGCTTCTCAAAATGGTCCCATTTGTGCAGAATTATTCCGGACAGGATTTGACCTTGCTGCCCAACTGGTCCCCTTGTTTGTTGTGGTTGTGGCGATGGAGCAACATCAAGCACTGTGTTCACTCTATTGACGGCTAAGCTCAAAGCGCTCCAGAATTATTCTGATTCATTGAGTCATTGGATTCAATTCATCGAGTTTGTTGAATCTTGTTATGCACATGAGTGGTCAGCGCGCTCAGATGGTTGTTATTCCTGCCGGGACGTATCGCGTCGGTTCAGAGTCTTTCTATCCGGAAGAGGCTCCAATCCGATCCATTCAATTGCAGTCGTTTGTGATCGATGTGGCGCCAGTCACGAATGCCGAGTTTGCTCGGTTTGTTGCCGACACCGGCTATCAGACAGTCTCTGAAAAGCCGCCTGATCCAGAGCTGTATCCCAACCTGCCCCCAGAGCAGCAATGCCCTGAATCGGCAGTCTTCACGCCGCCTCCAGCGAGTGTCGATCGCAGCCAACCTCTTTCCTGGTGGGCCTTGGTGGAAGGTGCGGATTGGCGCCATCCCCAGGGACCTTCAACCACCATCGACAACCTCATGGAGCATCCGGTGGTGCATCTTGCTTACGAGGATGCATTGGCTTATGCCGAATGGGCAGGAAAACGCCTGCCAACAGCTGATGAATGGGAAGTGGCGGCTCGGGGCGGCCTCGTTGGGCATGAATATGCCTGGGGGTCGGAGATGACCCCCGAAGGCCAGTGGCTAGCCAATGTCTGGCAAGGGCCGTTCCCTTGGATCAATGAGCAGACCGACGGCTGGTTTTGGACGTCTCCTGTCGGCAGTTTCCCTGCCAATGGCTATGGCTTGGTCGATATGTGCGGCAACGTCTGGGAATGGACGTCGACGTTGTTCCCTGTTCCGAAAGGAGAGCAGGAAAGGCGGATTATCAAGGGCGGATCGTTTTTGTGTGCGGAAAACTATTGCCATCGGTTCCGGCCGGCTGCATTGATGGGCCAGACAACCGACACCGCAACGTGTCACATGGGTTTTCGTTGCGCAGCCGATTCAGATTGATCGCTGTTTCAGCTGATCGATGATCATCAACGCGCCGAGCACGAGGTGCAAGGAAGCGGCCGCCAAAACCATGAGTCCACCCGAGATCGCCTTAGCAATTAGCGCGAATAAGAACACAGCCGCGACAACGTTGTAGATCGTGATCCCTCGTTGTGCCGACATTGGACAGGGCTGGCTCCAGCAGGCCACGCCGAGTCCGATCAAGGCCAGGCCATAGAGCTGGGCCAGATATGGCTCCGCGCCAATTGCTTTGGCTTGGAACAGCATCTGGACGATGAAGCCCGGAAGCAAGAGCAGCGTTACTCCTGTGATCAGCTCTATAGCAGCGGCGATTCGATAAAGATTGCGTTGATTAAGCATGTGTGTGGTGTTGGAATGGTTGTTGATGACTTCGTTAAAGATGGCTATTTGATGGGATTTTTTTGATGTTGGCTATGATGTTGATAGATCCTGATTCGGTGGCTGATCCATCCAGGGCCAAGTAGGCCAAGCACAATGATTGTTAGAGAGGTAGTGAGTCTGCTTGAGAGCATTCGTGCTTCGTCCAGGCCTCCTAGTACAAATCCGATGGCAACTAAGACACCGAATACGCCCGTAAAAGTTCCACTGAGTGCGCGAAGCATGTCCCCGATCGTGCGGCCTTCTACTGCATCAGGGTTGATGCCAATGCGACTGCCTGAAAAAAAGCCTGTAATCCCTAATATGATGACAAATACAAGGCGTTCCCACGGAGTATTGGCCGGACTAGTACCACTTTCGAGAACATTGTTGACCATCGTCGAAGCTGTTCCAAGGAAACTTCCTGTGCATAATCCGATGCCAGACCACCAGAGATTTGGTTTGCGTAAGCGATTGCGTAGCCTGCTCAATGTGATTAACAAGGTGCAGCTTATGATTAAGGATGGGAATAATGGGGTTGTCAGGGTGATGAGATAACTAGCCAAGGCAGTGACGAATAGAGCCTGAATGTCGGCTCCTCGACGAGGCTTCAAAGTGAGCTCGGCTTCTTTGTTTAAATCAGTGTGCATAAATCTGCTGGTATGTTCTTCGCTTGGTCATGCTTGTGATGTAGTTGTTTTGCGCCATTTCATGAATGGTGCAGTTCCAACCGCAGTAATGACGACGTAGCCCACAACCGCTGCCTTGAGATCGATGGCGTTGGGGGCCATGCCTTGAACGATGAGCAATGCAAGGCCTGGATTACGCATGGAAAGCACCAAGGGCAGGGTGCTGCGCTCGACTTGGTTATTTCCTGCCACGACATATCCCAGCCCAAGGCCAATCCAGGTGAGGATGAGCATCACGAGTGCACCTCTGAGGTTGTCGATCAGCATTGGCGATACTTTCGGCAAGGCCACGACCAGGATTAGGGTTAGGAGCACAAATAGAAGAATGTTGCTCAATTTCTGAACAATTGGATTCCAGCGTTCAGCCCAGTCTGCACACCAACGCCGCAATGACACGCCGAGGAGTAATGGAAAGAGTTGCACGGTGAAGACTTGATGAGCGACATCCTTGGCGTTGACGCTCCAGATGGTTTCCCCCGCTTCAGCTGGCAACTGAGAGACCCAGAGCGGAACGCTGATGATGGCAGCGCAAGCTGACCAGAATTGCAGCCTTGTCGCTAGTTCAGGGTTGTTCGCCAACTTCCTGCTCTTCAAGGCGATCATCGGGGCGCTGGGGCAGATGGCCATCAGCATCACTGCTGTTGCGATGGCTGGCGACAGCCCTTGTCCCATTGGGGTTTTTAGCAGCAGCCATGCTGCCAGGGGCATGGCTGCGCAGGTGGCGAGTAGTACACGACCAATTAGAGCGGGTCTGTGTTTAAGCAAGTCAAATTGCAAGCTGGGCAGATTGAGTCCCAGAGACACCATGATGAAGAAAAGGGCCAGAGAAATCAGGATGGACATTGAAATAAGGGGGCTTCAGGAGTAATTCGAGAAAGGTGATGTCTTCAGATCAAGCTGGATAGCAGCAGCAGAAAGGCCATCACTCCGATTCCAAGCACGGCTGTTGCGGTGGCAATCGAAAGTGATGGATCATCGCGGTAGAGGTAAGGGTCGCTACGCAGCCTCATCAGTTCGCGTTTGTGCTGACGGATCGCGATCAGCAGTGTAAAAATTCCGACTGCGATGAATCCCATTGACATCAGCTGGACACCGATGTCATGCCTGGAGTTGGTGTCACCTCCTGCATCTCGAATGGCATCGATGATTTTGTCGAGACCGAATCCGAAACTGATCAAGGCAAGAGCGGTTCGGATCCACGCCAGGGTTGTGCGTTCTGCTGCGGCTCTATTGCGCGTTTTGGCCAGTTCCGTATTGGCATTGCTCATCCGCTGCGGTGGGCCGGAATACTTTCTTTAAAGTAGAAACGCCTGCAGATCGCGTCATCCCGGAATGATCCTGATTGTGCAGGTTTGTTGTGTTCTACTTTTAGGAAAGCGATAATTTTTGTTTTTCGATTCACAATGACCTCAAACCTGCATTTGATTATTCATGGGATTAGCTGAACATGTTCTGACACATTCAGCAGAGGGATTGCGTCTGATTCTCGAATACCTTTCGATTCTTTCTGTTGCTGTTGGTCTTATTGCGGTTTTTTGCCCTGGTGGACCACTTCGCCTACGAGCCATTCCGCCGCGCCTTTTGCAACGAGGGCCGTTAACAGCGGCCCGTTTGACATTTGGTGGGTGGGTTGCCCTGGCACTTGAGTTTCAACTTGGCGCTGATGTGGTTCAAACCACAATAAGTCGCGAAGCATCTGCATTGATTCAGCTGGGTGCTGTGGCACTGGTGCGTACATTTCTAAATTACTTTTTGAGCCTTGAACTTAAAGAAAAAGAGCAGGCTTCTTGACGAAGCCTGCTCCAGGGTATTGATAATTGCTCCCATTAAATGTTTGTTTTATGTTATTCGAGATACTCCACGTGCATGGTGTGAATGGATCCGTTGAACTTGAATGGCGCACGCTCGTGGTAATCGAGTGAAACAGGAGAACCGAGCGCCTGACCGACATCCAGACAATCATTTGCTGTAAACAGCACAGCTGCAACCCTCGGCACAGTTCCGTCGATCACCTGGGTGCCATTGAGGGATACCTTGATCGACAGCGGGCCTCTTGGGTTGTCGTCGGTGTGCTGGGTGACGATCTCCAGTTTGTGGCGACCGGCCGGCAGTGGCTCAGCAGAGCGCAGCTTGGTGCGTTCAATGATGAACAGGTTGTACTCATAAATGAGAATCCCCTGATCCATGTACAAGGTGAGGCCACCTGAATTGGCACCGAGCTTGTAGAGCACTCCACTGGCCGTCTCCGGAATCTCCATGTCAATCGTGACTTTGTTGTTGAGGCAACCAAGTCGTGGAGCACAGGGTTCCGGAATACGCGTGATGGTCCCTGGCAACTCCCAGGATGTTGCCGGCGGGGCAACCTTCAGTTCCGGGTGGAAGATGATGGTCCAGAGGCCGCCGCCAATCGGCAGGTTTTTGTATTTGGCCGATTCCACCAGGAACAGATTTTTAAGCATCTGCAACTTCTCTGGATGCTGATCTGCCAGGTTCTTGCTCTGACTCCAATCCTCATCGAGGTTGTAGAGCTCCCAGTCATCGGTGTCGGGTGACCAGGTGAGGATGTCGGGGTCGACACCCTTCACCCAGGGCAGCCGAGGCCCTACGGCCCCAGCTATCCAACCGTTGTGATAGATCGAGCGAGAACCCATGATGTCGAAGAACTGGGTCTTGAGCTGATCTGGAGCATCGGGGGCATTGAAGGCATAGGCAAAGCTGGTGCCGTGGATGGGATCCTGCTCCACGCCATTGACGATCTTGGGTGGAGTGATCCCCACCAGCTCATAGATCGTTGGTACAAGATCGTTGCAGTGGTGGAACTGCGACCGCGGCTTGGGATCCGGCTTGATGCCCTTGGGCCACTTGACCATCATGGGATTGCGGGTGCCGCCGAGATAGGAAGCCTGCAGCTTCATACCTTGGTAAGGCGTGCTGCCGGCCCAGGCCCAGCCTGCGTGATACATGTTGTCGACCAGCGGGGAGCCGAGCACATCGAGTCCGCCAAGTTCATTGAGAACCTCGATGTGCTGCTCAATTTCCGAGGCGACGGAGTTCTGAGCCAACAGCTCGGAGATGGTGCCGTCCTGGCCTTCTCCAGAAGAGCCATTGTCACCCCAGATGTAAACAACGAGTGTGTTTTCCTCGTAGCCCAGCCGTTCAATTTCTGAGACGATGCGACCGACTTGGTGATCGGTGTGTTCAGCAAAGCCTGCCAACACTTCCATCAAACGTGACTGGAAGGGCTTCTGATCATCAGGGATGGAATCCCAGGCAGCCAAACGGGGGTGGCGTGGCGTGAGCTGTGCGTTTTCGGGAATCCAGCCTTTGGCCTTGGCATTTTTAAATGCCTTTTCGCGATACGCGTCCCAGCCCCCGTCGAACTTGCCCTTGTACTTGTCTGCCCACTCCTTATTCACATGGTGAGGACCATGCAGGGCTCCGGATGCCCAGTACATGTAGAAGGGCTGATCGGGGCGGAGAGCCTTGTGGGTCTGCAGCCAGTTGATCGCGTCGTCGGCCAGGTCTTCACTGACGTGATATCCCTCTGCTGCTGTTTTTGGTGGCAACACCACTGTGGTGTTGCGCACCAGATGCGGCTCATATTGAGAGCACTCACCTGCGAGGAATCCGTAGAAGTATTCGAAACCAAGACCCGTTGGCCAGTTTTCAAAGGGACCTGCAGCCGTGGTCTCATTGGAGGGCGTGTTGTGCCATTTGCCCCATGCTCCGGTGGCGTATCCGTAATTGCGCAGCACCTCCGCCTGCAGTGCACAGCTTTCAGGAATACGCCCTGAATAACCGTCCCAGTCGTTGGCGAATTCACAGATCTGGCCGTTGCCTACGAAGGTGTGGTTACGACCGCATAGCAGCGACGAGCGTGTTGGTGAACACATCGCTGTGGTGTGGAAGCGATTGAAACCCACACCACCATCTTTGATCGCCTGAAGTGTAGGTGTATGAATTTCGCCACCCAGGCATTCCGGCATTGCAGGACCGGCATCGTCAATGAGCACCACAAGAATGTTGGGTGCGTCGTCTGGAAGTCTCTTGGGATCGGGTAGTGGGCTATATGTCGACTCCTGCATCGACGTCCCAGCCTTGCTGCCCGACGGTTTGGCAGGAAACGGCAAAATCGAGCCATCGATTGGTGATGTGTTGCTGTTGCCCATGGTTAAGAAGTGAGTCGAGCGTGAGCGGACAGTTCATAACTACCGGCTGTTTCAATCTCTGAATACGTCAGGGAAGAGAACTTGCACAGACGGGATCAATGGGTCTGGGAGACCACAATCGAGCTCAATACTGGTGATCCCGATTGTGCGCAGTTGAGCGATGCTCGACCCCTCTCCGTCAATCCAGAGTTAAGAAGTTGAAAGTCCTAGGACCTCGTTGCTGGAAGAACTTCAAGGTATGCCAGATCCCATCAAAGTCCCCCGTTTGATCCGCCGTCTGACCGTTGGAGGGGGTGTGTTGCTTGCGACAAGCTTGACGATTGCCTGCATGAAGCAGGGGCAATCCCAAGCAGGTGTCTTCGATCGGACGAATCTCCCCATCGCTGAGCCAAGGCCTGAAAAGGTCACCAAAGTTCTGCCTTCAGAGGTGCCATTGCCCGCACAGTGGGAGGTGACCGCACCAGCCGATGCACCCAACGTGGTGATCATCCTTTTGGATGATGTGGGCTACGCGGCTCCTTCCGCATTCGGCGGTGTGGTGAACATGCCGACGGCGGAGAAGCTGGCCGACAATGGGCTGCGCTACAACAAGTTCCACACCACAGCCCTTTGCGCCCCAACGCGGGCAGCATTGAAATCTGGTCGTAATCACCACAAGGTGAACACGGGATCCATTCCAGAGATCGCGACGGGTTATGCAGGTAATTCAACCGTTGTGCCGGATTATGCCGTGCCGGTTGCAGAAATTCTGAGACTCAATGGTTACAACACAGCGGCCTTCGGTAAGTGGCATGAAACCCCAGGCCGTGAAACCACGGCTGCTGGCCCTCAAACCCGTTGGCCAACGCGTCAAGGATTTGAGAAGTTTTACGGGTTCGTTGGGGCGGAAGACAACATGTGGGAACCCACCATCCACGATGGTGTCACCGTTGTGGATGCACCGAAGAAAGATCGGTATCACTTCACCGAAGACATGACCGATCAGGCGATCGGTTGGGTTCGTCAACAGAAAGCGATCAAGCCTGATAAACCATTTTTCATCTATTACTCCTCAGCCGGTGCCCACTCCCCACACCATGTGGGCAAAGAATGGATTGACAAATATAAAGGCAAGTTTGACGAGGGCTGGGATGTCCTTAGGGAACGCAATCTAAAGAACCAGATCAAGGCTGGGATTGTTCCTGAAGGTACGCAGATGGCCAAGGCGCCAGACAGTATTCCCAAGTGGGACAGCCTCACCCCCCAGCAGCAGAAAATTTATGCGCGCCAGGCTGAGGTGTTTGCTGCCTTCACGGAGCACTCCGATTATGAAGCAGGCCGTTTGATTCAGGCGATTGAAGATCTAGGTGAGCTCGACAACACCTTGGTGATTTATATAACTGGTGACAATGGCGCCAGTGTTGAGGGGGATAGGACTGGTCATTGGAATTGGAACCACTACCTCAATGGTGTTGGAGAAACGCCTGACGAACAGGAGGCGAAGCTTGATGAATGGGGTGGTCCAACCACCTACCCCATGTATCACATGGCTTGGGCGATTGCCTTTAATTCACCTTTTGCACTTTCCAAGCAAGTCGCCGGTGATTTTGGCGGAACACGCAATGGCACAGTGATTCATTGGCCGGAGCGCATCAAAAAAGTTGGTGGTGTGCGCACTCAGTTCTCGCATGTGAATGATGTCGCCCCAACAATTCTTGAGGCGGCCAATCTGCCGATGCCCAAAACAATTAATGGTATTCCGCAGATTCCCATGCAGGGAACCAGCCTGATGTATACCTTTGATAATCCAGATGCCAAAGAAAAGCACAACACGCAGTACTTCGAGATTATTGGCAACCGAGGTATCTATCACAACGGCTGGATGGCTCGGGCAACCATCATGTATCCCTGGATGGCGCCCAAAAGAATGAACACGGTTGCGGCAGATGATGGTTGGGAGCTGTACGACACCACGAAGGATTTCAGTCTCTCGAATAATCTTGCTGATCAGGAGCCAGAACGCCTTGTGGCCTTGAAGAAGAAATTTATGGAAGAGGCCATTGAGAATCAGGTGCTGCCCCTGGATGACCGCCTGCTCGAGCGTCTTGTCCCATCTGTTGCAGGTCGGCCCACCCTGTTAGGTGATCGCACGTCGATGGATTTATATCCCTATGCTTGGAACATGGTCGAAGACTCGATTCTCAATGTGAAGAACGTGTCGAATAGTGTGACGGCCTTTGTTGATGTGAAAGGAGGCGAAGAAGATGGCGTGATCTTCTCCCAGGGAGGGCGATTCGGTGGTTGGTCGCTTTATGTTGAAAACAACAAGCCTTCCTATACCTATAACTACATGGGAGAGCTGTTCACCCTGACGAGCAACAAGCCATTGCCCGCTGGTAAATCCGAAATCCGTTTCGAACTCGACTACGACGGCGGTGGCACTGGAAAAGGTGCAGATCTTCGCTTGAAACTCAACGGCGAGGTGGTCGCTGAAGGCCGCCTGGAGAAGACGATTGCATCGCGTTTTTCCATTGATGAAGGCGCTGATGTTGGTCTCGACCGTGGCTCTGCGGTCACGGTTAAAACCATTGGTCCTCGTCGTTACAGCGCCTATGGCGGTCAGATTGACAAGGTGACACTTCAGATCTACCCCAAGGACACGGATGCAGCCAAGGGCTAAGGACGCGTGTTACTGATTCAGTCTGTGGGGATGGCTCCAAGTTGAGCCATCCCCTTTTTCTTGGCTGGCCTTGATGATGCCTGTCAAACAGGGGCCTGAGCCAGAGCATGCTGTTGCATAGGCCCATATCCGTCATCACCGATATTTCATGAACTGAGCTGGAGTACAACTCCATTAAGAGGAAGCATCTGAACGATTCATTGAAGAATCATCCTGTAGACGCTGAACTCATCTTTAAATAAAGCAATGGAGTTTGGACAATGCTTTTTGCCTGGTTGATCCCGTTCGTGCGGAGTATGGGACTTTACTGCCCCTGCGGCAAGGCATCTGGCCTATAAAAGTGCACCGGATTAATTTTCCAACCGATGACGACACTGAAGTTCAAAATATTGTCGTCGGTCTTCATTGCTTTGCTGGGTTCTTCGCAAGGTTTCTCTGCAAGAGCGCAGGTTAGTGATCAACCACTTGTCGCAGATCCAGCGGATTTTGATTTCACTCCTCTGCTTTGGACTGAAGCAACCATCGCTCAGAGTGGTTCTGATCAGCCTCAACCTGTTACTGGGAATGAGCCTGTTTCTGTTACTCCTGGAGAATCGAAGGCGAAGGAAGAAGGATCTCTCGCCAAAGCGGCTCAGAATCCTATTGCGAGTTTGATCAGCCTTCCGATTCAATGGAATTCAACACCCTCAACTCAGTGGGCGCCAAACGTCACGATTCCATCCGCTGATCCTTCGCTTCCTCCTGTACGCACGAACTTTAAAGCCAATCAAACGCAGAATGTTGTGAATGTGCAGCCTGTCATTCCCTTCAAGGTGAGCGATGGGTTGACACTCGTGACCCGTACGATTGTCCCATTCATTTCGCAGCCAGGGCCTCGGGGTACATCCATTCAGTCCCTAGGTGACATCAACCCCTCTGTCTTTTTTGTGCCAACATTAAAGGGTAATTTTACCGTTGGTGTGGGTCCAACGGTGGTGATTCCTTCGGCAACCGATAACCGTCTCAGTTCGAAGCGCTGGAGTGCGGGTCCAACGGGTGTTCTTGTTTACACAAAAGGTCCAATTGTTGCCGGTGGATTGATTAATAATATTTGGTCATTTGCGGGGGACGATGGTCGTGATGTGAATAAAATGTTGATTCAACCTTTTCTGAATTATAATCTTCCGAAAGGGTGGTATCTCACCAGCTCCCCAATTATTACTGCCAACTGGAACCAAGCCGAAAACAAAGGCTGGACCGTTCCCGTTGGAGCTGGCTTTGGGCGCGTTTTTGTTTTAGGGACTCAGCCCGTGAATGCATCACTTAGCGCTTATTACAACGCAGTCAAGCCTGAGGTTGCTGGGCAAACACTGATTGGAGATTGGACTTTCCGCGCTCAGGTTCAGTTCCTTTTCCCAACGGGAGGTTAATCAAGTTGCATTCTCTTGCAATGTTTGACTAGGGTTTTCATGGAAGAGATTTTGATAGGCCCTGGCGAAATGTCCTCGACTATAAAAATTAAAATGTTTAGCGATATCTGAAACGTTCTGAAGCGCCGCCTCCGCTCTCGCGTCTTTGTTTCGCAGCATCCAATTCACTTGTTCGAGGCGGATGGTTTTGAGGAGCTCCATTGGGCCCATTTCGAAGGTGTCTTTTGTGCCTTGAATAAGAGTTCGTCTTGAGCAAAAAAGTTGTTTGCTGATATCGTCTAGTGTTAGATCTTCATTTCCTCGATCAAATCCAAGTTGGATGAAGTTTTTAACAAGTAATTGGCGTTGCGTTAGTTCAAGCGGATGGTAGTTGATGTCTTGTGTGCTCATCAATGAGTCAATAAAATGGCTGATTATCGAGTTCCCGATTTGTTGTCGATTGGATAGGCTTGAGGCTGTATTATTGATTGACTGTTGAAGCAGGGTTTTGAGTTTATTGTGTTGGCTTGGAGTGATCTGTGCACTATTGCAAGTTAGGAATTTTTCTTTTAGTTGCTCTGCCTTGCAATGCTTCAGAATGGAATTAATTCTGTTGGCTGACGTGATTGCGAAGTAAGTTGTTGAATTTGCTGTAAGTTGAAAATGTGACTCCTTTAGGTTTGATTTGAATCCGTTGATTGAGTATTTGGGTACGGCTAGAGTGTGTGTTTTGTGATCGTCGGCCACTCCTGATGATTCCAGGCAAAAGCTCATGAAATCGGGTCCGCGATCTCCATTCAGGAGCAAGCATTGATTGCTGCTGATTTCAAGAATGGTGATCGAATTGAAATTGGCGCAAGTGAATCTGCCCGCTAATCGTCCTTGGCTCAGTTGAATTGCCTCATAGGGTTTGCCGAGACGCTTCAAGTAGTAAGCCAGTTCGCTTGCTGATCCGAAGGAGGCAGACCAGGGAAGAGGCTGATCTTTAGGAAACCTTATGGTTTTGTCGGAATGTCTCCCGTAATAGTGGTCTCTCTTCATTGCTCATAGCCTTCAGTTATAAGTTAATTTCTTTAGTGGCCTTCGCAGGCCTGCTGAGTGTCAATTTTTTGAATGCACCCTTTCCGGCGTTCTTCCGATCAGTTTGTCGCCGGGGGATGCATCAGGCCTTCGGTCCTGATCCAGGCGCTCCGCCTCTACAAGCCCCACTGGCGTTGCGGGTTGAATGGTGTGATTCCCCTTCTCTCTGGATTGGTGCTCGAGCCTTTGGCTTGGCTCCAGACTGCTCTGTATTCCAAGCGCTTAGCGCAGATTCAGCCACCAGATGATCCAGTTGTTGTGATCGGACATTGGCGCAGTGGCACCACCTATCTGCATCAGCTGTTGGCGTCGGATCCAGCTGCAGCCACGGCAAGGAATGCGTTCACTGTGGCTCCGCAGGTGGCCCTTATCTTGAAGCCTTTGATCGTCGGCTTCTTGAATCGGATCATGAGCGTGCATCGTCCAATCGATGCTGTGCCTTGGTCTGCCCTGGATCCTCAGGAGGACGAAATCGGTCTCGTCCGACTCACGTTCGACACCAACATGGCCGGAGTGGCATTCCCTCGTTGTTATCCCAGGTGTTTTCGCCGTTATGTGCTGGCCTCTACGGCATCCTTCCGGCGTGAGCTTGTGAGGTTCACCAAGCTCACCTGGCTGCATGACGGGGTTGGTAAGAGCCATCTCGTGATCAAAAATTCAGCCCATACAGCACGTGTTCTCTTGCTCTTGCAGTTGTATCCCAATGCTCGTTTTGTTTTGCTCAAGCGTGATCCAATCGCTTCGATTCGCTCTCTGGTGCAGGTGAAGCAGCTTTTGGGGGGGCTGATGGGGTTTCAGGCTGTGCCTGATCAGGTGCGACAGGTTGAGGAAACCGTGGCCGCCCACGCTGAGCTGATGGGAGCCTTTGAGGCGTCCCGAGCTCAGATTCCTCCAGGACAGTTGGTGGAGGTGGCCTACACCGATCTGATGGCATCACCCATCACAACGGTGGAAAGGATTTATCGAGACCTCGGAATCGGTGGCTGGCAACGGGCCCGATCCTCAGTGCAGGCGCGCGCGACTCAGGCGGAGAACTATCACCCCTCTCCAGTGAAGTTGAATCCCGCCGCGGAGCAGCGGTTGCAGGAGCTGATGGCCCAACAACCGCCGCACCCCTAAGCCGTTATTGGCCAAAGGCCACCTGGCATGCGGCGTTCAGCAGCTGCGCTTCGTTGGCATTCCTTGGTGTGCTGCCGTTGAGGGTCCCCTGCCTGCAGTTGGCTGAGTAACGCACCGTCTCATAACCGTCGTCGGCTTCAAAGGTGACCACATCGCCAGTGGCTGTGATACTCGGGTAATAGAGCGAGTAATCAGAGCTGGGTACCACGATGTAGCTGACCTGTTGGTTTTGCGCTGAATTAACCAGGCTGTTGATCACACTAAACGTGGCCAGACCTGCCAACCCCCAAGCGGCTGCTTGGCCGGGGTACCAGCCCCAGTTGTTCCAATAAGACCCGCCATACCAGCCGTAAGACCATGGACGGTTGTTGTACCAATTACCTCCGCTGTACCAGCCTTTTCCGTAGCGATCCCAGTTGTTGATCGCCTTGCGGTAGGTGTCGTTGCGAATGTTTGTCCGATCCGTCCGGTTGCTCTGGCGAATGTCGGTGCGATCGGTGCGTCCGTCCTGCCGACTGTTGATGGCGTCGTTGCGATTGGTTTGCCTGGTGTCGCGGGTGCCCTGACGTCCGTCTTGCCGGCTGTTGACGGCATCGTTGCGATTGGTTTGCCGGGTGTCGCGGGTGCCCTGACGGCTGCTTTGGTTGGTTTGGCGGCTGGTCTGTCGCGATCCCTGATTGGATTGGCGGTTGGTCTGTCGCGATCCCTGATTGGATTGGCGGGAACTGCTACGAGAACCACTGCCGCTGTAGGAGCTAAAGCCTGTTCGACCGCTGCTGCGTGAGCCACTACTGCGTGAGCCGCTGCTGCGTGATCCACCGCCTCTGGAACCACCGCCTCTGGAACCACCGCCTCGGGAGCTACCGCCGCGGCGCTGGGCTAGGAGCTGTTCCTGCGAGGACTCCTGGCGGATGGCTTCGTGGCTGGAGAGAGCGGCCAGCCCGGCCGCGGGCTGCAGACTCAGGAGCAGGCCGAGGCATCCTGCGATCCGTCGTGTGCAGCCGTTCTTTATGGCTTGCGTCATTGCTTGATGGCCTCCATGAGGCGGTCACAACCGTTGTCAAAACAGGCCACATCCACGCGTCCGTTGGGACCGAAGGCCATGCCTACTCGGGTGCGGCCCTGCATGGCATCTCCGCTGTTGATGAGAACGTCGGCCAGGAATGAGGGATTCTTGACGCAGAAGGCCTCATCGTTGAAACAAAGTTCTTCCGTCTTGAAATTGATCAATGCGTTCTTCACCGAGATCCATGGCTTGGAGTTACTGCCCCGGCCTTCGATACGAACGTAGGGATCTTCGATCACGCGATAGCTCACGGTGCGGGAGCCGAACTGATGGCGATACTCGGTGGTGTCGTCGACGTCCACAGCCTGAACTCGACAGGAAAAAGATCGATCACCTGTCCTACAGGTGGTGTTCAGGTTGTAAAGCTCCTGGGCTATCACCACGGGTGCGCTGAGACTGCCAAGCAGGACTGTTAGGCCTGCTAGCACCCCACCGCGACGCTGATTGAGCATGGGTGTTGCGGGTGGCGGAGGTGGAAAGCCTCCATGTGGTCACCATGACCAGCAATTCCGCAGTTGGCAGCTTTATTGCCCAGTAGGGATCAATGACCTCTTTGACGATACGTTGGCTCGAAGACGTCAACGTGGTTGTGGTCCGCTCTTTTGCCCTTGTCGTGATGGTGTCTCTGCTGGTGCCGATGTCAGCGCGAGCGGTGGATGATTGCGGATTGATTAAGCGGCTGATGAACACCCTCGGAGCTTCGATGGCGCGCAACCGCATGCTGATCGCATCGTCTCAGGCCTCTGGTGACAATGTGCAGCAGGCCGAGGAGGCAAGTGCACTTCTCGCGCGCCAATCCAAGGACTTTCGCGAGCTGCGGGAGGATTACGTGCGAAATCGATGTGGAGATGACTGGGATTGATTCAAGCCAGCCCTTGCGACGTCAGCGTCTGCATGAATTGCTGCTGGCTTTGATTGCAAGGGAAGACGACCTTGAACTTATGGATGGCGACGGTCCTGCAGGATTGGCTGGCTCGGCTAGTGGAGAAGGGGCCGTTGTGGCGGCCCGCTGGTTGGAGCGCAACCAGCGAGTGTTTCAGAAGTATCAAGCTCTGGTGCGCACGGCGGTGACTCTCGACGCTCTGCTCGATGGTGAGGAACCCTCTGACTCGTAAGGGAGGGAGGGCTTGGCCTGCTGATCTGCTTGAGGCCATCCACTGGTTTGTCCGGCAAGGTCTGGCAATCTGGGGCGACTTTCCGCCGTCCCATGGCTCCCCTCGGTCTGTCTGCCCTGCGTTCGCTTCTGCGCCGCAGTCCCCGGCCGCAGGCCTGGACGCCACCCGAGGCCAGTTGGAGCCGGCCCTTCGGCCTGGGCTGGGATCAGCCCTATACGGTCCGCTATGCCAGCAATCTCGATGACGGCCCATGGCATGGCATGCCCCTTGGGGGATTTGGTGCTGGTTGCATCGGCCGCAGCTCCCGCGGTGACTTCAACCTCTGGCATCTCGATGGTGGAGAGCATTGGTATGGAACGATCCCCGACTGTCAGTTCTCCCTGTTTGAAAACAACGGCAGCAGCAAACGGGCCCACGCTTTGGCCTTGAAGCCCGAGGCTGACGCCTCACGTTCCAACAGCGGTGAGCCTCTGGCTGCCTGGAATTGGTATCCCGCCAGCACGGGTGAGCAGAGCACCGGAACCTATGCCGCCCGCTATCCCCTGAGCTGGACCCATTACGAGGGTGTATTCGACGCCGAGGTGCAATGCGAGGCCTTCAGCCCGATCCTCCCTGGCGACTATCAACGCACCAGTTATCCAGTGGCCGTGTTCCGCTGGACCTTGCGCAATCCCACCGATCAACCGCTGGATCTGTCGTTGCTCCTCAGTTGGCGCAACACGGTGGGTTGGTTCTTCAACACCGACCCCTCGGCAGAGGTGCATTTCCGGGATGACGGCAGCCCGGAACACAACTACGCCCCAGCGATCGGCCACGGCGAGGGGCAACGCAACCGTTGGTTGGATCAGGAAGGCATTCGCGGCATCGTGCTGGAAGGCCAGCGCAGCGAGCCCATCGGCGAGGGGCAAGGGCAGTGGTGTCTGGCGGTTCCTGACACGCTTGATGGTGTTGAGGTGCTGCGCTGCAGCCGCTGGGATCCCACGGGTGATGGCCAGGAGCTCTGGCAACCGTTTGCTGCGGAGGGCCGCATTCCCAACAGCAACAACGATCGGGCCAGTCGTGCCGGCGAGCACGCCAGTGCAGCGATTGCCCTGACGTTCACCCTGGCTCCCGGGGAATCCCGCGAAATCCCGATTGCGATCAGCTGGGATCTGCCGGTCACCGCCTTCGCGTCCGGTGTTCGTGATTTGCGCCGCTACACCGATTTCTTTGGAGCCGATGGTCGCAATGCCGCGGCGATGGCAACGGAGGCCCTGCGGGACTGGCGCCATTGGCGTGATCAGATCGATGCCTGGCAGGCACCGGTGCTGGCGCGCAAGGAGCTGCCGGAAGCTCTGCGCATGGCCTTATTCAATGAGCTCTACGACCTGGCCAGTGGCGGAAGCCTCTGGACCGCGGCGTCGGGTAAGGATCCCCACGGTCGCTTTGGCGTGCTCGAGTGTCTCGACTATGCCTGGTACGAAAGCCTGGATGTGCGGCTCTACGGATCCCTGGGTTTGCTGCAGCTCTGGCCGGAACTCGACAAGGCGGTGCTGCGCAGCTTCGCCAGAGCGATCCCGGCGGCGGATGCCACCCAGCGGCCGATCGGTTGGTATTTCACCCAAGGACGCGGCCGGGTGGAAGCGGATCGCAAGGTGGAGGGGGCCACGCCGCACGACCTGGGGGCTCCCAATGAGGTCCCTTTTGATGCCACCAATTACACGGCGTATCAGGATTGCAATCTCTGGAAAGACCTCGCCAGCGATTTTGTGCTGCAAGTGTGGCGCACCTTCAAGCTCGCACCCACCGGCGAAGACCTCACGTTTCTGGCGGATTGCTGGCCAGCGGCCGTGCAGGCCTTGCACTATCTGAAGCGTTTTGACGTCAACAACGACGGCTTACCGGATAACGGGGGTGCTCCTGATCAGACCTTCGACGACTGGCCGCTGAAGGGGGTGAGTGCCTATTGCGGCGCGTTGTGGATCGCTGCGCTTGAAGCTGCTTTGGCTATGGCCCAAAGGCTGCAGCAGGAGCTGGGGCTGGATACCGGCAGTGAACAGCACACCTTCAGCAACTGGCTGGAGCAATCCCGGGCCAATTTCGATGCTCTGCTCTGGAACGGCGAGTACTACGACATTGATGCCGAAAGCGGCACGCCAGTGGTGATGGCCGATCAGCTCTGCGGTGATTTTTATGCGCGCCTGCTGGGCCTGGAGCCGGTGGTGAGTGACGCCAACAGCCGCAGCACGCTCAAGGCCGTGAAGGAGAGTTGCTTTGAGAAGTTCCAGGGCGGCAGCCTTGGGGTGGCCAATGGACTGCGCCGTGATGGCACACCCTTGGATCCCAATGGCACTCATCCGCTGGAGGTGTGGACAGGCATCAACTTCGGCATCGCCAGCTACTACCAGTTGATGGGTGAAGGGCAGACTGCGGAAGCAATCTGTTCAGCGGTAGTGCATCAGGTGTACAGCGGTGGTCTGCAGTTCCGCACACCGGAGGCGATCACGGCGGTGAACACCTTCAGGGCTTGTCATTACCTGCGGGCGATGGCGATCTGGGGGCTGTGGGCGACGCACACCGATTGGCAACGGATTCCTGGGGCGGAGCGCATCAGCTGAACCTGCGCTATTGCAGCCCCACCACCAACTTCCTACAGACGAAACTGGCCATGATCTGGCAGTTCTGACGCTCAGTTCAGCTCCATGGCGATCCTGTGTTGTTGCGGTTATTGCTTGTTCAAATCGCATGAACTTGGCTTGCTTGATTGCATGAATCAATTCGATTAAAAAGTGAAATGCTTTACTTTTTGTGCATACGCGTCTGACGTCGTTAGCTTGTAAAGGCGCCTTTTTGTGATTTTCAGTGTCGGAATTGTCGCCATCGATGGCTTCGAGTGCCACGCCTTATGTGTGGTCGCTGATCCTGTCATTCGCTGCGTTGCTGATCAGCATCATCCTGCTCTATGCCGCTCGATTTAGTGCAAGGCTTGAAGTCAAGGACTTGGCTGCGTTGCGTTCGATGTTTGATCGCTTTCCGGCCTGGGGTAAGCGTGCAAGTTGGGCACAGCAAAACAGTTTTGAAGCCTTCGCTATGCATGCTCCTGCGGCATTAC
The DNA here is from genome assembly GCF_000153285.1 of Synechococcus sp. WH 7805. Taxonomy (NCBI): domain Bacteria; kingdom Bacillati; phylum Cyanobacteriota; class Cyanophyceae; order Synechococcales; family Synechococcaceae; genus Synechococcus; species Synechococcus sp. WH 7805. The sequence continues at coordinate 884,884 of NZ_CH724168.1, read as the reverse complement.
TTGCTGTTGTTGCGGTGTTGAATGGTCACGCCCTTCCAGGCATCGCTGTCGCGGTTGCATTGGCGCATCCAGTGCTTCGTGTTGCCTATATCAGCGCTTATCTCTTGAACGTTCCGATCGCTCGCTCCGTGGCTTGGTTCTTAGGCCTGCTCTGCAGTGGGATCCTTTATGGCGTGGGACTAGAAGCCCTTGTGTAGCGATGAAAGTTGCAGTCTCTATTCGATGATTGAAGTGAATGATTGCTGTCTGTTTTGTAGGCCTGCTCTTTGGGTTGTTGGCATAGCCTCCCGGTTTTTTGTTGTCACAGCGGATTTGACGGGGTGTGTGCGCACACGCCAGTGGCAGTATCACCTAGCAGTTCTGACGTTCAATTCAGCTCCACGGCGATGCTGCGATTGAGTTTCAAGGTTTCGTGATCGTTCTGGTTGGTGTCGCTCAGCTCCAGATTGAAAAAGGAGGCGGAGTCGGCATCAAACAATGGTCCAGCATGCCAGGTGCCCAGATGCAATTTGATGCCTTCGCCGGCTTCGATGCGCAGCAACCAGGCTGCGGAAGCATCCAGCACTGGCCCCTTTGTGTCTGGCGGTGCCAGCAGCAGCCAGAAGGAACGTGCTTCGGCGGAACTCAGGCATTGGGTGGCGTTCAGGTGGCGGGTCATCGCCGCGATCCGCAGGGGTCTGCGGGGGATGCGCATCACGTAATACCGCAGTGTCCCTGGTCCGAAGCTCAGCTCCGCGTCATGCTCCCCGGGCAAGGTCATGTCGTCCACCTCGCGCAAGGCGGTGCCGCAGGCTTCAAGACGTGGGTCCAGTAGGGACCCCGCTTGCAGTGGCTGATGCTCGATCATGGGAGCACTGTTCGCGCTTGATTCATGCTCGCGTTGCGTCGTCTGCTTTGCACACTGCTGGTTGCCGTAACGCTTTTGCTGCTCACCCCCATGGCCGTGAGCGCGCAGGTGCATGAACACCAGGATGAAAATGGGGCACCGATGCTGCGCAGCCTCGAAAGCCTGCGCGATCTGGATTACCAGAGTTGGCAGGCAGTGGCCTATCGCACCGGTCAGCCTGGTAATCCCGTGGTGTTGCGCATCGTGGGTTACCCCGGCAAGCTGCGCCTCGAACACCCCTCCCCCCTGCTCGTGCAGGCCGGCGTGAAGGAGTGGCAACTCGACGACATCACTCTTGAGAATCCCGTTCTTGTCAGTGATGGCCGGGAGGCGGCCGCTGAGTTCGCCCTCGATCCACTGCTCAACGACCTCATCAACAACCGCCCTCTGCGTTTGTTCCTTCCCGGTGTGTTCAACGAAATGCCTGTTCCCCCTTATGTGGTGGGGGAGTGGCGTGAGGTGCAAACGGAGCCTCTCAGTTCATGAGGGCGGTCGCTGACGCTGATCAGCGCTGGATTCCCTGGATGCGTCGGGCCTTGGAACTGGCGGCCTTGGCCGATGGCTACACGAGTCCTAATCCCCTAGTGGGTGCGGTGGTGCTCGATCCCTCCGGCACGCTGGTGGGGGAGGGATTTCATGCCAGGGCTGGTGAACCCCATGCCGAAGTGGGGGCCTTAGCCCAGGCCGGTGATGCCGCCCGTGGCGGCACGATCATCGTCACCCTGGAGCCTTGCTGCCATCACGGCCGCACCCCGCCCTGCACGGACGCCTTGATCAAGGCAGGGATCGCTCGGGTGGTGGTGGCACTCACCGATCCCGATCCCCGTGTTGCCGGTGGTGGTTTGCAACGGCTGCGCGATGCCGGCGTGGAGGTGATCTCCGGTGTGCTGGAGGCAGAAGCTGCCCAACAGAATTACGCCTTCGTGCATCGCGTGCGCACCGGTCGGCCCTGGGGCCTTCTCAAGTGGGCGATGAGCCTGGATGGCCGAACGGCCTTGCCCAATGGCGCCAGTCAGTGGATCAGCGGATCCACCGCACGCACCTGGGTGCATCGTCTGCGGGCCCAGTGTGATGCCGTGATCGTGGGAGGCGGCACCGTGCGCGCTGATGATCCGCTGCTTACCAGCCGGGGCTTGCGCAGCCCTGAACCGCTGCGGGTGGTGCTGAGCCGCAGGCTGGATCTGCCTGATCAGGCTCAGATCTGGGACCAATCCGTTGCGCCCACCCTCGTGGTGCATGGCCAGGACGCGCCGGCGGAAGCGCGGGACCGGTTGGAGGCGCTGGGGTTGCAACGGGAGGTGCTACCGGCCTGTGGGCCTGAGTCTTTGATGGCGGTCCTGGCCCAGCGGGGCTGCAACCGGGTGCTCTGGGAGTGTGGCCCGGAGCTGGCTGCCGCTGCCCTGCAGCAGGCGTGCGTGCAGGAGCTGGCTGCGGTGATAGCCCCCAAGCTGCTTGGCGGTGAGCCGGCGCGCACACCTCTTGGGCATCTGGGCTTCCAGGCCATGGAGGAGGTGGTGGTTCTGCAGGGGCTGCGTCAGCAGCGCCTCACCGACGATCTGTTGCTGCAGGTGACTCTCAGTTCCCTTTCAGATCCGTGCTGAAGCGGCCGATCAGCACGCCCATCACCACGGCCCCCATCAGGATGCGTTCGTTCACTTTAGTTTCGCTGGCCAGGGCCCGCACCAGCCGGATCACACTCCAGCCCACCCGCTTCACCGGTGTGATCAGCCACATCCACTGCGACACCACCGCGAACAGCCCCAGAACCCGAGTGAACCAGAGAGCGATCAGCGAGTAGCAGGGAGCGCCGAGCCAGCAATACCCTGTAATCCCGCTTGCCGGGACCATTGCGTTGTTGCAGTAGATAGAGACGGAAAGCTCGGCGAGTTCGGCGTCGGTCTACTGGAAGTCTCACCAAAGCGAGGCTGTTTGTCTTCAACGTCGATTGGGATCGTGTTGCTCCAGGCGGTCTTCGATCTCACGGTCACCGGCGTAACGCCCGATCAGCACCCCCATCACCACGGCCAGGTAGAGAGGTCCGGCAATGCCTGTGCTGACGGCCAGGATCCTGGCGAGGGGAAGCTCGGGGTTGATGTCTCCAAAGCCAACGGTGGTGAGGCAGATGAAGGCGAAGTAATTGATCTGAGCGAACACCGCCGCTGACCCGATCACCGTGTAGTTCTGGCCTGCTGCATCCGTGATCGGGATGTCGAGGGGTTCGAAGCTGCCTGGCTGAATGGTTTCCACTGCGCTCATGACCAGCCCGGCTGTGAGTCCCAGCAACAGATAGCCCGCGGCAGCACCCATCAGCATGGCGGAGGTCACATGCCGTTCGGTGGCCAAGCGTTCCATCAGGCGGATCACGCTCCACCCCACCAGCACACCCCAGCTCAACACCAGCGGCACGCCGCTGGTCTCCCAGCGCACCGGGGTGAGCAGCCACAGCAGCAAAGCCGACAGCGCCACGAGTCCCAGTGCTTGGTACAAACGATCCTGCAGGGTGAGCACTGGCTTGCGGATCATCACCAACTGGGTGAGCAGCAGGGCGATCAGGGCATAGCCGAGGCTTCCCAGCCAGGTGAGCCTTGGAAAGGCGAAGCTGGCCAGCACTATCAGACAGAGGCCCAGCAGCAGTTCATAAATCAGTTCCCTCCATCGCTTGCGCCGCCACTCCGATCGCATCATTTCTGGGATTGCTCAGGCCGAGGATGGCTCGAATCGCGCGCAAGGGCGAGCCTCTGTCGCCCATCCCCGTACGGTTCTCCCCCCCCGCCGGACGAACGCCCATCAGTTGCGAGCTTTAGTTTGGGAGCATCATCGGGACCCGAAACATGCCGATCCGCGAGGACGACAATCGCCCCAACCGTCGCTTTGGAATCATCAACCTCGTGTTGATCGGCTTCGGGGTACTTCTGCTGGTCAGCAGTTTCCTGCCTAACCAGGGCATGCAGCAGGTGCCTCGGGTTCCTTATTCCCTTTTCATCGATCAGGTGAACGACGGCGCTGTGAAGCGCGCATACATCACGCAAGATCAGATTCGCTATGAGCTTTCGGAAGCCGAAGAAGGTGCACCTTCTGTGTTGGCGACCACGCCGATCTTCGACATGGATCTCCCCCAGCGCCTGGAGTCCAAGGGCGTGGAATTTGCAGCAGCACCGCCCAAGAAACCCAATATCTTCACCACAATCCTCAGCTGGGTAGTCCCCCCGCTGATCTTCATCCTGGTGCTTCAGTTCTTCGCCCGCCGTTCTATGGGAGCGGGTGGTGCCCAGGGAGCACTCAATTTCACCAAGAGCAAGGCCAAGGTTTATGTGCCTGATGAGCAGTCTCGGGTGACCTTTGCTGACGTCGCTGGTGTGGATGAGGCCAAGGATGAACTCACCGAAATCGTCGACTTCCTCAAGACCCCCGAGCGTTATACGGAGATCGGGGCTCGGATCCCGAAGGGTGTGCTGTTGGTTGGCCCTCCTGGAACAGGCAAGACTTTGCTCTCCAAAGCTGTCGCCGGCGAAGCCGGTGTGCCGTTCTTCATCATCAGTGGCTCGGAATTCGTTGAGCTGTTTGTAGGCGCCGGTGCAGCCAGGGTGCGTGACTTGTTTGAACAGGCCAAAAAGAATGCCCCCTGCATCATTTTCATCGATGAGCTGGATGCGATCGGTAAGAGTCGCTCAGGCTCGATGGGCGTTGTCGGCGGCAACGACGAGCGGGAGCAGACCCTCAACCAGCTGCTCACTGAAATGGATGGCTTTGCTTCGAAAGACAAGCCTGTGATTGTTCTTGCTGCCACCAACCAGCCGGAGGTCCTTGATGCTGCGTTGCTGCGTCCCGGACGTTTTGACCGCCAAGTGCTGGTAGATCGCCCGGATCTCTCCGGTCGTAAAACCATCCTCGAGATCTACGCCAAAAAAGTGAAGTTGGCTGAGGGTGTGGATCTCGATCGCATCGCCCAGGCCACGAGTGGCTTCGCAGGTGCTGATCTGGCCAACCTGGTGAATGAGGCGGCCCTGTTGGCAGCTCGCAACAAGCAGACGTCCGTGCAGCAAGGGGATCTCAATGAGGCGATCGAGCGCGTTGTCGCTGGTCTTGAGAAGAAGAGCCGGGTGATGCAGGACGATGAGAAGAAAGTTGTGGCTTACCACGAAGTCGGTCACGCCATTGTCGGTCACCTCATGCCAGGGGGCAGCAAGGTGGCGAAAATCTCCATCGTTCCCCGCGGCATGAGTGCCTTGGGCTACACCCTTCAACTCCCCACCGAAGAGCGATTCCTTAATTCCCGCGAAGACCTGGAAGGACAGATCGCCACCTTGCTCGGCGGCCGATCAGCCGAGGAAATTGTGTTCGGCAAAATCACCACCGGAGCGGCCAACGACCTTCAGCGGGCCACGGATATCGCCGAGCAGATGGTGGGTACCTACGGAATGAGTGACACCCTCGGACCGTTGGCTTACGACAAGCAAGGTGGTGGGCGTTTCCTCGGCGGTGGCAACAATCCACGCCGCACGGTGAGCGATGCCACCGCCCAGGCGATCGATCGGGAAGTGCGTGCCCTGGTGGATAACGCTCATGAGCAGGCCCTGGCAATCCTTCGCCAGAACATGGCTCTTCTTGAAACCATCGCTCAGAAGATCCTTGAGAAAGAAGTGATCGAAGGCGACGACCTCAAGGAGATGCTGGCTGCCAGCGTGTTGCCTGAGGCCGTTGCGGCCTGAGGCTTGACGGATCCACCACTTGTCCCCGATAACAGCTGTTTGAAGTCCTGCCATGGCGTCCGCTACCACCAGTGTCGCCGCCGTTCTCACTGGGTTGAGCGGCAGCGACTTCCTCTCGTCGGCCGATACCACTGCTCAACAGACTGCGGCATTGCTGCAGCTGGCCACTCAGCTCAAACGTGGCGAACGTCGGATTGATCTGGGTAACAGAGTCCTCGGTCTGATCTTCACTAAAGCGTCCACGCGAACCCGGGTCAGCTTTCAGGTGGCGATGGCCCGTCTCGGGGGGCAGACCGTTGACCTCAATCCTCAGCTCACCCAACTCGGTCGGGGCGAGCCCCTCGAAGACACCGCCCGCGTGCTGAGCCGCTTCTGCGATGTTCTGGCAATTCGTACCTTCGCCCAGCAGGAGTTGGCGGATTACGCCCACTGGGCCTCCATTCCAGTTATCAATGCCCTCACCGATCTGGAGCACCCCTGCCAAGCCCTCGCTGATTTCCTCACGATGCAGGAGGCCTTCGGCGATCTTCAGGGTCAGACGCTGGCCTATGTGGGTGATGGCAACAATGTGGCGCACTCGCTGATGCTCTGTGGTGCGCTGCTCGGCGTGAATGTGCGCATCGGTTGCCCGGAGGGATTTGAGCCACTCCCAGGTGTTGTTGATCAAGCGCGCGCTTTGTCAGTAGAAGGTGCGCAGATCAGCGTGATCACTGATCCTGTTGAGGCTGTGCGTGGAGCCCAAGCTCTTTACACCGATGTGTGGGCTTCCATGGGCCAGGAGCAGGAACAGGCCGAGCGAGAGCGAGCCTTTCAGGGCTTCTGCCTCAACGAGGATCTGTTGGCGGAGGCTGATTCCCGCGCCATCGTGTTGCATTGCCTGCCGGCGCACCGCGGCGAGGAGATCAGTGCCGGTGTGATGGAGGGACCCTCAAGTCGGATCTTTGATCAGGCCGAGAACCGTTTGCATGCCCAGCAGGCGCTGCTGGCAGCCCTGCTGGGCGGACTCTGATGTTGTTGTGAGCGTCTCACCCGATCCGGTTGTTCTGCCCGGTGGGTCTACCACCGTGGTGTTGATTCACGGTTACACCGGGTCGCCTGCTGAGCTCGGTCTTCTTGCCGACTCTTTGCAGCGCGAGGGCTATGGGGTGGAGTGCCCTTTGCTCGATGGGCATGGCACCTGCCTAGAGGATCTGATGCCGGTGGAGCCCGATCAATGGCTCAATCAGCTCGATGCAGTTGTTGATCGCTTGCAACATCAAGGCCAGAGCGTGGTGGTGGGTGGTTTGTCATTGGGGGCGATCCTGGCGTTGCAGGTGGCGCGGCGGCGGCCCTGCATCCAAGGGGTGATTACCTATTCACCACCGATCATCAGCGGTGATCCACGCGCTCTGATCGCCCCGCTTCTGTCCAGGTTGTTGACATCGGTCCCACGGCCAGCTGATGACTTCGTTGATCCCACGACCGCTGAGCGCATCTGGACCTACAACCGCTGGCCATCTCGCTGCAGCGTGAAGGTGTTGGAGCTGATCGCTGACACTCGCCACCATTTGGCGGAGGTGACGCAGCCACTGCTGGTGATGGCCAGTCGCCTTGATCGAGTGATCACTGCGCGCGGGGTGAACCGTCTGCGCCAGCGGGTCAGCTCTCCTTCTGTGGAACTGCAATGGTTAGAGAACAGCGGCCACCTGATCACCACGGATGCTGAATGGCGCACCGTGGCGGATGTAACAGCAGAGTTCATCAGGCGTTTATGTGGGTGATTGGTTTCTGAGGACTTGGCTTGTGATCAGGGATTCATTTGCTCCCACCCGACGTTTGCCGCTTCAGCCAGATTCACTTGATTTTGATGAGCAGCAAGCGAGTCGTTCTGTGGCACCTTGATCAGCGTGGTGATCAGAGGCTGCGCGCCGATTGCGACTGGTCATAGGAGTACATAGATGCAGCGTCACTGATCGTGGTCACTTAAAAGGACTGAGCGAATGATTCCTCGGATTTTTGAGATGCGCCGTCTAGCTCTCTTGCTGGCCCCATTGATTGGGGCTGCCGTTGCGATTGCTATTCCTGTCTCATTCGTGGATGCAGACGGCGCGACTCAGCCGCTTTTATTTTCTGCTCGTGTTGTTGCTGCTCTTGTGATTTGGATGGCCCTCTGGTGGATGCTTGAGCCCATTCCTATTTATGCAACAGCTCTTCTGCCATTGGTCGTGCTGCCGATCGTTGGGGTGGCTCCTTTAGCAGAGATCGTCAGCCACTACACGAGCACTCTTTTGGTGTTGTTTCTTGGAGGATTCATCCTGGCTTTGGCCCTGCAGCGATGGGGTTTGCACAAGCGAATCGCCACTTTGGCGTTGCGCCACATTGGAGGGACCCCCCGCCGAATCCTTGGAGCCTTGATGGCAGTTGCAGCCTTTTTGAGTTTGTGGATGTCGAACACCTCCACAACCTTGATGATGGTGCCGATTGCAGAAAGTATTGCCAATCGGCTGAACGAGGATGGTGTCAACCGGCGTCATGGATCAACAGTATTTTTGCTGGGAGTGGCTTATGCAGCGTCAATTGGTGGGATTGGAACCATCGTTGGATCACCGCCGAATGCAGTAGCAGCTGCTTACCTCCAGGCCAGTCTTGGCCTGGAGGTGACATTTTTAGAATGGATGCGTCTTGGGGTTCCGATTGTTCTGGTGATGGTGCCACTGACATGGGCCTTGCTCGCTTGGGTTTTGTTCCCTCTTCAGGATTCTTCTGATTCCCTACGTGCTCTCGATGTTCAATGTGAATTGGAACCGGCTGCTCCAATGCGTTTTGGCGAGTGGGCCGTTCTGCTGATTTGTGCTGGCACTGCTTTGATGTGGATGATTCGTTTACCTCTTAAGGGTGTGATGATCGAAGGATGGCAGCCATTCTCTGGGCTGACAGATGCGGGGATTGCCATCACAGCAGCGCTCATTCTGTTTGTGATTCCGATGGATCGACGCTGTGAACGTTTTGCTATGGATTGGGATTGCGCATCTCAAGCACCCTGGGGAATCTTTCTCCTCTTTGGAGGTGGTCTTAGTCTTGCATCGTCGATTGAAAGCAGCGGATTAAGCCGCTATCTGGGCTCGATGTTTTCAGGTCTTCAGTTGGTTCCAATTTGGCTGGCAGTTGCCTTGGTGATCAGTGTGATTGTCTTCCTCACGGAAATTACAAGCAATACGGCAACGGTCACCACAGCTGTGCCCATCCTCGTGCTTGTTGCGGGCGCCATTGGTCTCGATGCTCCGGTTTTGGTGCTTCCGGCTGCATTGGCGGGTAGTTTTGCATTCATGTTGCCCACAGCGACAGCACCCAATGCGATTGTTTACGGCACTGGTCAAATCAAGATCAGCGACATGATTCGAGCAGGATTCTGGTTGAATTGCTTAAGCATTATCGTTCTTGCATTGTTAGCATTTCCTCTAGTTCAATCTCTGCGGTTGTGGGGGTGATGGGTTTTTGGAAGTTTGAAAAATATAGCTCAGAAGGTATATCTATGTAGTGTCTGCGTAAAGATTTTTCTGTGATTTTTTCATGAATAAAAGGGCTTGTATTGAAGAGGGTTGATCGTTTGTATCTGCATTGCTCGGTGACGCTCTTAAAAAATACCGGGAGTGTTTCCCATGCTGAACTGAGATGAAAAATTTGAATATAAAATTTCCCAGAGTCCTGGGCGCTCAGACAGGTCGTTTTTGGCTTCTGCTGCTAACTCATCTCGTGTGTTTTGATCGAGGGCAAGCTGATCGCAAAGCCGATCAAAAGCCTTCTGTTCATCTGAATTGACAGTGAATTGATAGGCATCTCGCGAGGCTGCTATCACCATGTAGGCCAGTTTGGCGGTTAGAGCTCTGTGCATTTCAGGGATTTCCTCCGCTAGCACCTCTAAATCATTGGGGTGATTGAAGGCCGCTGTCCATGATGGGATGGAGGCTTCTTTTAAATAACGTTTGCCTAGCGACTCCAACAGCTCTTCTTCTTCCGCTGCCACATTCCCATCTGACAGGGCCATCAATTTCAGGATCTGAATCACAACTCCTGCGGTTCGGAGGTCCATGAAGACAATGCTTTTCATTCACAATAGCCGGATGCTTTGGAGGGCATGGCACTTAGGGGTAGTGATGGATTCATCCCCCAGGGAGGATTAGAGGCGATGCATCGTCAGTTTCAAAGAGCCAACTCAAATTATGGGTACACCTGTGCCGCCTTCGAGAAGAACTGCGGTTCCGCTCACAGAGACCATCATCATGCCTCCTTCACCAAACACCTCGTAATCCAAGTCAACGCCAACGATTGCATTGGCTTGCATCAGTGATGCTCGACTTTTCATCTCTTCGATCGCATTTTCACGAGCCGTCATTAAGGCGTCTTCGTAAGCCTTCGATCTTCCGCCGATTACGTCAGTGATGCTAGCCAGGATGTCGCGGAAAATATTGGCACCAATGATCGTTTCTCCAGTAACCAGACCCCGATAGTGAAGGATCTTCCGCCCTTCAATGCTGGGAGTTGAGGTGATCAGCATAAGGATTGTGCTTTCAAGGTCTTGATAGCCATGGCCTACGCATCGGTGGCCATGCTGAACCGGCTTAAGGTTTGCCTAATCTCTGCGTTTTGATGGATCAGCAGGAGCGGGACAACTGGATGCGCATCATGGAATCGATGGAGGCATCCGGTGACACGGATAGTGCCTTCTACCGCCGGGCGAAAGCCATCTCCGATGGAGAGCCCGATCCCATGCTTGAGATGGAGTCGGAGTCATGAGCATCGATCCCCTCGAGCGCGGTCTGGAGCAGTCGTTTGAAACTGAGAAATGGGGCCGCTTCATTCGAGAGTGTGATGACCTCGAAACCCTGCGCGAAACCTCGCTATCACTGCTGCAGCAGCTCGCCCAGCTCAAGGCTGCCAGTTCCTGGATGGCGTCGCGGGCTTCGGAATCGGAAAACGCCAAACTCAAAATGTTGGCAGAGTTGATCCGTCAACGGACCGAGTCCGCTCCGGACCAGGAGGTGTCGTGATGATGCGCATGATGTCCGCAGGCGGAGCGTGCCTCGTTGCTGCTGCCGTTTTCGGTGGTCCAGCGACGGCTGACACCTGGCAGCCGCAAATGGAACCGCCGACATGGGTGAAAATTCGCGAGACGCTCACGCGTTCCGGCGATCTGCCTGTTCGGCCTTGGCTGTTTATGGAGGGACTTCACACCCCAGCACTGCGCGCCGCTGAATATCTCAGTGATCCAATTCGCACTCCTGCTGGAGTCGAATTCGATGGTGTGCTTCTCCTGCAGAAAAAGGAGGCAGTGGATTGGCAGGTGCGCTTGCTGCGAATGCGGGCCCTCTGCAACCAGATGCGGTTGCAACGCCAGTCTGCCAAGGGAGAGTGGCTCGATTACATCGGTCGTGACGACACACCAGCGAAGGCCAAGTGGATCTGCGGGCTAGGGGGGGCTGGTTGAGCCCTTGCGCGATTTGCTTGTCACCGGTACACATGTATTGACGAACATGTGCATTGCTGGTGCCCGCTGGATCCCCCGAGCCACTGACTTCTGCTCAGCAGGAATTGTACGAATGGCTTGCTGATTACATCGGCAGTCATCATCACAGCCCCTCGATTCGCCAGATGATGCAGGCCATGGGCCTGCGATCGCCTGCGCCGGTTCAGAGTCGGCTGCGCCACCTCCAGCAGAAGGGATGGATTACCTGGCAGGAGGGCCAGGCGCGTACGCTTCAGCTGCTCGGCGGAGTGTCATCAGGGATTCCCGTGCTGGGGGCTGTCGCTGCCGGTGGATTGGTCGAGACCTTTGATGATGTGCAAGAGCGGTTGGACCTGGCTCCTGTGCTGGAAACTCGTGGTTTGTTTGCTCTTACGGTGAATGGCGATTCGATGGTGGATGCTCACATTGCCGACGGGGATGTGGTGCTGATGGAGCCAGTGATCGAGCCATCGCGTTTGCGTGAGGGAACGATTGTGAGTGCGTTGGTGCCGGGGAGCGGAACCACTCTCAAGTATTTCCATCGGGATGGCGCTGTCATCCGACTCGAAGCCGCTAACCCTGCGTATGACCCGATCGAGGTGCCTGCCGATCAGGTGCAGGTGCAAGGAAAATTGGCTGCTGTGTGGCGGCAGGTGTGAGTGGCAATGCCATGGGCGGCGTGACGTTGTAAGCTTCGACACGACGGAGAGACGGCCAAGGCCTTCTTGACGCATTGGGGCCATAGCTCAGCTGGTAGAGCACCTGCATGGCATGCAGGGGGTCAGGAGTTCGAGTCTCCTTGGCTCCATGTCTCAAAATTCTGTCAGTGACAGGGTTGTTGCGATCCGTGGGGATCGCTTTTTTCTTGTTTTTGCCTAAATAGTCGCCGCTGTACCCAAAAAAGTGCCCAAAAATTGGTGCTGTTGAAGTTGCCCGAAGGAGCTCGTGCAGTGACTCGGTCAAACAGTGGCTAGTTCACCCAGCGGCTTGTTCAAAGAGGGGGTGGGCTTAAGAATCGCAGAGTGGTCAGCCGTCGAGGCGAGCCAGCTTCATCGCCTGTGCCACCGCTGCTGTGACAGCGCCCATTTGGTTGGTCTGGGTGCCTTTCTCCATCACCCGATGCAATACCTGCAGCAGCTGTGCGGTGTACTCCTTGCGGTCGATTTCGAAGTCTTGAACGATCTGTTGGTTGGCTTCATGGATGTAGAAGTCAGCTGAGCGAGGTTTGAGGCCCCATTCGGTTGCTGCAAGCTCAAGGCACTCTGAGCGTGTTCCTCCGCGGGCAAGAAGTAGGCGAATTTGATTCACCCGCCTGAGCTTTTCTGCGTTTGTAATTCTCGCCATAGGGTCAGTCTATGTGGCGTTGTTAGGCATGAAAAAACCCCGCCTTTTGACGGGGTTACTCGTGTGATTAAATGTTCAGATCAGATAAAACCATCAGCATTGAGGTCAACGGCAAAGAGTTCCTCAAAGCCTTGATCGGCAAGTTCGTCCCCTGGTTGAAAACCAGTGCTATCGATGATGGTGCCATTGAAGTCAGTTGTCCAAACGAGATATTGGTCACGGAGTGCATCATTGGTGCCTTCCAATAAGACCTTGAATCCGCCATCAACTTGAGCGGCAGCGATGGCATCCCACCTGTTTGTGGTTGAATCGGAGTATGTGCCTCCTTTGTTGTTCTGGAGTGTGATGGCGCCACTTTCACTGAACAATTGGTAATTGGTCACATTGTCTACAAGCCCGTTCTGATCTTCATCTTTGATTTCATTGCCGATGATTCCATCAGCATTGGTATCGAAGTTGAAAGTTTCTTCCCATCCAAGACGAGTTGCGATATCACCAGACTTCCAGCCACTACCGCCTGTAATCACTCCATTTGAATTCGTATTCCAGACGTAGAACGTGTCGTTTCGAGAACCTGTACCTTCCAGTAGGACCTGGAAGCCGTTATCGGTTTCGATAGCAGCAACTACATCGGAGTTGCCAGATGAGCTGTTGTTATAAGTTTGGCCAGCATTGTTTTTGAGTGTGATAGCACCAGCTTCTGAGAAGAGCTGATAAGCGGTGAGTTCGGTGCCATCGACAATGCCGTTGTTGTCGTCATCAAGGATCAAAGCGCCAATGGTTCCATCACGATTGGTATCAAAGTTGAAAGTTTCTTCCCAACCGAGACGAGTTGCGATATTGCCAGACTTCCAGCCACTACCGCCTGTAATCACTCCATTTGAATTCGTATCCCAGACGTAGAACGTGTCGTTTCGAGAACCTGTACCTTCCAGTAGGACCTGGAAGCCGTTATCGGTTTCGATAGCAGCAACTACATCGGAGTTGCCAGATGAGCTGTTGTTATAAGTTTGGCCAGCATTGTTTTTGAGTGTGATAGCACCAGCTTCTGAGAAGAGCTGATAAGCGGTGAGTTCGGTGCCATCGACAATGCCGTTGTTGTCGTCATCAAGGATCAAAGCGCCAATGGTTCCATCACGATTGGTATCAAAGTTGAAAGTTTCTTCCCAACCGAGACGAGTTGCGATATTGCCAGACTTCCAGCCACTACCGCCTGTAATCACTCCATTTGAATTCGTATCCCAGACGTAGAACGTGTCGTTTCGAGAACCTGTACCTTCCAGTAGGACCTGGAAGCCGTTATCGGTTTCGATAGCAGCAACTACATCGGAGTTGCCAGATGAGCTGTTGTTATAAGTTTGGCCAGCATTGTTTTTGAGTGTGATAGCACCAGCTTCTGAGAAGAGCTGATAAGCGGTGAGTTCGGTGCCATCGACAATGCCGTTGTTGTCGTCATCAAGGATCAAAGCGCCAATGGTTCCATCACGATTGGTATCAAAGTTGAAAGTTTCTTCCCATCCAAGACGAGTTGCGATATCACCAGACTTCCAGCCACTACCGCCTATGATCACTCCATTTGAATTCGTATTCCAGACGTAGAACGTATCGTTTCGAGAACCTGTACCTTCCAGTAGGACCTGGAAGCCGTTATCGGTTTCGATAGCAGCAACTACATCGGAGTTGCCAGATGAGCTGTTGTTATAAGTTTGGCCAGCATTGTTTTTGAGTGTGATAGCACCAGCTTCTGAGAAGAGCTGATAAGCGGTGAGTTCGGTGCCATCGACAATGCCGTTGTTGTCGTCATCAAGGATCAAAGCGCCAATGGTTCCATCACGATTGGTATCAAAGTTGAAAGTTTCTTCCCATCCAAGACGAGTTGCGATATCACCAGACTTCCAGCCACTACCGCCTATGATCACTCCATTTGAATTCGTATTCCAGACGTAGAACGTATCGTTTCGAGAACCTGTACCTTCCAGTAGGACCTGGAAGCCGTTATCGGTTTCGATAGCAGCAACTACATCGGAGTTGCCAGATGAGCTGTTGTTATAAGTTTGGCCAGCATTGTTTTTGAGTGTGATAGCACCAGCTTCTGAGAAGAGCTGATAAGCGGTGAGTTCGGTGCCATCAACAATGCCGTTGTTGTCTTCATCGAGAAGCACTTCATCTTCAACTGGATCGAGTGTGAGTGATGTGCTGCCATTGGCGGTTCCCCCATTTCCATCACTGACTACAAAACTGAAGACCACTTCACCATTGAGATCTTGTGTTGGGGTGTAGGTCCAGGTGCCATCACCGTTGTCAGTGATGGTTCCATTGGCTGATGCGGTGCTGACGCTGGTGATCGACAGGGCATCGCCTTCAATGTCGGAATAGCCCTTCAGCAGATCAGACGCCTTCAGCACATAGGCCACATCTTCTGTTCCATTGGGCAGCTCAACAGGAGTGCCGCTCAGAACTGGTGCATCGTTGACGGCAGCAACATTGAGGGATGCGGTGGCATCAGTGGTGAGAGAGCCATCACTGACGGTGTAGCTGAAGGAGACTTCACCGTTGAAGTTCGCTCCTGGTGTGAAGGTCCAGTTGCCATCGTTATTGTTGGTGAAGTAGCCAACAGATGCCGTGATGTCAGTGACTGAGAGAGTGTCTCCATCAACATCGGTGTAGCCCTGCAGAAGATCAGAAGCTTTGAGGATGTAGGGGATATCTTCTTTTCCGTTAGGTAGCGATGCTGGAGTACCGGTTAGTTCAGGAGCATCGTTAACAGGGGTTAGCGAGAAGCTTTGGTAAGCAGGAGTGTATGCACCATTTCCGTCAGTAACGGAGTAGGAGAGGTCAACGTTGCCGTTGAAGTTTTGAGGAGTCGTGAGCGTCCGGGTACCGTCGTCATTGTTGGTGAAGTATCCAATAGATGTCGTTAGGTCATTGACTGAGAGCGTGTCACCATCAACATCGGTGTAGCCCTGCAGCAGATCAGAGGCTTTGAGGGTGTAGGGGATATCTTCTTTCCCATTGGGAAGTGTTGCAGCAGTTCCGGATAAGACGGGGGCATCGTTGATCGGATTAATCGATAGTGAGGCGCTGGTTTTGACCCCAAAGTCAGAGCCAAGTTTGATTTCGGCAATTCCAAATACTTTTATACCATTGAATGCTGGTGATGGCCTATTGCCATCGTCATACCAGCTCCCTTCTTCTAATCCACTTGTTTCAGTTTTATAGAGCGAATCGTTATTAAATCCTCTTCCAATATACGCATAATTTGATATTCCATCGTTAGGGCTATTAGGCTCTGGCAGTCCATCTCCGTTGGATTGATCCCATGACCTAAAAGTTGATTTACTTGCATCCTTCCATGCCCAGTCACCCTCCTTTTCTTCATCCGTTAACCCTATTCCATAGAACACAAAATTTCCAGGTGATTCAAAATAGCTATTTGTTGCTAGCCAATAGTTTTCTTCGGCATCATTGATGGTTACGAGGTTTCCGCCTAGCTTTTCAGCATTTTCCTGAGCGTCTTTCCATGTAGGCCCTTCGACAATCACATATGCAGAATCACCACGTCGAATGAAGGGTATTTCAGCGATTCCCTTTGAGATATTTCCTTGTTGATTGGTCCAGTCATCCCAGAAGCCTTCAATATTTATTACCCCATAGTTTTCTGGCACGTATTCACCATTCGGTGTGCCTTCTGCCCAGTTGAAGTAATTGCTAGGAACCCCGTTAGACCACCCCCAGGTTCTTGCTTCATCCGACTTCGTGAGGCCAATATATGCACCTTCATACGTGTCTTGAATATTTGTTGCTAAGATCAGGTTTGAATATATCCAATCATTCTCGTACTGGTCGTTGATTTGTGTTAAGTGACCGCCCAGCTTTTTTGCATTGGTTTCCGCACTTGTCCATGAGGGCCCGTCTACGATTGTATACAGACTGTTTCCTCGCAAAAATACTTTGTCATTGATCTTGTAGTTTTCTCCGCCTCCGTTGTCGCTAATGCTGTAGCTGAATTCAACCTCACCATTCCAGTCTTTGGTTGGTGTAAATATCCAGCTTTTGTCTGGATTAGCATTCAGTTCTCCAGCACCCTTGCTGAGATCGAGATCGGTGATGAATAGCTCATCTCCGTCTACATCTGAGGCATTCGCGAGGAGTTGCTCAGAAGTGATGAGGAAGCTTGTGTCTTCTGGTGTTGAGCCAAGATCAACAGCTCCGGAGACGATCGGAGCATCGTTAACAGGAGTGAGCGAGAAGCTTTGGTAAGCGGAAGTGTATGCACCATTCCCATCAGAGACGGAGTAGGAGATGTCAACGGTGCCATTGAAGTTTTGAGGAGTCGTGAGCGTCCATGTGCCGTCGTCATTGTTGGTGAAGTACCCAACAGAGGTCGTGAGGTCAGTGACTGAGAGCGTGTCATCATCAGCATCGGTGTAGCCCTGCAGAAGATCAGAGGCTTTGAGGATGTAAGGGACATCTTCTTTTCCGTTAGAAAGTGATGCTGGCGTACCGGTTAGTTCAGGAGCATCGTTAACAGGAGTGAGCGAGAAGCTTTGGTAAGCGGAAGTGTATGCACCATTCCCATCAGAGACGGAGTAGGAGATGTCAACGGTGCCATTGAAGTTTTGAGGAGTCGTGAGCGTCCATGTGCCGTCGTCATTGTTGGTGAAGTACCCAACAGAGGTCGTGAGGTCAGTGACTGAGAGCGTGTCATCATCAGCATCGGTGTAGCCCTGCAGAAGATTAGAGGCTTTGAGGATGTAAGGGACATCTTCTTTTCCGTTAGAAAGTGATGCTGGCGTACCGGTTAGTTCAGGAGCATCGTTAATAGGAGTTAGCGAGAAGCTTTGGTAAGCAGGAGTGTATGCACCATTTCCGTCAGTAACGGAGTAGGAGAGGTCAACGTTGCCGTTGAAGTTTTGAGGAGTCGTGAGCGTCCAGGTACCGTCGTCATTGTTGGTGAAGTAACCAACAGAGGTCGTGAGGTTAGTGACTGAGAGAGTGTCTCCATCAACATCGGTGTAGCCCTGCAGAAGATCAGAAGCTTTGAGGATGTAAGGGACATCTTCTTTTCCGTTAGAAAGTGATGCTGGAGTACCGGTTAGTTCAGGAGCATTGTTCACCGGGGTGACGGTGAGACCAGCCAGAGCTGTTATCACCGTGCCCGTTTGCACAGTTGCTGCAGAGTTTCCTGTTGATAAGTTGCTCTTTATCTTCAGCGTGAAAGCGTCATTGGAGCCGATTTGGCTAGTCAGTACTTTCACATCCTCACCAACCTGGAGAGCACCAGTCGTTGATCCTGAGATGATCAGCTGACCATTGTTGTTCTCGAGAATTTCTCGGGGATAGAGAGTGCCTTGGTGATCAATAACCTGCGTTATACCGAAGTTGCCATCTGAGCTGACAGCTTGTATTTCTAAGGTTCCGTTGCTGCTGGCTTGACTCAGTAGGATTCCTCCATTTGCCGCTCTACCGAGTCGATAGTGTTTGTTCGCGACAGGCTTGCTCCACAGGGACTTACCGGTGCTTCCTTGAATTTTCTCTAGGTTGCCTTTGTCGATAAAATAAAGAGCATCTTCTTCTTCATCGACAATGATGTTGGAGCGGATCCAATTCTCCATCCGCGTCCATATCGTGGCTCCGGTTGTTTCATCGCGCGCAATCAGGTAGTTGTTGGCGCCAGCAGTATCACCATTTCCGATTGTCCCCACACCATTCACTGAGCCAAAGGTGTACCCGTCGATGTAAGCAATGTTGCGGGACTGATCACTGACGATTTGGTTTCCGCCGGAGTTACCTGAACCGGTGGTGTAAGCCTGTCTGATAGTCCCGTCCTCGGGATTGAGTTTCAGTTGAAAGCCCTTCCATCCACCTGTGAAGTCAGCTCCATAGAAATTTGGGACGTCTTTGATGAAGGTGTAGGCATCATTGACTTCACTGACGCGTCCATGGATCAGCAGATTGCCGTTGGCATCGAGTGCAGCGGTTGCGCCGATTTCATGAATGCCAATTCCGTAGTTCTTGTACCAGAGCTGGTTGCCATTGGCACTGATCGCGGTGGCATAGACATCAGAGTCGTTTTTGCCCGATTCACCGGAGGCACCTGTCTTGGTTCCGCCTGCGATGAATACGGTGTCATCACCATTAACCAAAATCTGTCCGGCACCAGGTGCGTAATCAGCATTGATGTCAAGTGACCAGACGACCTGTCCACTGTTGGTCAATCGTTGAACGGTGACGGTGGAGGAGCCGTTGCCATTTTGGCTGCTGACGGCGTGGGCGAGATCTCCATTGCTGAAGGTCGCCAGGCCACCGGAGTAATCATTACCGCTAGTGCCGTCGTATCGCAGCCATTGCTCGCTGACAGGCGTGCTTTTACCATCACTGACGCCATAGGAGAAAGAGGCGTCGCCGTTCCAGTTGGCATCGGGTGAGAAGGTCCAGGTGCCATCGCCGTTGTCCGTGATGGAACCTTGGCCCTCAATGAGCTTGAGGTTGGAGATGGAGAGGGAATCGCCATCGGGATCGGAGGCATTCGCGAGGAGTTGCTCAGAAGTGATGAGGAAGCTTGTGTCTTCTGGTGTTGAGCCAAGATCAACAGCTCCGGAGACGATCGGAGCATCGTTAACAGGAGTTAGCGAGAAGCTTTGGTAAGCGGGAGTGTATGCACCATTCCCATCAGAGACGAAGTAGGTCAGGTCTACGGTGCCGTTGAAGTTCTGAGGAGTCGTGAGCGTCCAGGTACCGTCGACATTGTTGGTGAAGTATCCAACAGATGTCGTTAGGTCAGTGACTGAGAGCATGTCACTATCGGCATCGGTGTAGCCCTGCAGCAGATCAGATACTTTGAGGATGTAAGGGATATCTTCTTTTCCGTTAGGCAGTGATGCTGGAGTTCCGGTTAGTTCAGGCGCATCATTGACCTGAGTAACCGTGAGTGACGCGCTTGTTTTGACGCCAAAGTCAGAACCAAGTTTGATTTCAGCAATCCCCTTGATTTCTCCCTTTTGCCCAAACCAATTCCAGTAGTTAGTAGCAACATCATTCCAGCTCCCATCGCCAAACTGAATTGTTCCGACATTTTCTAACCCGCCGCTGTTGCTTGGATTGCCTGCATCCCAATTTGTGTATGTGGTTGCTTCTCCACTTGACCAGATCCACTGGCCTTCGATTTTTGTATCACTATACCCAATAAATCCAGCACC
The DNA here is from genome assembly GCF_000153285.1 of Synechococcus sp. WH 7805. Lineage (NCBI taxonomy): Bacteria > Bacillati > Cyanobacteriota > Cyanophyceae > Synechococcales > Synechococcaceae > Synechococcus > Synechococcus sp. WH 7805. The sequence goes on along the minus strand of NZ_CH724168.1, from coordinate 865,264 downwards.
GTTTGTAAAGTCTTTACGGAACGTATTCAGGATCCAATCATTCTCCTCAGCGTCATTGATGGTTACGAGATGGCCGCCTAACTTCTGAGCATTTGCTTCTGCTTCCTCCCAGGTTGGCCCTTGAACAACAACATATGCAGAATCACCACGTCGAATGAAGGGTATTTCAGCGATCCCCTTTGAGATATTTCCTTGTTGATTGGTCCAGTCATCCCAGAAGCCTTCAATATTTATTACCCCATAGTTTTCTGGCACGTATTCACCATTCGGTGTGCCTTCTGCCCAGTTGAAGTAATTGCTAGGAACCCCGTTAGACCACCCCCAGGTTCTTGTTTCATCCGACTTCGTGAGACCAATATATGCACCTTCATACGTGTCTTGAATATTTGTTGCTAAGATCAGGTTTGAATATATCCAATCATTCTCGTACTGGTCGTTGATTTGTGTTAAGTGACCGCCCAGCTTTTTTGCATTGGTTTCCGCACTTGTCCATGAGGGCCCGTCTACGATTGTATACAGACTGCTTCCTCGCAAAAATACTTTGTCATTGATCTTGTAGCTTTCTCCGCCTCCGCTGTCGCTAATGCTGTAGCTGAATTCAACCTCACCATTCCAGTCTTTGGTTGGGGTAAATACCCATCCTCCGTTTGGATTAGTAATCAGTTCTCCGGCACCCTTGCTGAGATCGAGATCGGTGATGAATAGCTCATCTCCGTCTATATCTGAGGCATTCGCGAGGAGTTGCTCAGAAGTGATGAGGAAGTTGGTGTCTTCTGGTGTTGAGCCAAGATCAACAGCTCCGGAGACGATCGGAGCATCGTTAACAGGAGTGAGCGAGAAGCTTTGGTAAGCGGAAGTGTATGCACCATTCCCATCAGAGACGGAGTAGGAGATGTCAACGGTGCCATTGAAGTTTTGAGGAGTCGTGAGCGTCCAGGTGCCGTCGTCATTGTTGGTGAAGTACCCAACAGAGGTCGTGAGGTCAGTGACTGAGAGCGTGTCATCATCAGCATCGGTGTAGCCCTGCAGAAGATCAGAGGCTTTGAGGATGTAAGGGACATCTTCTTTTCCGTTAGAAAGTGATGCTGGCGTACCGGTTAGTTCAGGAGCATCGTTAACAGGAGTGAGCGAGAAGCTTTGGTAAGCGGAAGTGTATGCACCATTCCCATCAGAGACGGAGTAGGAGATGTCAACGGTGCCATTGAAGTTTTGAGGAGTCGTGAGCGTCCAGGTGCCATCGTCATTGTTGGTGAAGTAGCCAACAGATGTCGTGAGGTTAGTGACTGAGAGAGTGTCTCCATCAACATCGGTGTAGCCCTGCAGAAGATCAGAAGCTTTGAGGGTGTAAGGGATATCTTCTTTTCCGTTAGGCAGCGATGCTGGAGTACCGGTCAGTTCTGGGGCGTCGTTCACTGGAGTGACGGTGAGATCAGCCATAGCTGTTGTCACCTCGCCCGTTTGAACAGTGGCTGCAGAGGTGCCTGCTGAGAAGTTGCTCTTGATCTTCAGCGTGAAAGCGTCATTGGAGCCGATTTGGCTTGTCAGTACTTTCACATCCTCACCAACCTGGAGAGCACCAGTCGTTGATCCAGAGATGATCAGCTGACCATTGTTGGTCTCGAGTATTTCTCGGGGATAGAGGGTGCCTTGGTGATCAATAACCTGCGTTATACCGAAGTTGCCATCTGAACTGACAGCTTGTATTTCTAAGGTTCCGTTGCTGCTGGCTTGACTCAATAGAATTCCGCCATTTGCCGCTTTACCGAGTCGATAGTGGTTGTTCGCGATAGGCTTGCTCCACAGGGACTTACCAGTGCTTCCTTGGATCTTCTCTAGGTTGCCCTTGTCGATAAAATAAAGACCATCCTCTTCTTCTATGACAACGATGTTGGAGCGGATCCAATTCTCCATCCGCGTCCATATCGTGGCGCCGGTTGTTTCATCGCGCGCAATCAGGTAGTTGTTGGCGCCAGCAGTATCACCATTTCCGATTGTCCCCACGCCATTCACTGAGCCAAAGGTGTACCCGTTGATGTAGGCAATGTTGCGGGACTGATCACTGACGATTTGGTTTCCGCCGGAGTTATATGAACCGGTGGTGTAGGCCTGTCTGATAGTCCCGTTTTCGGGGTTGAGTTTCAGTTGAAAGCCCTTCCATCCACCTGTGAAGTCAGCTCCATAGAAATTTGGGACGTCTTTGATGAAGGTGTAGGCATCATTGACTTCACTGATGCGTCCATTGATCAGTAGATTGCCGTTGGCATCGAGTGCAGCGGTTGCGCCGATTTCATGAATGCCAATACCGTAGTTCTTGTACCAGAGCTGGTTGCCATTGGTACTGATCGCGGTGGCATAGACATCAGAGTCGTTTTTGCCCGATTCACCGGAGGCACCTGTCTTGGTTCCGCCTGTGATGAATACGGTGTCATCACCATTAACCAAAATTTGACCGGCACTAGGTGCGTAATCAGCATTGATGTCAAGTGACCAGACAACCTGTCCACTGGTGGTCACTCGTTGAACGGTGACGGTGGATGAGCCGTTGTCATTTTGGCTGCTGACGGCGTGGGCGAGATCTCCATTGCTGAAGATCGCAAGACCACCGGAGTAATCATTACCGCTAGTGCCGCCGTATCGCAGCCATTGCTCGCTGACAGGCGTGCTTTCACCATCACTGACGGTGTATGAGAAGGAAACATCACCGTTGAAGTTTCCTGCTGGTGAGAAGGTCCAGGTGCCATCGGCGTTTTCCGTGATGGAACCTTGGCCCTCAATGAGCTTGAGGTTGGAGATGGAGAGGGCATCCCCATCGGGATCGGAGGCATTCGCGAGGAGTTGCTCAGAAGTGATGAGGAAGCTTGTGTCTTCTGGTGTTGAGCCAAGATCAACAGCTCCGGGGACGATCGGAGCATCGTTAACAGGAGTTAGTGAGAAAGTCTGGTAAGCGGGAGTGTATGCACCATTTCCATCAGTAACGGAGTAGGAGAATTCAACGGAGCCGTTGAAGTTTTGAGGAGTCGTGAGTGTCCAGGTGCCGTCGTCATTGTTGGTGAAGTAGCCAACAGATGTCCTCAGTTCAGTGACTGAGAGCGTGTCACCATCAGCATCGGTGTAGCCTTGCAGAAGATCGGAGGTTTTGAGTATGTAAGGGACATCTTCTTTCCCGTCAGGTAGTGTTGCAACAGTTCTAGTTAAAGCTGGGGCAGTGTTTGTATTGACTGATTTTGCTATTGATGCCGTGAATTTGAAGTCGTCGTCTCCATCCCATGTTCGCGGAGAAGTGACAAAATCAACGACATCTCCCTGAGAAAGCTGGATGTGTACATTGTAGTTGTATGCAGCAGTTGAATTAGTCGCAATCTGTGAATATACAATTTCGCCATTAACGGTGATAAATCCTTCGACGCCATCGCCTCCGCCCCCTTTGTTTGTATCATCAAAAATTCCGGTTATCTGAAATTCACCTGAAGACTCTGCAATCCATCGTCTAACAGTCCAGTGCACAATACCCGAGGTTGGCTTTGTGCTGATAGGACCATGCGGATGACCACCGTCAGGCCTTAGGCGTGTGTAATATGTTGAGTCAATATCCCAAAAAGTTCCGTTGTTATTGTAGTTCTGAAACTGATGGAAATTGTTTTGGTTGAGCTCCCCGCCATTGTAATATCCATAATACCAGTTGTTTTCTCCTTGAGTTGCTGAAAATTCTGTTACAGAATTTGCGACTTCAATTAGGTCATTTTCTAGGGTCGCTGCATCCGGTATGGCATGGGTGCCGTCATTGCTGCCTGTGTTGGTCTCCATGGTTTCGGCTTCGGTAATTGTGCTCATTGCTTTTTGTCTTGGGTGGTTTTCGAAGAGACTCTTGGGTTTGCTTGCTCCTCGGTGAGTGACTGTTAGGCACTATTACTTAGCCAAAAGCCAGGGTCTTGAGAAAAGCTTAAGTCCCTGGGTTTTCGTCTTTCTGGAGTAAAAGAAATGCTTTTTAGAGTTCATTTGCTCTGGTGAGCTGTTCATCCTCTCGGAGATTGCTTAGTGATAAATACCTGCAACACCTGTTCCGTTTGTGCAACGCAGCAGCCGAGTTCACGGGTTGGACCCTGCTGATAAGCGCAGCTTATGTCCTAACTCCACAACGATTCCATCTTCGGCGTGATGGATGCTCTGGTGATGGGTACCGCAAATGAATTTTCTGCAAGTTGGGTGAAGAAAATTTGCCCATAGAGGACTTTTGTCTGCTTCCGACTGCCTCTTGAAATCAGTGACCTTCCACATCCTCCAATGCTGTCGTTGCCGAAGTTGCCCTGGAGATTGTCGTTGCCATCACCGCCACGTATGAGGTCGGATCCAGCTCAGATCTCCGTTGATCGAGAGGATGTGCTGCATCAACACGGTGGATTCCAGGGGTAGAGCAGTGTGAAAAGTCTTGGTTTCGTTGATCAGCTGATCGACAACCGCCATGGCCACCTCCATCACCTCAGCGCTGACCAGTTCATCGCTGGATCGCACCGACATACGCCTTGCCTGCGTCATTGACCGTCAATGTCGCCAGTGCCGATGGACGCAGCCCCATGTATCCCACCAACCCGACGCCAGTCATAAATCCTCCCGACTGGCTTCCAGAGCGGCATCAGCAGGGGGGAGATAACATCTGGCGACTTCGTAGCGCTCAACGCCAAATTTCAGAAAGCGGCTGACGCCATCGAGATTGCGTTTACGCCCCACGCCACCCGTCGTCATCTCCGGAAAGTGGCGGTCAGCGTATGCCTTCATCACCGCCAGCCCCGTTTGTGGCTTGGGTTTCGTCTCTTCCATCACGATGACGATCCGCTTGAGCTAGGCACTGGTGTTGTCCCGTAGGCCGCTATGGGCATTGAGAAATCCGTTTCGAATGTGATCCAGCCGCCTGATGCACCTGTTGCATCACTCCCCAGGGGGTGGGCAGTTGAAGCCCGGTAACCATCGCGAGATTCTTTAACGGTGAGTTCGGGATGCTCTTCGAGCCTTGTTCGGATTCCGCTGACGCTGTTCAAGATTGCGGTTCTGTTGGCCGGGGCCCATTCGATGTCGAACACCACCGACTGTTCAAAGTTCTCAAGCCTGCGGATCAGTTGCGCTTTTCCCCATCGGTTCTTTAGAGACCAACCCAGACCATGTTCATCCTTGAGCGATTGCCTTAACCGCTTCTCCCATGGCGTTTCCTGCGTCTTCCTGGGCACCTCGTCTCAGCAGGGAACACTGCTGGAAATGTACCCAAAAATGTGCCCAAAAATGCTGTAACAAGCCATATCGGGTTGCAATAAGCGTGCCCATGCTCAGCCTGAATTCCAGTGAGAAATTGGCTTTATGACAGTTTTATGCGATGGTTTGACCCCGCAGGTTTGGATTTTGACCCGGCAGATACCATGCAGGGGGTCAGGAGTTCGAGTCTCCTTGGCTCCATTGAATGTAAGGACGAAAAGTGAGTGATTGTGGCTCTTTTTAGAGATTCAAATTAAGTGTTTAGTTTGTGTTGGATGTATTTGCATCGTTTATCTTTCTCGCTTCTCGGTGGTTGATACTAGTTTTTGATTGATTGCATTTTGGGGTTTGATTTTCTTGAGGTGGTTAAGGAAAGCCTGCCTCCCTGGTTATGAGTCGTTCTCAATGCTGCAGTGAGTTTGGGGTTTGTGCCTCTTCAGAGGGCGTTGGTTCTTGCCTCAACTTGTCTCAAGGTTTCGGATTGTTTTGTGGCGATGTTCAGGTTGGCAATTCTCAGGTGGGATCAATGTAAACGGCATTACTCGGCGTTGTCTGCGGATGGAATGGATTTATGCGTAAAGCGAATTGATGGGTTTGAGTCGCATCAGGCGATTGTCGCTCGTTACTTTAACGATGACGACCTGCTTACTAGTAGTCAGATGAAATGCCAAGATTCTCCTTTATGGTCACCACAATCTCATTCTGAAAAGGAGATGATTGATTGGTTAGAACGCGAGATCGCGCGAGACTGGGTTTGGCCTTTGCTCAAGCAAGAACGTGATGATTACGAAGACCACTTTTTCTCATGTGAGGAGAATGAATTTATCTTTTAGGTGATCTATTTAGCGTTTTCCTTGTTTTGTGCTGAGGCCCTCAGTATTAAGAGGGGGATTAGAGGCTTAAGCGCTTTTAGTCTGCGCTGCTAGCGTTCAAGAGTGTTCTTCCATCACCCGAGATCCATACTCTGGTTGTTGTTTCTGGTTGAGCATTCGACTGTTCCCACCCTGGCTTGCCGCCTGGGACTAGAAACTGGAAGCCGTCCCGACTCGCGTGAATGAGGCATGGATTGTTCACGGCACTCGTAAACATGCATGATCCTGGCCGGTAAATCCTTAGGCCTCCGTTGAATGTTACGACTGATCCTCTTGCTAGATTAATAGCGCGTCGAGCTGCGAGTGGGAAGCTTCGCGGATAGACGTTGACTTGATCTTGTGTTTGAGTCGCTAATGATTCCCACGCTTGTTTTTCAAAATTGATCGTAGTCTTGAAGGTTGAAGCTTCTTCGTTTGCAGAAGGGTTTTCAGGCGTTGATGTGTTTTTGTCTGTTTCTTCGGGTACTTGTGAATTCCTTTCGGGCGTTATCAACTCACAACCTATTTCTTCTGTGCTCAAGTCGACACTGCTGGCTGCGATGGGTCTCTTGGTTTTGCGATCAAAGCACTGATAAGTCACGTTGAGTTCGTCAGCGTTGATGCTGTACGCGGTTGCGCCATAAATAAGAGCAAGAGCAGCAAGCGTGAATCTCATCATGGTGAATTGATCTCGCGCCATCCTACTGCTGATCATGTTCAAATCGTTTCCAGAAGATGAGTAACTTGTTTCCTTCTGTAACTGATGGATTCGTTTGTCTCTTTTTGTTGGGGGTTGAAGGTCTTCCTTCGGTTCTTGTGGCGCGCTTGTTTGGGTTTAATGGTGGGTATTCTCTTGCTATTGTTTGATTATTGGCTCACTTGATTTGCTCTATTGAGTCAACGGTCGGATGCTTTTCGATCGCGAAGCGATGTTTTTGGCCCTATTTCGTGGCCATCCAATGCGGCTGTTGCTTTGATGTACAGATTGGGACTGTAGTGGAGTTCTGTGAGCTTGTTTGCATCGACTCATTGGTCGCTTTTGTGGGCATGCTGGCGGCGATGGGGGGTATGGCACCTAACGCAGCTGCCAAATAATTTGCCGTTCCTGTGTCCGTTTGGATGTGTTGAATCTGACTGATTAATGATTTTGTTGAATGAATGATGGCCTGGTTGTTTTGATTATTGCGGAATGATTTGCCTCTTCAGGGTGGCCTTTGCTGTCGTTCAATCTGTTTGTGCTGTTAGGCCTTGTCGCCTGCCCTTTGGTGGTAACTCGACTCCTGGGCCTCTTCGTGCTTGGTATTAGACTGATTTTCAGATGATGATTGCGCATGGGATGGAGGGATAATGCAAATGCGCTGTTGACAGGTCTCACGATCAAGCAGCGTGAAGGTCTCCGCCAAGTTCTCATTGATGTTCATCATGCCGGTGTTTGGTCTTGGTCGCTACCTGTTTTATTGAGAGATCGTTGCTGGATGCGCCTTGACCGTATTCAGCTCAGTCAGCTCCGTTGTTACCTTCCGCCTGAGGGGCGTGAGGAATCTCCTGAACTTGTGCATTACCGCATGCTGATCGCCGATGGAGTGGAGCCGCTGGTTGCTCAGCAAGTTTGCTGGCAACACTTCGGCATGGATGACTGTCAACGATCTCTTCGTGATTACTGGCAAAGCTGTATGGTCGAACACCATGGTTGGACTGCCTGTCGATATCGCCAACTCGTGATCGCTTATAGAGAGCGGATTGAACGCGGTGATGTTGTTGTCCCGATGCTTGTTCTGGCTCGGAGGGGGAGCAATGAGCAACATCGGTTGCACTGGATTTGCTTCACGCCATCGCTAAATGACGTCTCCACAACAGTTGCAATTTGATCCCACTTAATCCCAAGTCACGGTGCAGCGGTAGAGAGTTTCACCCCCGATCCCTCCGGCTTGTTTTTCTTCGCAGGATGTGTCGGTGACCGTTTTTCCTGCAGGAACTTTGCCCAAAGCACGATTTGTGGCCACGTCCTGATCGACCGACTGAAACGAGGCTGAACCCGCTTTGGAGCTGAGACCGCTTGTTCCGATTAAGAAAAGCGCAATTGATAGCGGAGCGATTCTGAGCAGGTTGTTCATGAGATTTCTTTTGTTGATTGAGTCGTTCTCATCTCAGTTGATTCTTTGCTTGCAGAGATGATGATGACTGGTCTGATCGGCGACGTCCTGTAGCCGTTTTTCAGCAGTCGTACTCGATGTGATTGAGGCGTTCCCGTCGGTTGATGTCGTCGTCGCGCATCCAGGCTTCGATGTACTCCTGTTGAGCTCTTCGATCCGGCTTGCTACCCGGTTTCAAGGTGGTCGTTCGCTGCCCTGCAGTAGGTGTTGTCATGGCTGATCATCTTCACTGTCTACACCGTTGAAATCTGCAGGCTTTTCGTCAATGAGTATTCACAGCCATTCCCAACAGTTCATGCAAGGCTGATGCCTTGATGTCTGAACGATTGGTGCTCGATCATCCTGATGCCATCTCTCTGGCACTGTTTGCTGTAGGGCTGGCGTCAACTGTCTTGGTGCTGTGGGTGTCCTCACGTCGAGTGGACTTGAATGAGCGGGAGCGCTCCCAGTTCATGCGCATGCGTTCACGCTTGGATCAGCTGATGCGTGAGCGTTCCTGAGCCATGACCCTTCTGATTGCTGCTGGTGCCTTGATTGCCCTGCTGTCACTGACCCAGTTTCTGGTGCGAAGGTCGATGGATGATGGACAGAGCTCCAACTGAGCTCAGTTAGCGCTTCGCCAGTCCTCGGCCGTTACCGATCAAACCGGCATCAATCACCAGGCCGATGGCTACCACCAGCAGACCGCTGAAACTGCTCAACCCCCCGAAAGAGGATTGGGCGAAGCACAGACCCAAGGTGGTGGTGGGGAGAAGCACCACTCCCAGCAGAGGAAGAATTGGGTTGGGGATCGGCAGACCCATGAATGGTTCCAGAACGAAGGCTGGACTGAAAATCCACAACAGGATCAGGATGATTCGCGGTGCGATCAGCCCGAGCGCAGCAAAAAGACACATCAGCCAGCTCCCACCACCTCAAACGTACCGCTGCTGGTGATCAAGAGCATCACCACGCTGGCGGCCACCAGCACCATTGGCCAGATCTCACGCTCGGCGTTCATGGCCAAAAATGCGGATGGTTTCCTTGTAGCAACCCTCTTTCAGGGTGACTCCTCCAAGGGCCGGAATGCTGTTTCGCGGGTAAAGAAAACCGCCGTGATCAAAGTGATCAGCCCTGCCAGAGCCACCCAGGCTCCTGGAAGCATTGGATTGCCTGTGCGGCTGATCAACCAGGTGGCAATCAAGGGGGTGGTCCCTCCGAAATAACCCTCGGCGATGTTGAAGGCCACGGCCAGACCGGTGCATCGCACAGCTGCGGGCATCAGCTCCACATTGGCTGGATTCTTACCGCCAGCGAGCAGGGCGACCGCAATGGTGAGTCCGAGTTCTCCGCGCAGCACCAGCTGCGGGTCAGTGCTGTGCATCAGATCAAAAAACGACAGCGCACCGAAACACATCAAGGCAGACCCGCTGATCAGCATCGGTTTGCGTCCGATGCGATCCGATAGCCAGGCCGCAATCGGATACAACAGCAAGAGCACCGCGAGGATGCCGGTGTTCAGGCTCAGCGCTGTGGTGTCGCGGAAGTTGTCGATGTCTTCCAAATAGCTCACGGCATACACAAAGGTGGCGTAGTAGCCGACGCTGCTGGCGATGTTCAGGGCCATCACCTGCAGCACCTGCAGCCGGTAACGTCCGAACGTCTCCCGTACCGGTGCTCGCACCTTCGGTTCGATTACCTCCGCGCCGATCCCCTGGCGAATGACAATGCCAGTGAAGGCAACAAGAGCTCCCAAGACGAAGGGCAAACGCCAACCCCAGCTCCCCAACTGATCGGGCGTCAGGGTGTGGGCGAGTAAATCCCCGAAGCCGGATCCCAACAGCATGCCCAGCACGGAGCCCCATAGCCCCCAGATCGCGTAGAACCCTCGCTGGCGCTGGGGGGCATGTTCGCTCAGAAAAATGATCGAGCTGGTGTACTCGCCGCCTACGGACAGCCCCTGGATCAACCGCAGCACCACCACGGCGATCGGAGCCGCTACACCGATTTGTTGATGGGTTGGCAGCACTCCCATCAGCACGGTTGGGATTGCCATCGCCATCACCGAGAGGCTGAGGGCACGGCGACGACCGAATAGGTCGCCGATGCGGCCGAACACCACACCGCCCAAGGGCCGCACCAGAAAGCCTGCGGCAAAGGCTCCGAAGGCTCCGATCAGGGAGCTGGCAGGGTCGCTCGATGGGAAGAACTCACGGCCGATCACCGTGGCGAAGTAGCCATACACCGCGAAGTCGTACCACTCCATCACGTTGCCGATCAGGCCGGCCAGCAGAACCCTGGTGGTGCTGGCTGTCGGTTTCGTCGGGGTCATCGTGGGTCGTCTGCGATTTCATGCAGGCGGTCGATGAGTAGATCCACCTCGGTGTCCACGCCGCCATCCTCGGCCCAGGCTTCCGGGATGTGTTTTGCCTGCACCAGTTCATTCAGTTTTTCGCCATTGCGGCGTTGCAGGTTGGTGCTGGTGTCGGCAACGGCTTTCTTGTTTGTTCGTGTTTCACCGATCAGGTGACAAGCGATCGTGCGCCGGTGAGGCGCCGAGCGGTGTTCCCAGAGATACACGGCTTGCCAGGTCCCGAGAAGCAGTTGGCCGTTCTCGACACTCAGGCTCAGGGTTTGATGGGTGAGCGCGGTGCGGATGTGGGCCGGCATGTCGTCGTTGCCTTCGTCGTCATGCAGGTAACGCCGCCGCTGTCCGTTGGCTGCCAGTGGACCGGCGCCATCCTGCGGAACGATCGCGTCCATCCAGGCCGCGAGATCCAGCAGCACCCGCGGGTCGGCGTTTTCATTGATGGTGAGGCTGCAACTGGTGTGCAGGCAGGTGAGATGTACAACGCCGCACTGCATCTGGGTGCTGCGGATCCAATTGTTCAGGGAACCATCGATGCGATTGAAGCCTGAACCCTTGGTCTGTATCTCCAGTCGGCTGAGCGCTTGATCCAGCGCCATTGACGTTCTGTTCCGATTCTTATCGCTTTAGCTAGGGCTCGCTGCGAGGGGAATGGCTTCACCCACGGTGGGGGTGATCAGCATGCATCTCTCGGTGGCCTCAGGGCTGGCTTCCGACTGACCGCCAGCTTCCAGCACTTTGCTGATCAGGCCGCTGAAGCGCACGTCTCCGCCTGTGGTGCTTGCCAGCACCTGTTGGGGCTGAAAGCGGCTGATCAGATCCGGCATCACGCTGGCGCCGGTGATGAAGTTGCCCACCAGGGGCAGGCCTAAATCCACCACAGGTGTGATCACCGTCTGCACGGGGCGCTCCTCTAGGGAGGGATCCAGCACCCCATGGGGTTCTAAGTAGAGAGATCCACCAGGCCAGTCGAGCAGGTACCCGTTCTCCACGGCCGGAACGGCAGCACCAGCGGTGGCGCGAATCTGCAAAGGGCCACGCTCTGTGCTTTCACCAGGGTTAAGCGTCTGAACGGAGGTGAAGCCCAGCCGCTTCGCCACCTTGGCCGCTGCGGCAGATCCCACCACGGGCAGATCTTTGCTCAACATCATGAGGGTTTCAGGGTGGGCGTGATCCTGAAGGCCCTGGGTGAGCAGCAGCAGATCAATTGACTCAGGCACAGGCTGCAGCGAGGGCATCTCTCCTTTCAGCAGCCAGGGGCCAGGGGGAAACACCAGGGGGCCAAACAGCCAGGGGTCCAACAGCACGCGCAGATCCGCAACCTCGAGAAACCAACCATTGGCGCCGAGGTAAGTGGCAGTTGCGGTCATGGGTGCATCTTTTTTCAATGCAAAAACCGTAGGGGTTCAACCTCTGACGACGAGAGCTACGACTGTTCCCGCTGCGGCAACGGTGATCACAAGCAGTAACTGCACAAGGAGTGCGTGACGCAGCATCACGATCGGGATGAGCAGCCCACCCTCTTTTGGGCTGCCAAAATGCCAGGAGAAGACCAGCCATTGGTGGACGTTCTCGATCTGTTTCCCCGCTCCATCCTGCGGGGCACCCTGCCGGATCCTCTGCTCCAGCAACTGATTGCACTGAGTGAGAGCATTCTGGCCAATCCAGATTCGAGCCCCGATGCATCCGCGAAGCTGGCGGGTCAACTGCGTCAGCAACGCGAACTGCGGCCTGAGCAACCCGGAGTGCAGGACCTCAGCAACAACCACCTTCTGCCTGCTTGCGAGCGTTGGATCCGCCACGTGATGGACCGTCAGCCTCCCCAAGGTCGGGGCCCCTGGGTTCCCGGTCGCTACCGCTTGCAGATGATTGATCTCTGGCTCAATTGCCAGACCGCAGGTGACTACAACCCCACCCATACCCACGGCGGCAGCTTTTCCGGGGTGATCTTTCTGAAGGTGCCACCCCAGATCAATGCCAACAGTTTTGATGGCCAACTCTGCTTCCACGGCCCGGAAGACTGGCATCTGCAATCGTTCCGTACCGGAATGGCGCATTACGTGCTTCCCATCCCCGGAGAGTTCTATGTGTTCCCGGCCTGGCAACCCCATTCGGTGATGCCCTTCCGTGGAGACGGGGAACGCTGGTCTCTTGCCTTCAATGCCGTGGCAATACCTGGTGTTGCGCCAGCCGCGATGCAGCAACCCTCAAAGCAGCAACCCCTCGGCAACATTTCTCTCTCGAGTCAGCGCCCCACGGCCAAAGGGTTTTAGAGACCCGTCAGAGTTCATTGGTTGCATTGATTCAAGATTCATCGAACAAACAGAGCTGTTGCAGCAAGTAATGCGCGCAGCGAGACCGGATCAGGACGGACAGAGGAATCTCGATCAGCTGATCATCCGCCATCAGATGCTGAACATTGAGTTGCAGGTTCCGTTCCGCCGCGGTCTCAGGGATGGACTGCCAGCCGCTGCTCTCGATGTGAAGGATCCAACACAGCTGTCAACTCGACCCATCGTTGCTGACCGCGCCCCCCGTGTTCTGGGTGGTCCAGGCCCGTGCTGGACGTCAGGCCATCAGGAATCGATGAAAACTTGAGTCAACGTGCTCTCTAGGACATGCCCTGAGGAGGCAATCATGTCTGTGTTGTCGGCGATGAACTGCTCCAGCACACCCGGCATTGCCTGCATCACCGCACACACCTTGGAGGGATCATCCTTGCTGACACCGCGGAACAGGGAGGTGATTCCAAGCGTTTTCTGGAATGGCAGTGACTCGTCGTAGACCTTGGCCCAATCGCTGAATGACTTGGTGATTGTGAAAGTAAGGACGTGGGTTTCCATCGACCAGGATCAAGGTGCTGGCGGAAACTATCACCAGAATTAGCAATCCTTAAATCGGCTTCACTACTCAATCGTCTGGTGCAAAAACCGTAGGGGCTTAACCCCTAACGGCGAGAGCCACCCCTACCACCGCCAGCGCCGAGGCCAGCCATCCAGCGGCGAGCGGATGATCGCCTTCTGCACGGGCCACCAACAGCGCCATCACCGGTGCGGTGCTGAGCACTGTGATGCCAACACCAAGAGGCAGCTGTTGCAGTACCACCTGCTGCAGAAGGATCCCCAGAACGGTGCCCAGCCCGGTGGCCAGCAGCACCCGAGGCCAACGGGCGATCTTTGGTCGGGGCTGCGGAAACGCCGTATGGAAACGCAACCAGGGAAGCAGCAGCAGCAAGCCGCCGAGCAGCCTGGCGGAGGCGCTTTGGATCGGGCTCAGATCCGTGGTCATCAGAACGTTGCGGGAGACCGCCGCTCCTGTCACACCGCAGATCACCGCCGCCAGGGCCAACGTCAGCCCGATGATCTGTTCGCGAGTGCTCCGGTCGTTTCGGCTGGTGTCATCCGGCGGTTGTTGCCGGGCCACCAACACCACTGACACAGTGACCATGACAGTGCCGAGCCAAGCCTGGCTTGAGAGCCGTTCCCCCATCACCAGTAGACCACCGCTGGCCGCTGCCAGAGGAGAGAGTGATTCGAGAGTGAGGGTGCGGCGTGTTCCCAAACGCCGCAATGCAGCCAGGTAAAAGCTGTCCCCCAGCGAGATCCCGATGCCGCCACTGAGCAGCAGCAGCAACAATCCGGGGACTTCGTGTGTCCAGGGGAGGCTGATCAGCACGGGCAGCAGCGCCATGCAGGCGATGGCGTTTTTGAGGCCATTGAGCTGCAGTGCGCTCAGGGAGGTCACCAGTCCGCGCCAGAGGCTGCTGGCCAGGGTCCAGGCCAATGCTGCGAAGAGTCCAGCAAGAACACCCATTCAGCGTTTGCGTTGGATCAGCTGGCCTACGAGAAGGCCGATCACAAGTGCTCCGGCTCCATGGCCTTGAAGGAGTGTGAGGCCAAGCATCAATCCCAGGACTGGTGAGTTGAGCAGAACGGACAAGCTGCCGCCCACAACGCCGGAACTCCAGCTCTGCAGGCCTCCGAGACAAGGCAGGCATTCATGCAGCCCCATGCCCAGGGCACTGCTGGCCAGGATCACAGGGAAGAATTGCCCCCCTTTCCAGCCAGTTTCCAGGCAGAGGCCCACCAACAGCAGCTTGAAGAGCGCTGACAGCAGCAGCACGCCAGTGCTCAGCGACCAGGCGCCGAGCACCAGGGGCTTGAGCTGGTTCTCTCCAGAGAACACAGACAGCGGCAGGGCCCAGAGGCTGAAGCCAAGGATCAGACCGGTTAGCACCGGGGTGAACCAGAAGCGTTCCTGCAGGGACAGCGACCGCAGCCAATGGCGCCAATGGCCCAGCAGCACACCGATGCAGCAGCCCACGAGACCTGCCAGAACTGCAGCGACCAGTGCCCCGAACCACTGCTCTTGATCCACTGGCCAGTCGTAGGGCACGCCGCGCAGGCCGCCGCCCAGGTCGCTCAATCCTCTGAACACCACGAAGCCAGCCACTCCGCCGAGGGTGCCTGGCAACCAGCGCCAGAGCAGCTGCCAGCGCTTGCCAGCCAGCGCTGCCCCTCCCACGAGGGGGGAGTGGAACAAGCCCAACGTTCCTGCCATCGCCGCAGCCACCAGGTCACGGTCGGTGCCCCTCCAGACGCGATGGCTGGCCACAGCAATCAAGCGGGTCATCAGCGCTTCCGGACCGAGGGTGCCGCCGCCGATTAACGCCAGACCTCCTCCGAGCAGCTGGCGTGACCCCTCGCTGGTCTGAAGGCCATCGGGCCGGCGCAGCTCCGTCAGGGTCTGCGCCAGTTCAGGCAGGGCGCTGGAGGGCCGGTGCCGTTGCAGCAGGCTGATGGCCAGGCCGATTCTACTGCACCAGAGCAGGCACCAGCACAGGGAACGCTCCGAGGGCAGACCCTCAAGCACTGCTGAACCCCAGACCCATTCCTGTAGGGACAGGACAACTTTCACCACAACAGCCGCCAGGGCTCCGCCGGCCGCTCCTGCCAGCATGGCCCTCAAGCTGCCCCGCAGAAGGGTGTGGCGGGGTGAGTGTGGAGGGTCTGTCACCAGTGGGGGTCAGTGGCCAGTTCCACCGTGAGTTGACCAGTGGCCGGGGCCGGCACGGTGCTGATGCAGGCCCTCACCACGGTGCCGTTCACTTCGATTTCGCAGGCGCCGCAACTTCCGCCAAGGCAGCCGGTGGGGATGTGAACGCCTGCGCTCCTGGCGGCGGCAAGCCAGTCCTCGCCCTTTGGGCAATGGCTACGCCGTCCGTCCGGCCACTGAATGGACACCATCAACGATTCCGAGGGCATACCGGATTTCACAGCAGCGGCTCCAGGTTCACATGGGTTTCAAAGGCATCGGCGAGGCGATCGAGAAGGGCATCCCGTTGGCGGCTGTGGTGCGGCTGCTGTTCACTGAGCAGCTCGAGGCCCCGTCGGATGCGCAGCTGATTCAGCCAGCGGCGCCGCCAGGGGCCGTTGTCGAAAATGCCATGGAGATAGGTGCCAGCGGCGATGCCTCCCTGGTCTCCGCAGTCGGCCACCCAACCGAGTGCTGGGTCCTCGCAAAGGGGGCTGCAGGGTTCGAGTGCTTGCGTGTGGCCGCGATGGAGCTCGAATCCCTCCACGCTGAGATTGGGTTGGTGAACGGGCCAGTGCACGTTGCTCTGCCGATGGCGTAGGGCTTTCTCGCCACCGAAGCGTGTTCGCAAGGGCAGGAGTCCGAGGCCAGCCACAGCGCTGCTGCTGGCCGGACCCTGGCCTTCCAGTCCATCGGGATCCTCCAGTTCCCTGCCGAGCATCTGCATGCCGCCGCAGACTCCGAAGACGGCACCGCCTGAACGGGCAAAGCGCTGCACGGCGCTGCCCAGTCCGCTGCTGTGTAGGCGATCCAGATCACGAAGGGTCTGCTTGCTGCCGGGAATCACCACCGCATCGGGTGTTCCCAGGGGCTCGCCAGGTTCCACCCAGCGCAGCTGCACCGTTGGCTCTGCTTCCAGGGGATCGAGGTCGGAGAAATTGCTGAGCGATGGCAGCTTCAGCACAGCGATCTCCAGCTCGGCACCGCGTTTACGGCCGCGGCGCTCGAGCAGGTCGAGGGAATCTTCCGGTGGAAACAGTTCATCCAGCCAAGGCATCACCCCCAGCACGGGGATGCCGGAGTGTTGCTCGAGCCAGCGCCGACCTTCATCGAACAGTTCACGGCGACCGCGGAAGCGGTTGATCAGTAAGCCGCCAATCAGGGGACGCTCCACGGGCCTGAGCAAAGCCAGGGTCCCCACGATCTGGGCGAACACCCCGCCGCGTTCGATGTCGGCCACCAGGAGGCAACGGGCCCGCAGGTATTGAGCCAGGCGCAGGTTCGTGAGGTCGCGCGCCTGAAGGTTCACTTCCACGGGACTGCCGGCTCCCTCGAGCACCAGCCGCCCCTCGGGGCGCTGGTCTTGCAGGGTGTGTAATCCCTGTCGGATGGCAGCCCAGCCCGGACGGAACCAGTCGCGGTAGTAGTGCTCGGCGCGGCAGGTGCCCACCGAACGGCCCAGGTGGATCACCTCGCTTGTGCTGTCGCCCTGGGGTTTGAGCAACACCGGATTCATGGCGCATTCGGGTTCTCTTCCTGCGGCCCAGGCCTGCAGTGCCTGGGAGTAGGCCATTTCTCCGCCACCTGGGTCCACCCAGGCGTTGTTGCTCATGTTCTGCCCTTTGAAGGGAAGTGGGGTTTCTCCGCGCCGTTTCAGCACCCGGCATAGGGCTGCAGTCATCAGCGATTTCCCTGCTCCACTGCTGGTGCCGAGCACCATCAGCGGGGTGTGGGTTCGCGCTTGGCTCACGGCTGCCTCGAGGAGGGTGCTGCAGCGAAGCATCGCAGCGCGTCTGGGGATCGAGCGACTCTCACCAGCGCGGGCGGCGACGCCGGCACCAGTGCATCACCCGACTCAGCGGGTCGGCAGCAGGAATCACCTCAGGCCAGTCAGCCAGAACATCCCTGCCCAGCGGCGTGATTCTCACCCGCTCGGTGAGCCCCTGACCATCCACTTCACGCCGCAGCACGCCCAGCTGGATCAGCCAGATGAGCAACGTTTCGGTTTCTCCTGCTCCCAGCCGCTGCGAGGTGTTCACACGCCAGTCGGGGCGATTGGCCAGCTCCTTGCTGCTTTGGGCGCTCTCTTCCAGGAGCCGGTAGAAGCTGCGCCGAAATGGCAGGCAGCGCACGGCCTGCCGGGCTCGCCGCAGGGCGTGCTGGGTGAGTTCGCTGGGGTCCTGGGCGATCACGCGCATGCTGCTGACGCTGTCATTCTCGGGGTCTGCAGCGTTCTCTGAGGCCCCATGCTTCTGCTGGCTTCCGCGTCCCCGGCCCGCCGTCGTCTGCTGGAGCAGGCTTGCATCCCCCATCGTGTGCAGGTGAGTGGGGTGGATGAAGACGGCATCCAGCATCCCCAGCCAGCTCACCTCGTGTGCCTGTTGGCTGAGGCCAAGGCCGCAGCGGTGCATGCCCAGCTGACGGATCCAACGATCCATGCCGTGTTGGGGTGTGATTCCGTGCTGGCCTTTGAAGGCGAGGTGTTCGGCAAACCCGCCGATGCCGAGGAAGCCAAAGCTCGGTGGCAAAGGATGCGGGGCCATTGGGGCGACTTGCACACCGGGCACTGTTTGATCGCGATGTCGCAAGCGAGCGAGATTTCCAGCCAATGCCAATGCGTGACCACGCGGGTGTTGTTTGCTGATCTGAGTGATGCGGAGATCGACGCCTACGTGGGCAGTGGTGAACCGTTGCAATGCGCCGGAGGATTTGCGTTGGAAGGGCGGGGTGGCTGCGTGATTGAGCGCCTCGACGGCTGTTACTCCAACGTGATCGGCCTCAGTTTGCCGCTGTTGCGTTGTTGGTTACCGCAGGGATCTTGACCGTCAATGGGCTGCGTTGCCATTTTTCTTTTGCCGTAGCTAAAGCAAAAGCAGGCCCTCCTCACACCTTTGGCCATGCATCGTTTTTTGCTCCCCGGACTCGGCGTGCTGCTCCTGTCTGGCTCCCTCACCCTGAGTGCTTCCGCCATGGAGCCACTCGCCATCAGCGCCACGGATCAGGCTGATGAGTCCATGGTGCTGGATGCTGAACAGGCTTATTTCACTGAATCCAGTGACGACTGGAGTCGCTCAGCGGAGGGATTCCGCCTGCCAGACCCGGCGGTGCAGCGGGATCAGCCGCCCAAGGGGTATGGCCTGCTGGACATGAGTTTCTGATCGCTCGTCCATGTTGCGTTGTTTTCGCCGATCGTTCAAAGCAGCGCTGGTGGCTTAACTGGCGTTGCTGTTGACCGTTGTGAACCCTTCGTTGGCAGCAGCCTCCAACAAATTATCCGGGTATGGCATGCCCGGATTCAACGTCGACATGCTCAAGGCGTCCAAAAAGGGATGGACGCTTTCCGTTGGTAAGTCCGAATTGGCCCAGGTCAAGATCTTTGGCGTGCCTTCAACGTCTTGACGACCCCAGCCAGCTCTGTGGTCAAGGGGAACGTTTGAGCGAATGTCTGCATCGCTGGTCTTGGCCCCGGGATGGCGTTCAGTGATCGTCCAGTCAGGCAGGAGATCGTCTCCGACGGCAAGGGCAACCAGGGTCTTGAGGCCCGGCTGTCTGATCGCGAGCGCGCATTTCCGCTGCTGTCCGTCACGGAAGCCGATGCCGAGATCAACGGAGTTAGGACCCAACAGTTTTTTCCATTGCGCTGACGCACCCTTGCTCAGCCCCCGGGATCCTGGCCCGATCGGTGCAATAAAAAAACCCCCGCCTTGCGGCGAGGGTGGGTTGACGATCGTTGGGGATCAATCCGTGGATCAGTCGAGGTCGGGCATAGCCAGTGTGGGCTCGGCCTGACGGTCAATACCTTTTTCGAAGCCAGCAGCGGCAGCGCGGGCGCGGCCCGCATGCCAGAGGTGACCGATCAAGAAGAAGAAGGCGAGGATGAACTGCGTGGCAGCCAGCCATTGGCGGATGTTCACGAAGTTCACCGAGTTGGGCTCGGTGATGATGCCACCCACAGAGTTGAGGGAAGCATTGGGAGCGTGAGTCATGTACTCAGCGGCACGACGCACCTGCCAAGGCTGGATGTCGTTCTGCAGCTTGTCGAGGCTCAGGCCATTGGGGCCACGCAGGGGCTCCAGCCAAGGACCACGGAAGTCCCAGAAACGCATGGTTTCACCACCGAAGATGATCTCACCGGTTGGGGAGCGCATCAGGTACTTACCAAGACCGGTGGGGCCCATGGCCGAACCGATATTGGCGCCCAGGCGTTGGTCACGCACGAGGAAGGTGAAGCTCTGGGCCTGGGAGGACTCAGCGTTGGTGGGGCCGTAGAACTCGGAGGGGTAAGCGGTGTTGTTGAACCAGATGTAAGCCGAGGCAATGAAGCTCATGAAGCTCAGAGCTCCAAGGCTGTAGCTCAGGTAGGCCTCACCGTTCCAGATGAAGGCGCGACGCACCCAGCCGAAAGGCTTGGTGATCACGTGCCAGATGCCACCGAAGATCAGGGTCAGACCCAACCAGATGTGGCCACCGATGATGTCCTCCATGGAGTTCACACCGATGATCCAGCCCTCGCCACCGAAGGGGGCGCGGAACAGATAACCGAAGATCACACCGGGATCAAGCGTTGGGTTGGTGATCAGACGTACATCACCACCGCCCGGAGCCCAGGTGTCGTAAACGCCGCCGAAGAACATGGCCTTGAAGACCAGCAGCAGGCAACCGACACCCAGAAGGATCAAGTGATAACCAATGATGTTGGTCATCTGGTTCTTGTCACGCCAGTCCTGTGAGAAGAACGAGGAGTAGTTCTCGAGGATCTCGGGGCCACGCAGGGCGTGATAAAGACCGCCGAGGCCGAGCACGGCGGAGCTGATCAGGTGCAGCACACCCACCACGAAGAAGGGGTAGAGATCGGTGACCTCACCACCAGGACCAACGCCGTAACCAAGGGTTGCGACGTGGGGGAACAGGATCAGACCCTGTTCATACATGGGCTTATCAAAGGTGAAGTGGCTCACCTCGAACAGCATCATGGCGCCGGCCCAGAACACCATCAGACCAGCGTGGGCCACGTGGGCACCCAGCAGACGGCCGGACAGGTTGATGAGACGGGCGTTTCCAGACCACCAGGCGTAGCCGGTGGAGTCGAGGTCTTTACCGCCAGTGGCGATAAGACCGGAATTAAAGGGCGTTTCCACGGGGCAGAACCTCTTCAGGGAAGACGAAGTTTTCGTGCGGCTGGTCAGCCGGTGCCATCCAGGCACGCAGACCTTCATTGAGAAGGATGTTCTTGGTGTAGAAGGTCTCGAATTCGGGATCTTCTGCAGCGCGGATCTCCTGCGACACGAAGTCGTAGGCACGCAGGTTGAGGGCTAGGCCGATGATGCCGATGGAGCTGGTCCACAGGCCCATCACAGGCACAAACAGCATGAAGAAGTGCAGCCAGCGCTTGTTGGAGAAAGCGATTCCGAAGATCTGGCTCCAGAAGCGGTTGGCGGTGACCATCGAATAGGTCTCTTCTTCCTGGGTGGGCTCGAACGCCTTGAAGGTGTTGGCCTGCTCACCGTCCTCAAACAGGGTGTTTTCCACGGTGGCGCCGTGAATGGCGCAAAGCAGTGCGCCGCCGAGGATGCCGGCTACGCCCATCATGTGGAAGGGATTCAGGGTCCAGTTGTGGAAGCCCTGGAGGAAGAGGAGGAAGCGGAAGATTGCGGCCACACCGAAGGAGGGCGCAAAGAACCAGCTGCTCTGACCGAGGGGGTACATCAGGAAAACACTGACGAACACCGCAATCGGGCCGGAGAAGGCGATGGCGTTGTAAGGACGGATGCCGACGAGACGAGCAATCTCGAACTGACGCAGCATGAAGCCGATCAGAGCGAAGGCACCGTGCAGAGCCACGAAGGCCCAGAGACCGCCGAGCTGACACCAGCGAACGAAGTCGCCTTGGGCTTCAGGGCCCCAGAGCAGCAGCAGGCTGTGTCCCATCGCATCAGCGGGGGTGGAGACAGCAGCGGTCAGGAAGTTGCAACCTTCCAGGTACGAGGAGGCAATGCCGTGGGTGTACCAGGAGGTAACAAAAGTGGTGCCTGTGAGCCAGCCACCGATGGCCAGGTAGGCCGTGGGAAAGAGAAGAATGCCGGACCAGCCGACAAAAACGAAGCGGTCGCGCTTGAGCCAGTCATCGAGGACGTCGAACCATCCCCGCTGAGGCGCGCGTCCTACAGCGATCGTCATGAGAGGAGAACGGTGCGGTTAACCGCAGGCTGTGGGATACCTGGCGACCTTAACAATCTCAACGGGCTCTGCGGGGATGATTGCTTGCAGCTGAAATCCGTTGTATCGGAGCGTTTCTTCGGGCTTTCTTTCGATTTTTCAGGGCCTTTCGTGGCAGTGCTAGGGCGTCTCGTCAACACTGAGGCCCGACCGTTCACAATAAGCACTGTTTCCAGGCTTCGATGGCCGCTGAACTGCTCGAACAGCCGGTGCTGGGCTCGCGCCGTCTGTCCAACGTTTTGGTCGCCGTGATGGTCACCATCGGCGGCGTTGGCTTTCTGTTCGCTTCCCTGTCCAGCTATCTCGGCAGGGACCTGCTGCCCCTTGGGCATCCGGCTGGATTGGTGTTCGTCCCTCAGGGATTGGTGATGGGGCTTTACAGCATTGCTGCTGCTCTTCTAGCGACCTATCTGTGGGCCGTGATTGCCATTGATGTGGGCTCAGGTTCCAATCGCTTCGATAAGCAGGCCGGAGTGATCACCATCTCCCGTCGCGGGTTTCGCAAGCCGATCAGTGTGGAAATTCCGCTGAAGGATGTTCAGGCTGTGAAGGTGGAAGTGCGCGATGGTTTCAACACGCGCAGGCGCGTTTCATTACGCGTTCAGGGCCGGCGTGACATGCCCCTCACCCGCGTGGGTGAACCCCTTCCCCTCGCCCAGTTGGAGCAGGATGGAGCCGAACTCGCCCGGTTTCTGGGCGTGAATCTCGAGGGACTCTGATCTCACCATGTTCCACCGTTCATTGCGCGCTCTGATCACCCTGGCGCTCTGCGTTCCTCTATTGGTGAGTTGTGCCACCACCACCGCCTCCGTTCCAGATGGCTGTGTGCAGGCTTCAAGTCCCTGTCTTCAGGGCAAGGCCAGCGTTGCGATGGAGACCAGCCGCGGCACGATCACGTTTGAGCTGGATGGCGATGCGGCGCCAGTCACCGCCGGTAATTTCGCTGATCTTGTCAAACGCGGCATTTACAACGGCACCGTGTTCCATCGGGTCGTCAGGGATCCTGTTCCGTTCGTGGTTCAAGGCGGCGATCCTGCCTCGAGCAATCCCCAAACGCCAAAGGCTCAGTACGGCACCGGCAGCTTTATCGATCCTGAGAGCGGGCAGGCCCGATTCATTCCCCTGGAAGTGGCGTTTGAGGGGGAGGATCAACCTCGCTATGGGCGGGTGGTGAGCAACCCCAGTGAACTGCTGCAGCTGAAGCTCAGTCATGACCGCGGTGCCCTGGCCATGGCCCGATCCCAGTCTCCAGATTCGGCCAGTGCTCAGTTCTATATCGCCTTGAAACCCTTGCCTGAGCTGGATGGTCGTTACGCCGTCTTTGGCCGGGTCACCGATGGCATGGAGGTGGTGGATGCCATTCGTCAAGATGACACGATCATCAAAGCCACCCTGCTAACACCTGGTCTTTGACCAGCATCCAGTGCCTCTCAGGCGGGAACTCGCCCTCCTGAGATCGACGCTTTCAGCAGTTCAGTGTTCACCCCCGAGGCTCGCTCCAAGGCGACCTTGCCGGTGCGAGCGATTTCCTGAATGCCGTAGGGACCCATCAATCGCTCCAGGGCAACCAGTTTCCCTGGATCGCCAACAACCTCCAGGGTGAGCGCGTCGTCCGCCACGTCCACCACCTTGGCCCGGAAGACCTGCACCAGCTCAAGGATGGCACTGCGTTGGCTGGCCGGCGCTGTCACCTTCATCAGCATCAGCTCCCGTTCCACCGCTGGTCGCTGGGACAGATCAAGCACTTGCAGAACATTCACCAGCTTGTCCAGCTGTTTGGTCATCTGCTGGAGGGTCTGCTGATCACCCTCCACCACCATCGTCAGCCGCGAACGTCCGTCTGCTTCCGCGGGTCCCACGGCCAGGCTGTCGATATTGAAGCCCCTGCGGGCGAACAAACCGGCAATGCGGCTGAGGGCACCGGATTCGTCTTCCACCAGAACCGACAGGGTGTGCTTCATGCCTGTTGCTCGATCCCAGATGCGTGTTCGTATCCCAAATTACGGTCCAGCCAGTGCAGCAGCTCCTGATGAAACAGTTCGGGGGTTTCGTCATGGGGGCAGTGGCCGCTGTTCTCCACCACCTTGAGCTCGATCCAGGGGTGTTCGTTCTGCACACGCTCACCAATGGGCAATGGCACAAAGCGGTCTTCACGCCCCCAGAGCAACAGCATCGGTGGGGGCTGCGGGCTCTGGCGCAGCTGCTGCAGCAGAGCCGGTGCCGTGGCACCTTTCGGACGAAGGGCCATGCCGACGCTCATCGCCCGCAGTGCTCTGGGTGCCGTGAGGCGTCGCGCCGGCAAAGCGATCAGGCGCTGCAGTTCCCTGTCCATGCCGATCGGCCGGTGATACGCCCCCTGCAGTCCTGCCTTGAGCAGTGGCGTGCGACTGATCAGTGGCACCAACAGCTCCAGTGGCAGCAACCTGCACAGCACCGTCACGATGGCGCGCTTGAGTCGCCTCGCTTCTCGCTTCTGCCGCATGGCAACCGGGTTGAGCAGGGCTGGGTCCGGCAGTGGGGCGGCGACCACCGCAGCCACCAGTCGCGGGGCCAGCACTGCGGTGGTGAGAGCGGTTAGACCGCCCAGAGAGTTGCCCACCAGCACCGCTGGCGACTGCACCACCTGTTCGAGAAAGGCGGTCAGTTGCCGTCCCCATAGGCGGTTGTCGAGGGCCATCCGGCGCTGTAAGCCGGGCTGATCGGAGCGGCCGAAGCCGATCAGATCCAAGCCATAAACGCGGTACCCAGCGTCTGCGAGTGGACCGGCGTTGTGGCGCCAGTGGCTGCTGCTAGCGCCAAAGCCATGCAGCAGGACAACGGCGGGGGCGCTTCTGGCGCCGAGGACGCGCCAGTGACATTGGAATCCTTTCCATGTCCAGGTGGCCGCATCGCCCCAGTCAGCACCGGTGGAGGCAGGCTGGAATGTGGATGCAGACACGCGACTGGACTTCCAGGATTCTCACTATCGCGAAGGCGCTGCCTGTTTGCAGACGGGATCAGGCTTCTTCCGGGCGGAGTCCCGTCCATCCAGGGACCTGTCTGTGCTGCTGGCCGCCTATCAGGCCTCCAGGGCCAAGGGCCCTCAGCACTGGCTGGACCTGATGGCTGGTTGCGGCATCCGTGGCCTGCGCTGGGGGCTGGAAAGCGCGCCCCAGACGCCGCACCCCCTCGAGCTCTGGCTGAATGATGCCGATCCCGAGCGGATGGACCACCTCCAGGCGAATCTCAAGCCTCTGTCTGGCCATGCCGGCGTTGACCTCATGCTCACCCAGCAGCCTGCAGAACGTTTGCTGCGGCAGGCTTATCTCGATCAGCGCCGCTTCGATCTGATCGATCTGGATGCTTTTGGTTGCCCGAACGGGCTTCTGCAGTCGGTGCTTTCGGTGCTGCGTTTCGGAGGGGTGTTGATCCTGGCCAGCACCGATGGTCGCTCGCCGACAGGCCATGACCGCTTGGCTGCGGTGCGGCGGTTTGCGGCGGCGGCACGCGCCCATCCATCCAGCTGGGAGTTGGCCTTGCGGCTGCAGCTCGCGGCTTTGGCGCGGGAGGCCTGGATGTTGGGGCGAGGGCTTGAACCGCTGGCTTGCTTCAGTGATGGCCGAACCTTCCGGCTGGCCGTTCGCCTGCATAGGCGTGTTGCCTCTAATGAAGAAGGCAACCTGGGCCTCCTTGCCCGTTGTGAACACTGTGGCGATCAAACCGTTCAGCCTGTGCTGAAGCTCAGCGGCTTACGCGCCTGTGCCTGCCTGCCTGACACTGGGCGATGGGCCGTGTCGGGGCCGCTCTGGCTGGGTCCATTGCAGTCCCCGGCGCTGTTGCAGGAGCTGCTCACCCTGAGCGAAGCCATGCCGCAGACTCTGACGGCCCCCAGCCGGCGGCTTCTCGAACGCTTGCAGGGGGATCCGGGGCTGCCGGTGTGTTGCTGGTCCACCGATGAACTGGCGCACCGTTTGGGGCTCGCCGGCCCCCCTTCTCTGCACAGGCTTGTGCAGTCATTGCAGGATGTCGGTTATCAGGCTGGTGTCAGTGGCGTGATGGCTGGGCAGCTGCGCACGGATGCGCCATGGAAGGTGTTGTTACAACGGTGTGCCGATCTGGCCTGAGGGCAGCTTTTAATAGGTGCTGATCGTGAACACATCCCCATGGCTTCGGAGATTTTCGGCATTGCAGTGGTGTTCTGGGTGCTGATTCCTGTGGGTCTGGCCGGAGGTGCCCTTCTCTTGAAGCTTCAGAAGGATTGACCCTCAAAGAAGGTTGAACGCCCCTTAGGCTCCTGCCTTGGAAGAGCGAGCCCCATGCAGGTTCTGGTGGTTGGTGGAACGGGAACCCTGGGCAGGCAGATTGCCCGTCGTGCCTTGGATCAAGGGCACGAAGTGCGCTGCATGGTGCGTTCTCCGCGCAAAGCTCCTTTTCTGCAGGAGTGGGGGTGTGAGCTGACCCGCGGGGATCTGCTCGAGCCAGCCAGCCTCGATTACGCCCTCGATGGGGTGGATGCCGTGATCGATGCGGCCACCAGCCGCCCTAACGATCCCCAGAGCGTTTATGTCACCGACTGGGACGGCAAACTCAACTTGCTCAGAGCCTGCGAACGCGCGGGGGTGAAGCGGTTTGTGTTCCTCTCATTGCTGGGTGCAGAGAAGCATCGTGATGTGCCGCTGATGGACATCAAATACTGCACCGAGAAGCTGCTCAAGGAGTCAGATCTCGACTACACCATCCTCCAGGGTGCCGCTTTCATGCAGGGGGTGATCAGTCAGTTCGCCATCCCGGTGTTGGAGAGCCAGACCGTCTGGGTGAGCGGCAGTCCCACGCCGATTGCCTACATGAACACCCAGGACATGGCCCGCTTCGCGGTGGCTGCTCTGGATCACGCGGAGACGGTGCGCGGCAGTTTCCCTGTCGTCGGCCCGAAAGCCTGGAATACAGGCGAGGTGGTTCAGCTCTGTGAGCTCGCCTCCGGGAAGTCAGCTCGCGTGTTCCGAGTTCCCCCCGTTCTGATGCGGTTAATGGAAGGTGCTTGCTCCTTTTTCGAGCCTGCCGTGAATGTGGCGGAGCGTTTGGCCTTCGCTGAAGTCACCGGTGGCGGTGGTGCCCTCGACGCACCGATGGAGTCCAGCTACAGCCACTTCGGTATCGATGCGTCGGAGGTGACCGGCCTTGAGGAGTACATCCGGGAGTACTACGACACGATCCTTAAGCGCCTTCGTGCCATGGAGGCGGATCTCGACAAGGACGCCAAGAAGAAGCTTCCGTTCTGAAGACCTATACCTACTTGTGAGTGGTTGATTTGTACTGGTTTTCGTTAGTGTCGGGTCCCGCCTGATTTGTTTTATGTCGGTTGCTCAAGTCAAGAATCTGCAGCGACGTCTCGACAACCTCTGCCGTGAGGCCGAAACCGAGCTCACCCGTACGTGCGGACATGAGCTTTGGCGCACCTTGGGATTTGATGCCTTCGATGGCCTTGATGACAGTGACCGCCGGGCCAGCGCCAATTATTACTACGGTCAATGGATGACCGCACGAGAGCTTCAGGAGGCCTTGGGGTGATGGCAGAACAATGTTGTGGACCGGCTTTAGACCAGACCCAGGCCGTTGAATCCCGATACGGCGCAGCGGCCCATCAACAGGAAGCCTGCCTGTGCACCCCTGTCGCATTTAATGCGTCGCTGTTGAAGGTGATCCCTGCTGATGTTGTGGAGCGCGATTACGGATGCGGTGATCCCACCCGATGGGTGCAGGCCGGCGACGATGTCCTCGATCTCGGAAGCGGCAGCGGCAAAAATGCCTTTATTTGTTCTCAGGTGGTGGGACAGCGTGGATCGGTGATCGGCGTGGATCGCAACGACGACATGCTGGCTCTGTCCTGCGCGGCAGCGCCGGTGGTCGCCAACCGCATCGGCTTCGCAAATGTGCGCTTTTTGAAAGGCGCGATCGAAGCCCTGGATGCTTCGACGGGATCAGGCTCCCCTTTGATTGAATCCGCCAGTGTTGATGTGGTGTTGAGCAACTGTGTGCTCAACCTGGTGAACCCCTCGGCCCGTGCTGTACTTCTGGCCAACATCCGCCGGGTGTTGCGTCCGGGTGGGCGCGTGGCCATCAGCGACATCGTGTGCGATCGGCCTGTGCCGATGAGTCTTCAGCAGGATCCTGACCTCTGGAGTGGTTGCATCAGCGGGGCCTGGCTTGAGGATGCCTTCCTGGCCGACTTCCGTGCCCTTGGTTTTGAGCAGGTGGGCTATGCCGACCGTTCCGACACGCCCTGGAGGGTTGTGGAGGGGATTGAGTTCCGGGCGGTCACCCTCACCGGCGTGCTCCCTGGTTCCTGAGTAAGGCTTTGAGCCGCTCCTGTTCTGCAGGCTTGACTGGTCTCCATTGCCCTGGGGCCAATCCCTCAAGGCTGAGAGGAGGTTCACTATCCATCAAATCGATGCTGCGGCGAATCAAACGCAGGGTCGGCAGACCAACAGCCGCTGTCATTCTCCTGATCTGGCGGTTGCGGCCTTCGCGCAGGCTGATGCTGAGCCAGGAGGTGGGGATGGAGCGGCGTACACGGATGGGGGGTGTCCGCTCCGGTAGATCACGCCAATGGCTGGCGTCGAGGAATGTCGCCTGGGCTGGACGGGTGCTCTGCCCTTTGATCACCACCCCTTGTTCCAGGGCAGTGAGTTGGGAGTCTTCAACCAAACCCTCGACTTGCACCCAATAAGTTCGCCAGTGGCCGAAGCGGGGGTCGGTGAGCCGTTGCTGCAGGCGACCGTTCTCAGTGAGGATCAAAAGCCCCTCGCTGTCGGCATCCAGTCGGCCGGCTGCATACACATTCGGCACATCAACCCAGTCGGCCAGGCACCCCCAGCGGCTGCCGGGCTCTCGGGTGAATTGACTGAGTACCCCGAACGGCTTATGCAGCAGCAGGGTCAGAACTGACCTCCGAAGCAGAGCAGCAGGGCTTCGCCCCAGCTCGTCGCTTTGTTCAGATGGTCGTCATGCAAGTGCTGCATCTTTTCAGCCTGCATTTTCATCATCGCTGCCTGAGTGAACTCGTGACTCTGCTTCTTGGCGAGATCCACCACATGTTGAGGGCTTTGGGCTTGTCTGACCTGCTCTCTCACTTGAGAATCGGACTGCACCAGTGATGCGAAAGCAACGAGGGCTCACTCGGACATGGATGGATGCAGTTCTCGAAGATTAAGTGGGTTTCTGCCGTGACCGCCACAGATTCACAGCTCCGATCGAAATCATCAGCAGGCCCAGGTCCATGGACAACGGGGGCAAAATCATGCTCCTTGATTCGAGGAAGTCGACCCTAGGGACGGTGCTCAGCGGCTGCGACTGAGGGGAGCGCCGATGGCCTTCTAAAATTGAACCACTCTTGATTCAGGCTTATTCCGGCGCATGATTGAAACCTCGGGTGTGATTGAAAAAGAGCAGGGCAACGGGTTCTACCTGGTCACCCTCGAGCAGCCCGCAGGTCATCAATGCCTTTGCCGTGCGGCGGGCAAGCTCACCAAGTTCAGGATCAAACTCCTCGCTGGTGACAAGGTGCTGGTGGAGATCAGTCCCTATGACCTCACCAGGGGACGCATCACCTACAGGGAACGCAATGCCGGAGCACCAGGTGGTCGTCCCGGTGGCAACCGCCCCGGGGGACCACGCCGCCGTTGAGGATCAACTCTCCTGCAGCAATGAGCGGATCGAGGCCATGAATTCACTGCGCTGCTTCACGCCCCGCCATTGCTGTTTGAGCTGCTTGTCGTAAAACAGCTGCACGGTGGGTGTGCCATTGACGCCAGCCTGTTCAGCAATGGCCTGGTCGGTTTCGATATCGATTTCGATCCCCTGAGCGCTTCCTCCGAGCTCATCGAGCACTCGCTTGAGCTGGGGCTTGAGCACGTGGCATGGGCCGCAACTGGGGGATGTGTAAACAACCAGGAGCGGACGCCGGCTGTCGTGGTAGAGCTTCCTGAGGGCGTAACTGCCTTTCTGCCAAAGAGCGTCCGGGTCGTAGCTGGATTCCGTGGTTTCCGCCGTGGCTTTGGGTGTGTCCGCCTTGGCGGGCTCGGCCTGATCGCGCTTCACGAGTTGAGCCAGATCGTTGTGACTGAGCCATCGCTCAGCGGCGAGGGCTGCTTGGCAGCCGCTTCCTGCGGCGGTAATCCCTTGCCGCCATTCCGCATCCGCGACATCTCCGGCCGCAAACACTCCTTCTTTTGACGTTTCAGGACGACCAGGCTGGGTGATCAGGTAACCCGTGCCATCGCAGTTGAGCTGATCGCGCACCAGTTCTGTGTTCGGCGTGTGGCCGATGGCATAAAACATGCCCTTGACCGGCAGGTGCTCTTCCAGGCCGCTATCTCGGCGTTGCAGCCGCAACCCACTCAGCCATGCCTCTCCTTCAGCGTCGGCCACCTGAGTGTTCCAGTGCACGGTGATCTGCGGATTGGCCTGCACTCGGTCAGCCATGGCGGCACTGGCACGCAAGCGGTCTGAGCGCACTAGTAGGTGCACATGGCTTCCGTATTTAGTGAGGTACACAGCCTCCTCGCAGGCGGAATCACCGCCGCCCACCACGGCCAACTCCTCATTGCGGAACTGGGGCGTCGCGCCATCGCAGATGGCGCAAGCGCTGATTCCATGGCTCCAGAATCTTTCTTCGTTCGGGAGGCTCAGGCGATTGGCACTTGCACCTGTGGCGATGATCAGTGCCTGGGTTTCGATGGTGTTGCCGTCGGCTTCAATTCTGTAAGGCCTCTGGCTCAGGTCGATGCTGTCTGCATCAGCCTCTAGCAGGCGCGTTCCCCAGCGTTCCGCCTGCGCCTTCATCAGGTCCATCAGGTCAGGACCCAGCACGCCATCAGGAAAACCAGGGAAATTTTCCACATGGGTGGTGGTCATCAACTGACCACCCGGGATTCCTCCGCGCTGAAACCCCGTGATCAGAAGCGGATTGAGGTTGGCGCGGGCGGCATAAATCGCTGCGGTGTATCCAGCAGGGCCAGACCCCACGATCACCAGGTTTTCGACCGCCATGTCTAATGCGGAATGACTATGAGTTAAGTGTAGGCGGTCGGGTGGCGTTGATGAGCTGTTCCTTCGGCGATAAGGCCTGGTTTTTGTCGAATCGACTCACTCGGAATTCGTCTAATTAATAGTTTCTTTAGATTTCAAGGGTGTCTTCTGAGGGGGTGTCCACGCGCAAGTGTTGACGTTTGCCAAGCGATTGTTTAAGGCACATCACGGAGTCCTCGAGCATCTCCGGATGCTCTCCGATGCAGAGGATCCATTCCCGGAATTCCTGGGTCAAGGCATAACTGTCTTCGTAGCGCTCAGCACTGTCCAGTACTGCAATCCGGGTTGTTGCCCAGCAGGTCGCAACGCTGACGCGACGTTCAAGAGCTGCGTCCATGACTTTCTCCCAGATGGTGCCCAGGCTGAATGCTGATGGCGTTCCATCAGGCCTGATTTAGCAGACCGTCGCATTTTTTCTTTCAAGAAGATGTTTTCAGCGCTGCAAAAAATCCGGTAATTCCGGGGTTCGCATACGGATCACCGCACCGGCACCGTCACCGACGGCTTCCAGGGGCAGGCTCGGCCCTCGCCATGATCCTCCCGTCGCGAACTCCTCTGGCGTTTCTGATCTGGCAGGAGCCGCAATGCGATAAGGCTCAGAAAGCGACCAGTTGCGCGCGTATTGCATCAACAGGGGGTCGGCCGGTGCGAACACAAATGAGGGATCGCGGGGAATGGCTTCAAGATTGGCCCTCTCACCGCAGAGGCGTACGGCCCGGGTAATGCCCTGGATGAAACGGCTTCGGGTGGCAACCGTTGTCAGATAGGCCACCACCCGCAGCCGGGGGGCATCGAATCCTTCGGCGCACATATCGATGCTCACAAGCCAGTCGGCATCCCCCCGTTCAAAGCGGTTCAGTCGATCCGAAGCTCCCGGGTCCTGGGAATGAACCAGGTCCACCCGGTCGCCTTGCTCCTTGAGAAGGGAGGAGATGGTTCGGGCGTGGTCGATGTCCCGAGCGATCACCAGGCCTGCCGCACGGGGATGGTGCTGGCGCACTCGCTCCAGTTGGCTTCGGGCGCGAAGCAACAGTTGCAGCGCGATGCTGCTGCTGTCCGCCAGGCGGATGGCCCTGCGCAGGTTGCGTGCCCGCCAGCTCTCCCGCTGCTCAGACGACAACGGCGACACCTCCCGGTCAGGCTGACCGTCCTGGCTGTGTTCCACCCACCCATCCTGGAATCGAAATTCCAGCGGTCTCACGTCACCGGCGGCGATCAGTTCCCGCGGCTCCACACTGAGATCTGGCTGGATCTGCTCCATCCGCTCACCGTCCTGCTCCACCTGCACTCTCCGGGCGGCACAGAACGCCAAGTTGTCGGCGCGGAAGGGCGTTCCAGTCAGCCCGAGCCGCAGCCTGGCGCTCTGACTCAGGTCTAAAAACGTCCGGCCCCACACCGGTCCTTCGGGCTCTTCCGGCTCCACGCCGAGATGGTGGGCTTCGTCTGCGATCGCCAGATGCTCGCCATTGCTCCATAGGGCGAGCTCGGCCTTGAGTGCCTCGGTTTGTCGGCCTGCCCCCTGATAACTCACCATCCAACCGTCGGCTTCGAACGGGGCACTTCCGGGACCGTTCCAGGCTTGTAGTTGCAGTCCCAGGCGCTCGGCCGCTCGTTGCCACTGTTCGAGAATCGAGGTGCGGTGGCAGAACACGAGCACACGACTGAGACGCTCTTCTTGCTTCATCGCCTGGAAGGCGAGTAGGGCGCCGAGGGTTTTACCGGCCCCAGGCCCCGCATGGATCAGCACATCTCGTGTGCCCGAAGCAACCGGATCCAGTCGTCGGCGCAGCAGCTGGATCAGTTGCTGCTGCCACTGACGGGGCCGGATCGCGTGGCCTGGTGCAGGTCCACCGAGAGCAAAGGACGGCGTTGTGATAGCGGATCTGAAAGATAGGTCTTTCTAACCATTCCAATCGCTTTCGCCACCCTTACCTTCCGACCATCAGCCCTCGGGTTTTCGCCCTTTTTTCTATGGCCCGACGTCGCTATCCGCCCATGACCGGTCCGGAATCCAGGCGCTCCCTCGAGCGGTGTTGGCCCCTTGATTGTGATCTGGATCCGCTCATCCTTCGCGCCCGTCTGCTGCATCACCAGGGCCGCCGGCCCATGGCGCACTCGGTTGAGCAGGAACTGATGCCTTTGTTCTGAGGGCTCAGGTCCTGCTCGTTCGTGCGATGCGTCTGGACTCAGAGCGATTCGGTGTGGTTGCAGAGCAACCGCTCCACTTCCACAAGTCCATCTTCAGCGGCCTGTTGGGCCCGGTCCATCCGTCCTCCTGCAGGCTCCACCAAACGGCTGCTAATTCGCTGTAAGAGTTGCTCTCGTTGTGATTTCAGCAGTCCAAGAATTTCTTCGTCGATCAGCTGGCGCACAGCCTGGCTGCGCAGGTGGTCGTCCGAGGCTTCATCAAATGTGCCCTGAACCAGCTCCTGGATGAACAGGCGGTGAACCTCACTGCTGCGCAGAAAGCTTTCCGTGGCGTTGATGATGCCGTCGACAAGGGTGCGGTCAGGTTCTGAATCCTGCTCACTCAGCTTGAACTCCCAGTCCAGGTGGCGTCGTTGCCAACCGGCCGCATGGAGGCTGGGCATCACGGTCTGGGAGAAAGTGTCCACAGACATCTCGTAGATGCGCTCGGCCAGCCGTTCGCACCATTCGCGGCCATGGTCTGCCAGCAGCTTTTCCATGGCATTGCGCTCAACGGCGTGGCCGCCGTGATGGCTGTGACAGACGCCGTCCGGGCATTCGATCGCTGTGAGTCCCATGGTGTTGCAAACAGGATCCTTTCCATAGCCATCAACAGCCCTCGCTTATCTGCTTCTTCAGAAAAGATCTAGGCGGAATCCGGCGACGGCCTAACCTCGATTTGGTCGGCGGCATCACGATCTTGCCCATACTTTTGATCCCGGTGGAGACAGCGGCGGGGGAAACCCGCGTTGCGGCCTCACCGGAAACAGTCAAGAAGTTCATCGCTCTCGGTTGTCGGGTGGTGCTCGAACGTGGAGCCGGACGAACGTCCGGTTTTCTCGATGAGGCCTATTCCGAGGCCGGTGCGCACCTGGTGACTCCAGGAGACAGTCAGGCCTGGGAAGAGGCCGACGTGCTTCTGTGCGTCCAGTCGCCCTCTCCTGCCCACCTCGGCCGATTGCGCCGAGGCGCGCTGGTGGTGGGTCTGCTCGCTCCTTACGCCAATGTCGAGCTCGATGCAGCGTTGAAGCGTTGCGGCCTCTCGGCCATGGCCCTTGAGCTGTTGCCTCGGATCAGCCGTGCCCAGTCCGCTGATGCGTTGTCTTCACAGGCCAACATCGCCGGTTACAAGTCTGTTCTGTTGGCTTCAGCGGCGCTGGATCGCTACTTCCCGATGCTGATGACTGCGGCGGGCACCGTCCAGCCTGCACGGGTCGTGGTGCTCGGTGCAGGGGTGGCCGGTCTTCAGGCCGTGGCGACTGCACGCCGGCTGGGTGCCGTGGTCTACGTCAGCGATATCCGGCCGGCGGTCAAGGAGCAGGTGGAATCCCTCGGTGCCCGCTTCATCGATCCTCCCGAGATGGAGGACAAACCCGCCGAGTCGGGTGGTTACGCGAAACAGGCCTCCGATGCCTTTCTTGCGGCCCAGCGTCAGCAGCTGTCCGATCAGCTCGCCGAGGCCGACGTGGCCATCTGCACCGCACAGGTGCCAGGTCGGCGTGCACCGCGTTTAATCAGTGAAGACATGCTCGATCGCATGCGCCCCGGGGCGGTGGTGGTGGATCTGGCCGTCGCGCAGGGAGGCAACTGCGCAGACACCGTTCCCTCTCAAACCGTTGATCGCAACGGTGTGAAGTTGATCGGTGCGAATGACCTCCCCTGCTCCGTTCCGAACCACGCCAGCTTCCTTTACTCCAAAAACCTGCTGGCGCTGCTGCAGCCCATGCTTCAAGACAGCCAGCTGACCCTCGACCTCGAGGATGAGCTCATTGCCGGTTGCCTGATCAGTCAGGACGGCAACATTCGCCGCAGCGACGTTCTCACCCCAGGAGCCAACTGATGGAAACAAGCTTTGTGGAGTTCCTCTGGGTGCTGCTGCTGGGCAGCCTTCTGGGACTGGAACTGATCGGCAAGGTCCCCCCCACCCTGCACACTCCGCTGATGAGCGGGGCCAATGCCATTTCAGGCATCACCGTGCTTGCCGCGCTTACGGCGATCATCCGCTCCGGGGACAACCTGGTGCTGCTGATTCTCGGAGCCGTTTCCCTGGGTTTTGCCCTCTTCAACGTGATCGGGGGGTTCCTGGTCACCGATCGCATGCTGGCCATGTTCAGCCGTAAGCCCGCCCGCAAGGAGAACCGCTGATGGATTTTCTCAAGTACGCCATTGAACTCGTTGCCGTACTGCTGCTCGCCCTGGGCATCAAGGGCTTGTCGAAAGTGCGCTCTGCCCGCAGTGCCAACCAGCTGGCCGCTGTGGCGATGGCCTTGGCTGTTCTGGGCCTTCTGATCAACTATCTGGGTACATCAGGCATTTCGGCTGCGGCCTGGACGTGGATCATCATCGGCACGGTGATCGGCGGCGTTCTCGGTGCCATCACGGCTCAGCGGGTTCCGATGACCTCCATGCCGGAAACGGTGGCGCTGTTCAACGGCTGTGGTGGCATGTCATCGCTGCTTGTGGCGCTTGCCGCAGCCTTCTTCCCGCTCCAACTCGAGGCCGCGGGACTGGTCGCCGTGGTGTCCATTGTGATTTCCGTGTTTGTGGGTGCCATCACCTTCACGGGATCGATCGTGGCCATGGCCAAGCTCCAGGGCTGGCTGTCAACGCCCGCCTGGATGCAGAGCAAGGCCCGTCACGTGGTCAACATCGCTCTTGCTGTGGCTTCTCTCGTTGCCGCCATCAAGTTGATTACAGATGGAAATGGCACCCAGGGGCTGTGGCTGCTGGTGGTGGCCTCCGGTTTGCTCGGCATCGGCGTCACCCTGCCCATCGGCGGCGCAGACATGCCCGTGGTGATTTCGCTGTTGAACAGCTATTCCGGTGTGGCGGCTGCCGCTGCCGGTTTCGTGGTGGGGAGCCAGTTGCTGATCGTGGCGGGTGCGATGGTCGGCGCCGCCGGTCTGATCCTCACCCAGGTGATGTGCAATGGAATGAACCGTTCGCTGGTGTCGGTGCTCTTTGGCGGTGCTCTGGGCGCCAGTGCTGCTTCTGGAGGCGGTGGTGGTGAATACACCAACATCACCAGTTGCAGTGTGGAGGAATGTGCCCTCACCCTGGAGGCTGCTGAGCGGGTGGTGATCGTCCCCGGTTATGGCCTTGCCGTGGCTCAGGCCCAGCACACCCTGCGCGAGGTCACGCGCTCGCTGGAGGCTGCCGGTATTCAGGTGGATTACGCCATTCACCCGGTGGCTGGTCGCATGCCGGGTCACATGAATGTGCTGCTCGCTGAGGCCGATGTGCCCTATGAGCAGCTCAAGGAGATGGATGTGATCAACCCCGAGTTCCCTGCCACCGATGTGGTGTTGGTGCTCGGCGCCAACGATGTGGTCAATCCCCAGGCGAAGAACGATCCCAGCTCGCCGCTTTACGGGATGCCAGTGCTCGATGTGCAGCAGGCCCGCACTGTGTTTGTGGTCAAGCGGGGCATGAGCGCCGGCTACTCCGGCATCAAGAACGACTTGTTCGACTTGGCTAACACCTCCATGGTGTTTGGTGATGCCAAGAAGGTGCTGGGCGACTTGCTGGGCGAGCTCAAAGAGCTCGGTGTCGGCAAAAAGTGATCAGCGCGACCCCATTCGGCTTTTGAAGGCATCACACGCGAATCCTCCAGACAACCCCCAGCTGTTGCAGCAGCTGGGGGTTGTTCCTTATCAGCAGCGTTTTCCCTGGATCGGTGGAGACCTTCAGACCCTGCGCGACACGCTCCGCCCGGTCTCGCTTCCTCCTGACCGTGGGGAACCGATTCCGATCGCTGTCCCTGCTTTGGCGAGTGGTGCTGCAGCCGCTGGTGAATTGCTGGCGTTTCTGGATCGCCCGGATCTCAGCTTCGACTTGCGAGGCGCACCTCCCAGAGCACTGGTGCTGCTGTTGCACGGTCTTGGCGGCTCCAGTCGCCGTGAGGGTCTGAGGCGTCTTGGCATCGCTCTCCAGAACAGCGGTTTCGCGGTGCTCAGGCTGAATCTGCGCGGAGCGGATCCCGGTCGCCATCTGGCTGGAGGCACCTATGCAGCTCGCTGCAACAGTGATCTTCTGCCGGTGATTCAACGCGCGCGTCAGTTGTGTGCTGAGTTGGTCGCATCAGCCAGGCCATTGCCCCTGTTTGGTGCTGGAGTGTCCCTGGGGGGCACCATGCTGCTCAATGCCTGCATGGCCAGCGTGGAGGAGAGAGCAACGCATGGCTGGGAAGGCCATGCACCGCTGCTGGATGGTCTGTTCTGCGCCAGCAGTCCCTTGGATCTTGCCGCCTGCAGTGCTTCGATCGAACGTCCGCGCAATCGCGTGTATCAGCGTTGGCTTCTGAAGCGCCTCGTACGCCAGACACTGGCGGATCCCTTCGGCGTCAGTGCCCAAGAGCAGCAGCGACTCACCGCTGACCCGCCCCGGTCGATCCGTGCCTTTGATGAAGCGGTAACGGCACCGCGTTGGGGCTTCTCGTCTGTTGACGATTACTACGCCGGTGCTTCACCCCTGCCGCGTCTTCTGTCGGCATCGCAGCCACTCCCGCCGACCTTGATCTTGCAGGCCCTGGATGATCCTTGGGTGCCAGCGACCTCTGCGATCCAACTCCAAACCACCGTGGTTGCTGATGGCTTGCCTCCGGGTCGACGACGCCTTGAGGTGTTGTTGACGGCCCAGGGCGGCCACAACGGCTTTCATGGTCCCGGAGACAGTCTTATCAAAGGGTGTTGGTCTGATCGCTTGGCTTGTTCCTGGTTCAATCATGGGATTGAGACCTCAGGCATCGAATGAGCTTCGGGTGGGCTGCTTTATAGAGAATTTTTGACCCGAGATTTTTCACTAGAAGTAATAGGCTTGATCGTGAGAATTTTGATACACAGCTCCGCCACATTTCGTTGCGATTCTCCAAAGTGCTTCGGGAATTGGTGTGGCGTCGTAGAGCACCAACTCAGGGAATCGTTGTCTGAGTAGAGCGGTTCCCCTCCAGGCGTTGTAGTGAGGAATTGCAGAGTTCACATGGTGGCAAACATGGGTAGACCCGATGCCATGGTGCAACAGATTGAGTATGGGGCCATAGGGGCGATCAATCGTTTGCAGCGCTCCCTTCACCCAACACCACGTTGTATTGGAGAAATGGGGAATATTCTGGTCAGTGTGCTGCAGCCAGGTGTAAGTGATGAGCCAAATGTTGATCACCAGGTATGGCAATCCATACACGCACATCACACGTAGGGGAGACGATTGAATTGCAGCGATGATGAGAAAGGTGATCATCGCCAGGCAGCCGATGTTGGACCGCACCATCAACGTGCAAAATCTTTTAGGAAATAGGCTTCGCTTGCCATTTGAGAATGGATGGCCGTTCCAGAAATGGGACGTGGGAAAGCCGTAGTCTTCCCCGCCAGTGGCTCCTAGAAGCAAATAGAGCGGCCAGCCGATCACCAAATGATTGAGGAGAGAGATGATCCCAAACAACGTTGGGTTCAGTTTCCTTTTGAGTTGTTCTGTGACTTGACCTAGAGCCGATGAGGCCCGCGGAGGGACGTGGGTTTCCCCTTGCTCAAGGTGATTGCAGTGGGCGTGGTGAACGCTGTGGCTGCGCGCCCAGCTGTAGTAAGGCACCAGCAGTGCGCTGTGAAGCAGGAATCCAACGACGCCCTCAATGCGTCGGTTTGGGTGAAACGCGTTGTGGCCACATTCGTGGGCTAACACCCAACAGCCCATGGCAATGGTGCCGCAACCGATGCCGTACAGCACCCACAGCGGAGTGGCCAGGAGGGTGAGGGGGATTTGGGTCCCAATCCCTAAAGCAGCGAGAGACAGGCCTGCCGACATGATCAGGCTCCCCCACGCTTTGATTGGGTTGAATTGAGTCAGCTCTGGCGGTAAAGCACTGAGGAGTTCTGCCTTGCTCGGATAGGTCGCTTGTGGGGAGCTGCGATTGAAACGAGGTGATGATGGGCGAGTGGTGGAGGTCGTCGTGATTGCCGATGCCAAAAGAATGCCTGCAAAAAGCACCCCTTAAATGGTGCTTTAGATTTGCTTAAGACTCTAGTAGTTGGTTGAGCTGCTCTGTGGCTTTTGGCTGTTGGGACGTCGTTTGTTTGTGTGCCGATGCGTGATCAGTTTCTTGACTGATCAATCTTTTTCTTCGTGAATTGGTGGTCGCGATGTTTCTTTTTCGCAGAGTCGCTAGCCTGATGGGAGTGGATAGCTTTGAAATGGAGTTGTCTTGTAAATCCACTCTTCAATGGGTTGGTTGTTGATGATATGGCTGCGAATAATCGCCTCTATCTTGTCTGCTGTGACGTCTGCGTACCAAATGCCCCCAGGCCAAACCACCAGGATTGGCCCACGTTCGCACACCCTCAGACAGTCAACTTTGCTTCGTAAAACGATTCCTTCTGGGCGCTGTTGACTCTCGAGCCCAAGATCCCGCACGAGGCGTTTCAGTTCATTCCAGGTTTCCAGTCCTTTGGCCGGATCGCAGCACTTCGCATTCGTCGGAGTGGCGCAGAGCAGCAAGTGATGGCTGATCAAGCAGCCACCGCCGCCATCGACATCCGCTGAGTTCCCCGGGCCACCTGCTCACGCACGGCAAGGCGAGCCCACTGGTCCACGGCCAGCACGTCATCCAGCTGGGGGTGGTCGATGCGATCGGGCTTGTGCCGTTCGCAGGACGCTTCGATCAGATCGGGAATGTCGAGGAAATGGATGCGTTCCTCGAGGAACTGGGCGACGGCCTCCTCATTGGCTGCATTCAGAACCGCCGGCATGGTTCCACCAGCACGCCCTGCCGCATAGGCCAGTTCCATGCAGGGGTATTTGGCGGGATCGGGTTTTTTGAAGGTGAGCTGTCCCACTTCGGTGAGGTCAAGGCGTCGCCAAGGCGTTTCCAGCCGTGATGGCCAGCTCATGCAATACAGAATCGGCAGTTTCATGTCGGGCCAGCCCAGTTGGGCCAGCACCGAAGAATCCGCCAGCTCGATCATGGAGTGGATGATGCTCTGGGGGTGAATCACGATTTCGATGTGGTCGTAATCCAGCCCGAAGAGGTAGTGGGCTTCGATCACCTCCAGCCCCTTGTTCATCAGGGAGGCGGAATCCACGGTGATCTTGCGGCCCATGCTCCAGTTGGGATGGGAGGTGGCATCGGCCACGGTGGCATTTTCGAGGTCAGCTGCGGCCCAGTCACGGAAGGCGCCGCCGGAGGCGGTGAGTTGAATGCGCCGCAGACCCGGAGTTGGTATACCGGTGGAGAGGCGGGCGTTTTCAGCCCAGGGCGTTCCCTGCAGGCACTGGAAGATGGCCGAGTGTTCGGAATCTGCAGGCAGCAGCCTGCTCCCACTTTTCTTGAGCTCGGGCAGCACCACCGGGCCTGCTGCGATCAAGGTTTCCTTGTTGGCCAGGGCCAGATCCTTACCGGCGCGGATGGCCGCCAGGGTGGGCAGCAGGCCGGCGCAGCCCACGATCCCTGTTACCACGAGATCGGCTGTGTCCCAGGAGGCGGCCACGTTCAATCCGCTGGGACCACCTACGAGCTGGGGCTTGCGTTTCGGCTGGTGTTCAGCCGGCAGAGCCTGGAGGCGCTGCTCCAATTC
Source organism: Synechococcus sp. WH 7805 (assembly GCF_000153285.1). Lineage (NCBI taxonomy): Bacteria > Bacillati > Cyanobacteriota > Cyanophyceae > Synechococcales > Synechococcaceae > Synechococcus > Synechococcus sp. WH 7805. Next base: position 824,607 of record NZ_CH724168.1, on the reverse strand, counting down.
TGGGAGCAACGATTCATCAGCCAAGGCGACCAGCTCGGGGCTGTGGCGTTGGATCTGCTCCACGAGCAGCGAGAGATTTCGGCCCGCCGAGAGGGCAACAACCCGGAACTGTTCCGGAAAGCCTTCAACAATGTCGAGAGTCTGTGTGCCGATTGAGCCGGTGGAGCCCAGCACGCTGATGGCTTTCACACGGATCCCGGCAAGTGCTGCCATCTTCCCACTTTGTTTCCAGAAGCTGGCAAACTTCCGCCGAGAGAGCTGGACAGCACGTTCATGGCGGCGGTGAGAAAGGAGCAGTGGCAGTCCGGCGTCGGGTTTGTTCTGGCTGCTGCTGGCAGTGCCGTTGGCTTGGGCAATCTCTGGGGGTTTGCGTACCGAGCGTCCCAGGGTGGCGGTGGCAGTTTTGTTCTTCTTTACCTCCTGGTCGTTGGCTTGATCTGCCTGCCCGTTCTCGTGGCGGAGATGGTGCTGGGTCGCAGCACCGGCCACAGTCCACTGCTCGCTCCGATCAAGGCTGCCGGTCAGGCTTGGTGGCCGATGGGCTGGATGTTCATCGCGGCATCCTGCGGAATCCTGGCCTTCTACGCCGTGTTGATGGGCTGGACGGGACAGACTCTCTTTCATGCCCTGTTCGTCGGGTTACCTGAGAACAAGCAGGCCGCTGATGCGTTCTTTGATGCTCTCAGCGGGGGCAACAGTGCGCTGGCCGGTCAGGGAATCAGCCTTCTGCTCACTGCCCTTGTTGTGGCTGCCGGTGTTCAGGGGGGTATCGAACGGCTCTCGCGTTGGGCTCTCCCTCTGCTTCTTGTTCTGCTGATTGGCCTGGTGATCTGGGCCAGCACGCTTCCGGGTGCTGGCGAGGGCTATCGCACGTTCCTGTTCCGCTGGGATGGGGCGCAACTCATGAACCTCACCACCATTCGCAATGCCTTCAGCCAGGCCTTCTTCTCAATCGGAACAGGCATTGGCTCGATCATGGCTTACTCCGTCTATCTGAACCAAAGGGCTCGTCTTCCTCAGCAAGCTGCCGCTGTGGTCGGTCTTGACACGAGCGTGGGGCTTTTGGCCGGCATGCTCACGTTCCCGGTGGTGATCAGTTTCAACCTGTCCGATGTGGTGAGCGACTCAACAATCGGAGCCATTTTCATCGCCTTACCCACAGGACTGGCCTCGATCGGCATGACCGGTCAGGTGGTGGCCGTTCTGTTTTTTGCACTGGCTTACTTGGCGGCGATCACCTCATCGGTGTCCTTGCTGGAGGTGCCGGTGTCGTCATTGATGGATCGCGTTGGTTGGAGCCGCAGCAGGGCCACCTGGATCAGTACCGCTGTGATTTTTGTGCTCGGGATCCCAGCCAGCATGAGTCTGGAGGTGCTGGGGGTCATGGATGCTGTTTTCGGCAATGTGTTGCTGATGACCGGTGGTCTGTTGATTGCCGTACTGATGGGCTGGGTGGTGCCGACTCTGTTTCTGAACGACCTCAAGGACAGTGACGCTTCATCTCCTCAGATCAGACGCGTGCTGATCTTCTGTCTTCAGTGGATCTCCCCAGTGGTGATCGCTGCTGGCTTGCTGATCAGCGTGGTGGATCTTCTTCGCACGTGGTTTGCAGCCTCTTGAGAGGTCTCAGATCATTCGCTTGAGCTGATTTGACGCCAGCCGCACTTCTCGGAGAAAGCAGATCGCAGCAATCATTATCAGACTCATCGAGGTGATGAAAAGCGGCGCCACCACGAGGGTGAGGTTGACTCTGGAAATCACACTGAGAAACATCGCCGACACCATGGCGGCGATCAGGAGGGTGGCCGCTGTCATCAGTTCGATTGAGCGAATGACGAGCTGCATCCGCTGCCTAATCAGACGACGCTCCACGTCATTCACGGCTTTACCGGCATCGGCGGTGCTGCGTAATTGTCTGGCGTAGTCAACGATCCTGGCCAAGCGCCCCGACAGGACATTCATCAAGGCGCCGATGCCTGTCAGCAAGAACACCGGAGCCACAGAAAGCTGGATTGCTTTGGAGAGACTTTCCGGCTGCATCTCCTGTTCATGGCTCGGATCGCTTGAAGCTAGCTCTGATGGCCGCTTGAATCCGGTAGACAGGTGCCCAGATGTAGGGATCTCCATGCTGTGGCTCAAACGCTGGAATTTCATTGAGCGAGCTCGGCTGGAACGGGAGCTTTGGGATGCCTTCGAAGCCAGGGAGAATCCAGAAGACAAGATCAGCGCACTGCAGGCCTGGATCGACAGTGCGGATCCCTCCGATCCCACGCTTGGCGATCAACGCTTTCGTCTTGAGGTCTGGACCACCACTCTCACGAGAATCCGCAAGATCGAAGCGCTGATGGCCAATCAGCAGCGCAAGCCCTGAGCTCTGCTGGTCAGCCCCGTCGCCACTCGGTGATTCCGCCCGGTTTGTCGATCAGTTCGATGCCCTGGGCGGTGAGCTCCGCCCTGATCCGATCCGCTTCTGCGAAGTCCTTCGATTGTTTGGCCATCCGGCGAGCCTCAATCGCTGCTTCGATGGCTTGGCTGTCGAGGTCCGTCTCCGTGTCGTTGCCTGAGGGGTGCTCCAGCCGTAGCCCCAGAACCCCAGCGAGCTCCCTGAGCAGCAACCAGCGCTGCTGAAGCCCCCGGCCTTCGTCATCGCTGTGGGTTGGTGCATCGCCCCGGTCGAGGCGATTGGCCAGTGCCCTCAACGGACGGGCCAGGTCGAACAGCACCGCCAGCGCCCCGGAGCTGTTGAGGTCATCGTCCATGGCATCGCTGAAGCGCTGTCGTGCGCCGAGCAGCATCTCGTTGGCTGAGGGCGCAGAAGCGAGAACCGCTCCTCCGTTCATGGGGGCTGCGGCACCCCATCCGAGTGCTTCCGCATGGAGATCACCAAGGCTGAGCGCTGCGTTCAGCCCTTTCCAACCGGTCGTTGCGGCCTCCAGCGCATCGCTGGTGAAATCGAGCGGCTTGCGGTAGTGGGCCTGGAGCACAAAGAGCCGCAGCGTCATGGCGGAGAGGCCACTCTCCAGCAGGGCGCGGATGGTGGTGAAGTTGCCAAGTGATTTGCTCATCTTTTCTCCGCCCACATTCACCATGCCGTTGTGCAGCCACACGCGCGCCAGCTCCTGGCCGGTTGCTGCTTCGGATTGAGCGATTTCATTCTCGTGGTGTGGGAACACGAGATCGGCACCCCCAAGGTGGATGTCAATGGTGTCGCCGAGCTCCTCGCGCACCATGGCGGAGCACTCGATATGCCAACCGGGCCGGCCGTCACCCCAGGGTGAGGGGAAGCTGGGTTCACCGGCTTTGGCCCCTTTCCAGAGGGCGAAGTCGAAGGGGTGTTGCTTGCGCGCTTCCTCGGCATCAGCCACCCGTCCGTCCGCATTGGTCTGTTGGTCAGCCAGGTCGCGGCCGCTGAGCTTGCCGTAGCCGGCATGTTTCATCACCGCGAAGTACACATCTCCTTCGGCGGAATAGGCAGCACCCTTCGCCTCCAGCTCAGAAATCAGGGCCCGAATCCCTTCAAGGCAGCGGGTGGCTCGGGGCATGCGATCGGGACGCAGGATGCCCAGGGCATCCATGTCGGCATGAAACGCGTCGATGTTGCGCTCACTCACCACCTCCATCGACGAACCCTCCTCCGCAGCACGCTTGAGGATCTTGTCGTCGATGTCGGTGAAGTTCTGCACGAAGGTGACGGCGTAGCCACTCCAAATCAGATAACGGCGCAGCACATCCCAATTGATGTAGCTGCGGGCATGGCCCAGATGGCAGAGGTCGTAGACCGTGACACCACAGCAATAAATGCTCACCTGCCCTTCTTTCAGGGGCTGAAACGGTTCCGTGCGGCGGGTGAGTGTGTTGGTGAACCGCAGGGACACAGGCATTCGGGATCTGCGGGCGAGGTTACGGCCTAACCGGTGAACGGTTCAGGTCAGTTATTTCGCTTCCATCCAATTGCTGCCGCTGCCGGTTTCGGCTACGAGGGGCACGCTCAGCTCCACAGCCGTCTCCATGGTGGAGACCACCAGAGCTTTCACGTCTTCCAGAGCAGAAGGCTCCACCTCCAGCACCAGTTCATCGTGCACCTGCAGCAGCAGGCGAGCGGGAAGGGACTGCTGCTGCAGAGCAGCCTGCAGCTGAATCATCGCCAGCTTGATGATGTCGGCACTCGAGCCTTGAATCGGTGCGTTCGCAGCGGCGCGTAGCTGCTGGGCTTCCATGCCACCGCGGCGAGCCACATCGAGATCGATCTCGAAGGGATCCTTGCCGAGAAGACGACCGAGGCCGTTGCGGTCGAAGTGGAAGGGCCGGCGCCGGCCCAGGATCGTTTCCACATAGCCACGGCTCAAGGCCAAGCGTTCCTGCAGTTCCAGGAACGCGAACACCTTGGGATACCGCTCCCGGTATTTGCTGAGGAACTCTTTGGCTTCCGCTTGGCTCACCCCGGTTTCGCGGGCGAAGCGCTGGGCGCCCATGCCGTAGATCACACCGAAATTGATCGTTTTGCCCAGCCGGCGCTCGTCGGCCGTTATCTCGTCTTTGTCGAGAAGCAGCCGGGCGGTGAGGGCATGCACGTCATCGCCATCGCGGTAAGCCTGCTGCAGCACCTCCTCCCCGGAGAGGTGCGTGAGGATGCGCAGCTCAATCTGTGAATAATCGGCGCTGAGAAGGGTCCAGTGCTCCTGGGGCAGAAAGGCTTTGCGGATACGACGGCTGTACTCGGTGCGAATTGGAATGTTCTGGAGGTTGGGATTGCTGCTGCTGAGACGGCCTGTGGCCGTTACAGCCTGGTTGAAATCCGTATGCACGCGCCCGGTTTCGGCCTCCACCAACTGGGGCAGCGCATCCACGTAGGTGCTTTTGAGTTTGCTCAGCACCCGATGCTCCAACACCAGCGGCACCACGGGGTGGTCATCCGCGAGCTTGTCCAGCACGGTGGCATCGGTGCTGTAGCCCGTTTTGGTGCGGCGAGATTTCTTGCGGTCCAGGCCCAGCGTCTCGAAGAGCAGCTCTCCCAGTTGCTTGGGAGACGCCAGGTTGAAGTCCACGCCGGCCGCCTGCTTGGCATTGGCCTCGAGTCGCGTCAGGGTCTCGCCCATCTCTTTAGAGAGGGTGTCCAGATAGGTGAGATCAATGCGGATGCCGGTGGCTTCCATTAGGGCCAGCACTGGCTCCAGCGGTAGTTCCACCCGGTCGAGCAGGTTGGTCAGCTGCTGGCCACTGGTCTGGAGCTGCTCGCGCAGATCAAGCGCAAGCTTGCGGGTGAGGTGCACATCCATCGCGCAGTAGAGCGCTGCCTGATCGATGGGAACTTCGGCAAAGCAGCTGGCCTTGCCGTCCTTGGGCTTGCCCACCAGGTCACTGAACACGGTGGGAGTGATGCCGTAGTCCCGCTCGGCCATCACGTCGAGGCTGTGCTTGGCCGCTGCATCGCGGAGGTAATCCGCCAGCAGGGTGTCCATCACCACGCCGCCCAGGAGCAAACCGTGACGCAGCAGGATCAGGCGGTCGTATTTAGCGTTCTGCAGCGCTTTGGGGTGTTTGGGGCTGCTCAACCAGGGGGCGAGCTGCTCCAACACGACCTCAAGTGGCAGTTGGGATCCTTCAGGGGCCTGATGCCCCACAGGGATGTAAGCCAGGTCACTGAGCCAGGGTCCCCAGCACACACCGATGCCCACCAGCTGGGCCTTGAAGGGGTTCAAATCCGTGGTTTCGGTGTCCACGGCCACCGGTTCAGTTGGGTTGGTGCACCCCATCAGTTGCTGCATCAAGCCCTGCAGTTGATCCTGCGAGCAGATCACCAGCGGCGTGAGTTGGGGAAGGGTGGATTCGGCGATGTCCGCCGCAGGCGCTGGATCTGTGCTTGCAACGGCGGAATTGGACGTTGATCTTTTGGTGCTTGCATCTTCAAGAAGATGGGCGTTCGCCGTTAGTCCGCCGCTCGAAAAGGTGGCCACGAAGCTTGGGATCTGGCGGACCAAACTGTTGAGTTCGAGCTCCTGAAGCTGCTCCTCCAGTCCCTCACCATCCACCGCTCCAAGCTCCAGGACAGGCTCCTCCGGTAGGGGGATGTCGACGAGGATTTCAGCGAGATGGCGGGAGAGGTAGGCCTTGTCGCGATCGGCGCCGAGCTTTCCCTTGAGCGCACCCTTCACGGCACCGCGACTGGCTTTGGGACCTTCGGCTTCAACCTCCTCCAGCACGCGATAGACACCGTCGAGGTCGTTGTTTTCCTTGAGAAGATTGATGGCCGTCTTGGGGCCGACCCCCTTCACGCCAGGGATGTTGTCGGAGCTGTCGCCGGTGAGAGCCTTGAGGTCCACCACCTTGTCAGGCATCACCCCGAGTTTGGCCACAACGCCGGCTTCATCGATCAGGGTCGGTCCGCTGCTCTTGGCGTAGGGTCCGCCCCCCATGTAGAGCACGGCGATGTCCCGCTGGTCATCCACCAGCTGGAACAGATCCCGATCCCCGCTGAGGATGCGGACGCGCCAGCCCGAGGTGGCAGCACGGTTGGCCAGGGTTCCCAGCACGTCATCGGCTTCGTATCCAGGAGCCAGGCAGAGGGGGAGCTTCAGGCGTTCGCGCAGGATCGTTTGCAGTTGATCCAGGTCTTGAAAGAACACCTCAGGGGCCACATCCCGATGGGCCTTGTAGTTGGCATCGGCTTGATGGCGGAAGGTGGGCTCAGCGGTGTCGAAGGCGATCGCCACTCCTTCCGGTTTCAGGCCTTTGCTGTTGTCGAGCAGGGCTTTGAGAAAGCCATAGGTCACGCTGGTCGGCCGGCCGTCTTTTGTGGCTAATCCGCCCTCACCTCCTTTGCTGAAGGCATAAAAGCTGCGAAAGGCCAGAGAGTGGCCATCCACAAGCAACAGCAGGGGTTTCTCGGGGGTTTCAGGCATGGATTCGGGCAGGTCGGATCTCGATCAGTCGCGCTTCTTCGCCCAAGGCGGAAGGTCGATGAATACCTTTGAGCCGGGTTTCACCCCCGAGAGAATCGCACTCTGGCTGCCGCTGCTGGAGCCCAGTTCCACCACCTGGAAGCGGGGCTGGCTGTCTTTGCCAACGAGGAGAACACCGGGCTGGCCGTTCTCCGTCACGATCGCCACGGTGGGCACCAGGGTGCTCTCAGCGGTCCGACCGGTCTGGAAATCCACGTCCACCGTCATGCCGATGCGCAGGGTCGGCGGAGGATCGATCAGGGTCAACTCCACTTCAAAGGAGATCACGTTGTCGGTTTTCTCTGCCCGCGGAGCGATATCCCTGACCCGTGCAGGGAAGCGCTGATCGGGGAAGGCATCCACACGGACGCTCGCGTTTTGGCCGACCAGAATCCGACCGATGTCGTTTTCAGGCACCTTCGCCACCACTTCAAGACCTTCGGAGAGCTCAACGATGGATGCACTGGTGGCTCCGGCATTCGCTGAGGCGGTGGTGGTGGGAGTCACGAAGGCACCCGGTTCGGCGAATCGCTCGGTGATCACCCCGCTGAAGGGGGCTCGGATGAGAAGTTCACTTCCTTCCACGTCACGCTGCTGAATGCGCTCCCTGGCTGCGGCCAAAGCTTCCTTGCTGCTCAGGAACGCTGCGCGGAAACCGTCAAGATCAGATGCACTGATCGCTCCACTGTCCTTGAGTTTTCTGTAGCGGAGGTAATCGGCCCGTTTTGCCTCGTAGTCCGCCCGTGCCTGGCGCTCGAGGGCCGAGAGCTCGTCCTTGCGATCAGTGAAGTCTCCGATCTCCATGCGGGCCAGCACCTGTCCTTTGGTGACGGCATCGCCTTCATCGACAAAAAGTGCATCCAGCAGGCCCTGACGCTTTGGGCTCACGTTCACGCGTCGAATCGCTTCGAGTTCACCACTGGCAGTAATCACACCTGGAAGGGTTCCCCGTTCAGCCGTGGCGGTGTAATTCGCAAGTTTGTTCTCCCTTCCGGATCCAGACCCCTTGATCCAAAGCAGAGCACCGCCGCTCAGTACAAGAACGGCTGCAGTGGCTGCGATCAATCTCCATCGTCTGCGTTTGATCCCGCTCAGTCGGGTGAGCGACCTGAGGGCTTCTTGCGTGGCCCCTTCGGAGGTCTCGCTTTTTTGGCTCCCCATCGACGCCGAACATGATTCTTTACGCATTCTCGCGCGTAAGCGCCATGACTGGGTAAAAAGAACCACTGACGATAGATTTCACGGCATGCTTAAAGCCGGAATCGTCGGGTTGCCCAACGTGGGCAAATCCACTCTTTTCAATGCCTTGGTGGCCAACGCTCAGGCACAGGCGGCCAATTTCCCGTTCTGCACCATCGAGCCCAATGTCGGCACGGTGGCCGTGCCTGATTCCAGGTTGCAGTTGCTGTCCGATCTCAGCAGCAGTGCTGAAATCATTCCCACGCGGATGGAGTTCGTAGACATCGCTGGGCTTGTGAAAGGCGCCAGCCAAGGAGAAGGACTGGGCAACAAGTTCCTTGCCAACATCCGTGAAGTGGACGCGATCGTTCACGTGATCCGCTGTTTTGAAGACGACGATGTGATCCACGTGTCTGGTGCGGTCGGCCCGGCCCGAGATGCCGAGGTGATCAATCTTGAGCTCGGCTTGGCGGACCTGTCGCAGATTGAGAAGCGGCGGGAGCGCCTCAAGAAACAAGTGCGTACCAGCAAGGAGGCCCAGGTTGAGGATGCGGCTCTCGAACGCATTCAAGTGGTGCTTGAGCAGGGTGGTGCCGCACGCAGTGTGGAGCTCAGTGATGAGGAGGCTCTGATGGTGAAACCGCTGGGCTTGCTCACGGCCAAGCCAATCATTTATGCCACCAATGTGAGCGAGGACGATCTGGCAGCCGGAAACGCGTTTTGTGAGGAAATTGTTGCCCTAGCGGCAAAGGAGGGCGCGGAAACCGTGCGCATCTCTGCCCAGGTGGAAGCTGAACTGGTTGAGCTCGGTGATGAAGAACGTCAGGACTATCTCGATGGTCTGGGTGTGACTGAGGGTGGTCTGCAGAGTCTGATCAGGGCTACCTATCGGCTTCTCGGCCTTCGCACCTACTTCACCACCGGTGAGAAGGAAACACGGGCTTGGACCTTCAAGGCCGGAATGACTGCTCCCCAGGCCGCCGGGGTGATACACACTGATTTTGAGAGGGGTTTCATCCGCGCCCAGACCATCAGCACCGACAAATTGCTCGAGGCCGGGTCTCTGGTTGAAGCGCGAAATAAGGGTTGGCTCCGTAGTGAGGGGAAGGAGTATGTCGTGGATGAGGGAGATGTGATGGAGTTTTTGTTCAACGTGTAATCACGTTCAGCGCTTCGTTCACAGCGCATCGAGGGCCTTCATCGCTGGGATGAAGTCAGGGCTGTTCTGATCAAAGTCATCGCAGGTTTGGTTCATGGCTTCGCTGGTGAGTGCCACGACACGGATGGCTTGCGGCGATTTCAACCATTCAGCCTGTTGCTGCCATCCATTGGTTTTGATACCGCTCTGCACGATCGCCTGTGCCCTTGCCCGGCTGTAGCCACTGTTTAAAACCTTGCATTCGGCGTAGGCGGCCAATCCCACCAGAGCCTGCCGGGTTTCGGATGCTTGAACGGGTTGAACAAGCTCCCCGATGCTGCAGGCCAGCAGCGCGAGTGCGCTCGATGCCCCCGCCAGGATTTGCACGGTTGAGCGAGAGAACGCCATGGCTTTGGCAAGACTGGCGGCAGTTTATGGATCTCGCCGATCCCTCATGCCATGGATGTGGATGCGATCGGTTATACAGCTGCAGCCCTAACCACCATCAGCTTCTTCCCTCAGGCGATCAAGACACTGCGTCTGGATGACACGCGATCCATTTCGCTTTCGATGTATGGCCTGTTCACCAGTGGTGTGGCGATCTGGGGGGTGTTCGGATGCCTCACAGGGAATGGTCCTTTGATCGTGGCCAATGGCCTCACGTTCATTCCTGCGGCCTTCGTGCTGCAGAAGAAGATCCGCCACCGCTTCCTGCGCGGAGAGCGTTAGTACACCGCACCGAACGCTTCGCTTTCCGCACTGTGAACACCGAGTTCCTGCCTCCACTGACGCAGGGGCTTGTCCCAGGCTTCTTCCCAGCGCTGCAGCACCAGGGGCTTCGCTTCAAGTCCGATGCGGTTGCCGAAGGCAATGCCCCGGCTGACGCCGGCCAGCTCTGCCGGGGCGAAGCGGAAGGCGCGGAAGGACGCCAAGGTATTGATGAGCACGTAGGCAGGAAAGCCGATCTGCGTTGCCGTGATGGCCAGCACACCCGATTCGCCAGCAGCCTGGGTGTTGAACCCGCCGATCACGTGATGGAGATCGTGGGTGGTGGCGATCCGCTGGGTCAGCCAAAGCGCTTCACTGCTGGTGTCTCTAGGTCGGAAAAAGTCGGGGTCGTAGTTGAGCTTGCGGATCATGCCCGCGTAGGCCTGGCCTAGGCTTCCTTTTGGGAGCGCCTCCAGCGCAGAAAGGTCTGGCTGGAAGGGGGGATAGCGCTGCTCGACCATGTCCGCACCTCCCGGCAAGGCCTTGAAACGTTCCACACAGATGGCCATCGCCTCGCTGTCGATGAAGTTGTCGACCAAATCCCCGACGCTCTGGAGGCCACCGTCGGTGGCGGCCATCTCACGGATGATCGACAGATTCTTAACGGAGCGGAGCAGTTCTCGGGCTCGAGACATTGTTGGATTGTTCCAGGGGAATGGCGCTTAAACCTGGGGTATAGCGGGGCCTCACCGTTTTCAGCAGCGGCACCATCAGCAAACAAAGCGAGCCCATCAAGACCCAGAGCAGCAGGCCATGGCCCTGCTGATCAAGCAGAAACCCCGCCATCAGAGGAGCTCCAGTGGCGCTGATGGCAAAACACTGGGAGAACAGTGCCATAGCCAGGCCTCGATGCTGAAGGGGTGTTTCCTCCACCATCGCTTCGGCGGCTGTGGGAAGGAAGGCGGCTTCTCCAAAGGCAATCGGCAGCATGGCCAGCGCAATGAGTGCGATTCCTCCACTCCAGAGAGCGGAAGCGGCTAACAAAACGCATCCCAACACAAAACCCCCGAGCCCAATTCCAAGCCCGAATCGGAGACTGTGGCGTGAGACCCAGTTGCCGACAGGCCATTGCAGCGTCACGAGAAGTGCCAGCTGTAGGGCGATCAGTGTGCCGCTCCAGGCTTCACTCAGAGGTGCTCTGGCCAGGCCGCCGCGCACCAGATCCAGGGGGAGCGCGCTCTGCATGAGCGCGATGATGCCAGTGGCCACAATGCTCACCGCCAGCACCGGGACCAGAGGGGGTAGCCAATGCCAGCCTTCAGAAGCCAGATCTGTGTTGGTTGAGTCTTCAACGGTGGGATGCAGCAGGGCGGCGCGGCCATCCGGAAGGGGGCGCAGGCTGAGCACTACCAGCATCAGGATCACGGCCGCTGCCTCCACCAGATACACCACACGGATCAGCCCCAAAGCGGTCAACGCCGCACCGATCAGGGCTCCGATGGCGACGCCGAGGGCGTCGGCACTGCGGGCGAGGGCATACCCGCGACTGGAGTTAAATCCCGTACAACTCAGGGGAACAGCCAGTTCAATCGCTGGAAAATAGAAACCTGCCGCTACTCCAATCAACAACTGACCGGCCAGGTATCCGCTGAAACCTTGGGCCTGGAACAGCACGAGATCAGCAAGAAGAGCCAGAACAGCTGCAATACGGACTGGCCAGGAACAGGACAGGCCTCGATCGAGAAGCACTCCACTCATCAGCCGTGCCGCCGTGCCGATCAGTGCCGAAGCTGCCAGTCCCTGGCCGACTTGACTGGCGGAGAAGCTGGCTTGATGGAACACGATCGGTGTCATGTAGATGACCCCTCCTGCGCCGAGAGAAGCCAGCAACCGGATTGACGCCACTTCCTGCAGAGATGCGGGAAACTGGCTCCACCAGAGAATTGGCCTTGGCCTTGGGAGGACGCTTAACAGGACGACTGATTGCTGCGGGATTCATGAGCAGTCTGCTGCTCTGGGCTGCCCCTCCGCGACCAGGACATGCAGCCAGTGAGCTGGAGGTTCGTCTTGACGGGATGGCGTTGCCGATTTCCATCGACGATTTGAGTGTCTGGGTTCGCAGTGGAGGGACGCGTTCTTCTGAGCTGGGCGTCTGGTTCAACCTGCTGGAAGAGCAAAGCAGGTCAGGGGTGATCGATCTGCTTCAAGCACCCCTGATCAATGACAGCAGCATGACGCGCCAGATCCTCAACAGCTGGGCAGGTCGCCAGCTGTTGGATCAGGTGGGTGATCTGGTGCAGGTGGATAACGAAACGACAGGTGTGACGGTTCAGGCCACCCTTGAGCGGCTTCTTGAGGAGCGCCCGGAGGTGACCACGCTTGAGTTACTAGAGGCTCTCCCGGCCCAGAAGGTTCGTCTTGATCTCGATGCGCTGCTGGATGTAGCGGCCAGTTGGCGCCTGCAACTCGAGCGTCAACTTTCGTTGGTGGAGCGTCTTGGCCGCGAGCCTGTGTCTCAGCGACGCTTGGTACAAGCCACTCAATCGTCAGCGTTCGCCGATGCGCGGTTCGAGCGTTGGGCTCTGCCAGTGCCCCACCGCGAGCGTGCTCTTCAACTGCAGTTGTGGTTGCCCGACACTTCGGTCGAATTGGTACGCAGGTCCTGGCTGGTGCTGATGCCGGGGTTGGGCGGAAGCCCTGATCACTTCGGCTGGTTAGGGCGTGCTCTCAGCCGCAACGGCTGGCCAGTGGTCGTGTTGGAGCACCCGGGAAGTGATGCCGTCGCTGTACAGGCCCTCTTGGAGGGGCGGCGTCCTCCACCAGGCGCCGAAGTGCTTCCGGAACGTCTGCAAGATCTTCAGGAAGTGCTCTCGGCTTTCGAGAGGGGAGAGCTACCACTCTCGGGCGATCAACTGGTGCTTTTGGGGCATTCCCTTGGTGCTCTGACGGCTCTACTGGCAAGTGGAGCGCAGCCTGAGCCTGGCCTGGGCCTTCGCTGCCAAAGGGCGCTGGATGATCTGCCACTCAGCAATCTCTCCCGCCTTCTGCAATGCCAGATCCAGGATGTGTCTCTGCCGTCTGTTGTCCCCCCTCCCTCGCTGGCGGGTGTCGTGGGTCTCAACAGTTTCGGCAGCCTGCTCTGGCCAAAGAACGTGGCCGTTGCCAGCGATGTGCCCGTATTGCTCAGCGGTGGTTCCTTGGACCTGATCACACCTCCCATCAGCGAACAGTTGGGTCTTTTGCGGGCCTTGCCGCCCAACCCTGGGACGCGCGTGGTGCTGGTGGAAGGAGCCAGTCATTTTTCCCCGGTGCGTGTGGAGGGTCAGAGCGGCAGTCAGGGGCAAGATCTGTTCCAGCTTGGGGAGGAGCTCGTCGGTGTGCAGCCGCTTCAGGTTCAGGCTTTGCTGGAACAGGAAATCCTGCGCTTTCTCGACAGGTTGGAAACCGGTCGCATGGTGAAGCCAGGAGAGAGAGACGCCGAACATGTCCAGGTGGGTTCCCTGCATCTTTATCGGTTGAATCAGGGGGCAGCCACGCGTTTGCTCGATTGACGCTGCATCGGTTGGCTAGTAGCGCACCCTTGGATCGAGAAGTGCCACCAGCAGATCCACCGCCACACTCACCAGGACGACTAGAGAGGCCACCACCACCACGATTCCCTGCACAACGGGGTAGTCACGTTGGTTGATGCTCTCCTGCAAACGCAGGGCGATGCCGGGCCACGAAAATGTCACTTCAATCAGCAGCGCACCGCCGATCAACGAAGCCACGGTGATGCCGGCGATGGTCAAAACTGGGAGCAGCGCATTGGGTAGTGCATGCCTGAGCACCACTTGCGTTTCATTCAGCCCGCGACTGCGTGCGGCTTCTACGTAATCGGAGCGAAGGGTTCGATTGAGATTCAGGCGAAGTGCATTCGTAAACACTCCACTCAGGAGCAGCCCCAATGTGCAGGCTGGGAGTACAAGGTGTCGCAGGCTGCCCTGAAGGGCTTGCCAATTTCCGCTGAACAAGCTGTCGGCAATCAGAAAGCCGCTTCCCTCTGGAGGGAGCATTCCAGGGGGAAAACGACCCCCTACGGGTAACCAGCCGAGCATCACCGCGAAGAGAAGCTGGGCCAGCATGGCCACCCAGAATGGCGGCAGTGCGTAGGTGCCGATTCCATAAAAACGTCCGGCAAGATCCAGGCGTCCTTCGGATCGGGCGATGGCTGTAAATCCCACGGAGAGTCCGACCACTGCAGCCACCACCAGAGCGGTGACACTCAGCTCCAGACTGGCGGGAAGGGCCCTGCTGATGATCTCGGTCACAGGCTTTTCATCGATCAACGCCATGCCCAGATCGCCATGCACAAGGCCCCAGAGAAAATCGAAATACTGCTTGCCCAGGGACTGATCAAGGCCGAGCTGGGCGCGTAGCTCAGCCTTGACGGCCTCAGGTGCGCGGCTTCCCAGAACGGCATCCACCGGATCGCCAGGAGCGACCCTCAGAAGCAGGAACACCAAGGAGGAAATCAACCAAAGCATGACCGGCGCCAGGGCAAGGCGCGTGCTGACGTAGCGCAGCAGTTCGCGTCCGCGACTCATCAACGCACCTCCTTGAGTTGGGCCAACCTGACCTGTCCGTTGCCGTCGAATTCCGGCGTGGCGAGTGTGGTCTGGCTCCAGGCTCGGGCTGTGACCAGCCAGACGGGGATGTAGGCAGCTCCTTCTGCAGCGACAGCTTCGATGGCTTCGAGATCATCCAGACGCTTGCGGCCGCGGCTGCGATCGGATCGCTTCAAGGCTTCATCAAGGCCTGGAGCGGTCCAGAAACTTCCACTGATGGCCGCTTCACCGCGTTCACAGATGAACCCCTTGGAGACCTTGCAGCTCAACAGCGGAGCTAGGTAAGCCTCTGGATCCGGATAGGGCCCCCGCCAATCGAGCATCACGGCAGGAAATGTTCCATCTCCGAGCTGGCGGTACACGGTGGTCGATTCCATGCCATTCAGGTTCAGGGCCAGGCAGTCGGGGAGGTCGCGCTGCAGCTGCGTTTGCCAGGTCAGGGCCATCAGGCGATCGGCTGGCACATTCGACCGATAAGTGAAGGGCACAGTGAGCACCCGCCCATTGCAATATCCCGCGTCCAGCAGCAGGGTTCGCGCCTTCGCGATGTTGAAGCTGGGCCAGGAAACACCATCAGCCCCCGGCAAGGCCGGCGGAACGAGGGAGCGAAGCGGGGGGCGCAGCCCGTGGCTGACCCTCCGGCTGATCAGTTCCCGGTTGAGGCTAAGGGCCATGGCCCTGCGCACCCGTGGGTCTTGGAACGGTGGGGTATTGCTCAGCAAGGTGACGTAGCCGATCACGAGGGCCGGACCTTGGGCCTCCCGCAGCTGATCGTTCTCGGCCATGCGATTGAGGGCCAGGCGCTGATCTTCGTCGATGGCATCAGAGAGCAGCACATCAACTTCGCCGCTGCGCATGGCGCCAAAGAGAGCCGTTGAATTGCTCAGGTAGATCAGGTCCAGCCCTGCATTGCGTGGTGGTTCTCCCCAGTACTCCTCGAAGGGCTCCAGTCGCTGCTGAACGGCTCTGAAATTGGTCAGTCGGTAAGGACCAGTGCCGACAAAGCGGTCGTTGAGAGCACGATTCTCATAATCGCTGTAGGCGGTGGGTGAGACCGGCGTGAGATTCGTGGCTGTAAGCAGATTCACCAAAGAGGTTGACGGTCGGCTGAGCCGTAGTCGCAGCAGAAACGGCTTCGGGGTCTCCACGGCGGTGATGCGACCGCCCACGATGTAATTCAGACGTCCGATGCGCAGAAACCGGCGCAGACTGAAGGCCATCGCTTCGGCATCGAAGCGTGTGCCGTCATGGAAAACAACGTCGTCTCGCAACGGAATTGTGACGGTGCGTCCGTCTTCGCTGATCTCAGGCAGGGCTGAGGCCAGGGACGGTTGCAGTTCCCCGTTGGCTGAACGCCTGTAGAGCGTGTCCCCGATGGCACTCAGGAGCTGCAGGGCCCCGAAGGTATTGGCGCGGGCCGGATCGAGGGAACTAATGCGTCCTGCGCTGGCCACGATGAGGCGGTCGCTGGTGCGGCTGGGCTGACAGGCCATCTGGCCAACACAAAGAGCCAGGGTCCCGACCAGGCTCAGGGAACCCCTGAGCCAAGGAAACGCGGATTGGCCGCGGCCTGTCGTGCTGGATTCGCTCACGCCTGGGGGTTCAGACCTGGCTATTCAAAAGCCCTGAGGCCTTAATCGGCACGTGCTTCGCTGTGAATCTGATGGAGAGGCACTTCAAACACGGGCGATCCTTTGGGTTCCAAAGGCCACTGACGCACCCAGCAACGATCGTGATCACCATCGATTCCAATCACTTGGAACAACCCGTTATTGCTGCGAAGCCGGATGCAGTCGCCTTGATGCAGGCTCATGACGGATGGTGATTCGAGCTGCATGCAGCGTTGCCCGATCAGGACGGAGGTTTCGTTCGGCATGAACGGTATTCAGCACAGATCTGCGAATGCAGACCTGCTCTGTGATGGTTCTTACGACTCTGCCCCATGGCTGGGGGTGTCCGCCAGGGGTCAGAGGCAGCCGAGGTGTGAGGCCAGGAGGCGAACCTCCGGAAGAGACGTGATCGCACGCAAGGCTTTCTGCATGGCCCCATCACTCACTTCGTGCGTGATCACAACGATCTCAGCGCCTTCGTCGCAGGCGTCAAACTGCACGATCGACTGGATGGAGACCCCCTGGTCTCCAAAACAACTGCCGATTCGGCCGATCACCCCGGGCGCGTCATCCGTGTTGAAACGCACATAATTGCGCTGGCGGATTTCACCTCCCTGAACGAGGCGGCACGCGCGCCAGCTGCTTGCCGCCAGCAGTGGGTCGAGGCCGCCAGCGGCGGCGTTGAGTTGGCGGATTCCAGCGATATTGAGGATGTCGGCCACCACCGCCGAGGCGGTGGGCCCTGACCCGGCACCGGGCCCATAGAACATCACCCGGCCCACCGGGTCTCCCTCGACGAGAATGGCGTTGTTGACCCCATGAACCCCGGCTAGGGGGTGGTCTTTCGGGACCATGGTGGGTTGCACGCGTACGGCCAGGGGCAGAGCCGGTGAAGCGTCGCTGGTGCTTTCAATCCGCTCGGCGATGGCCAGCAGTTTGACGCCATATCCGAGCTGCGTGGCGTAGTCCACATCCTTGCTCTGCAGATTGCTGATCCCACTGGTTGGAATGGCGTCGCGATCGATCGGTCCGCCAAAGGCCAGGCCGGAGAGAATGGCGATCTTGTCTGCGGCGTCGTGACCTTCGACGTCTGCGGCGGGATCGGCTTCGGCGTAACCGAGATCCTGTGCGTCCTTGAGAACGGCGTAGTAGTCAGCCCCCTCATCAGCCATGCGGCTGAGGATGTAGTTGGTTGTGCCGTTAATAATCCCGCTCACCCGGTTGATCCTGTTGCTGCCCAGGGACTGCTTCAGCGGTTCGATGATCGGTATGCCACCGCCAACAGCGGCTTCGATCAGCACATACACCCCTGCTGCAGCGGCGGCGGATGCGATCTCCTCGCCATGGCGGGCGATCACGGCTTTATTCGCAGTCACCACCGACTTGCCCGCAGCGATCGCGCGCATGATCAGGGTGCGGGCAGGCTCAATGCCGCCCATCACCTCCACCACCACCTGAACCTCGGGGTCGTCCACCACGGATTCAGGATTGGTGGTCAGCCTCTCTTGGGGGATGGCGACTGGGCGGGAACGATTGAGGTCGCGTACGGCGACCCGCACGAGGTCCAGCTCGGCAATGAGTGGGTGACGACCTTCAGGACTCGAGAGAATAGAGGCCACACCGGCGCCGACGGTTCCGAGGCCAAGCAGGCCGATGCCGATCCTTGTCGCCATGGGGCGGGTCCATTGATTGCAATGAACCTCAAACTTTAGGCAGCGGTCGACCCTGACCCAGTCGTCAGGGCTTCGGCCTGGGCCTGCATCGTGCGCAGGATGTTGAGAAAACCGTTGGCGCGTGAGGGGGTCAGGCTGGCCTGCAGTCCGGTGGCGGCGATCACTCCTGGGTCCACCGCCATCACCTCTGCTGGGGTCAGATCCGTCAACCCCTTGATCAGAAGCGCCAGAAGTCCCTTGGTGATCAGGGCATCCGAATCACCCTGCCAGCGCAGGCGTCCGTCAATCAGGTCGGAGGCGATGAACACCTGAGAGACGCATCCCTTCACCTTGCGCTCCTCCGTCTGAAGCTCGGCGGGCATGGTCGGAAGTTTTTTGGCCAACCAAAGCACGTATTCGTAACGTTTGCGTGGATCTGGCGTGCCACTAAGGCGTTCGGTGAGCTGATCTAAGGCTGCGCTGCCATAGCGGGTCGACGCGTTGCCTTGGTCTGCCATGGCCGAGTCAGTGATCGCGATCGTGGCCTCGAACCTTAGCCATCGTGCGTACCAGGCCAAGCAAAGCCGGTGCGGACAGCCAGGCGATCCAGGGAAGAGGCTTTGGGGTCTCAACCACTTCGTCGAGATTCACGACGCCCTGTTGAAGCGGAAGGGTGAGGTAATCGCGGTGACCGGGTCCCCCGTCCACCTGAAGGTCCACCAATCCATCCTCCAGCGCCGAGAGTTGAAGCTGTAGGCGTCCGTCGGCGTCGATCGTGCCCAGTTCTTCGCCAGCGCTGCCGTCAGCCTGAAGCAATCTCACAACAGCCCCTTCCACGGGCTCTCCCGTCGAGAAACTGCTCGTTAACTCGAGCTGTCCATCGAGGTAGCGCAAGCTGCTTTCCACGCCGTGGGCATCAGCTGATGGCTGGTGGAGCACTCCGGAGATCACGGCGACGGCAGAGAGTGCAAAAAGGCGTGGCCACAGGGGCATGGGCTTCCAGGACTCGGGACCCCATCCTGCAGCTGATACGGGCCTGAGGCCAGAGGGGGGCTCAGGATTGGTGCGCAACAGCGCGGAACATGTGCCCCATGGAATCCAGCATCAACCCCACCGCCTGATGCTGATCGGTGCCTCGCTCGCTGAGTTCACGGGCAATCACCCTCTGGGCCAGTGTCAGATGTTGCGGGTCTGATGAATCCTGCTGGCGCCGCGCCGGGCTGATGGGAGTGTTTGGATTCACCAGCTTGCCTTGGGATCTCAACCTCCGACCCTACAAACGCCCTGTTCACTCGCCCATCCATCGAAGGGGCGATCCCAGGGATCCCGGGGCAAAGCGTCTCGGCTGATGCAGGCTCCTGGAAGCACCACCATGGCCGGCACCTCGCACCAAAGTGGCTGGGCCCTGAGGCGGTCGTAGTAGCCCCCGCCGTAGCCAAGGCGAATGCCGTCTCGGTCAACGGCCAGGGCTGGAACCAGCAGCAGATCCAGCTGATCAGCCGTGAGTGGGGGGTGGTTGAGAGGGGCAGGAATACCGCAGCCGTCAGGGATTAAGGGTTGAGGGCCCCAGAGGTGATAGTTGAGATGACCCTGGCCATCGGCAGCCGGCAGGGCCAGCTTCAACGTCAGTTCCTCCTCAAGACGGGGCCGAAGCACCGTGAGGTTCACTTCCCCCGGGAGGGGCCAGTACAGACCGAGATGTCCCTGGAACGGGCTTTGGGCATGCCGCTCGCGGATCTCGTCGAGAACCTGTTGGGCGATCACGGCTTGAAGATTCCGGTGATCAACCAGAGCTTGTAGCCGCCGCTGCCGATACACGCGGCGCAGCTCCCGCTTGCGGTTGTTCATCGGGATTAAACCTGTCAGCGTTGAAACCAACCCGTCAGAGCCACGGCAAGGGCGTCAGCCGCATCATCTGGTCTTGGTGGCTTGTCGAGAGACAGCTCGCGCATCACGGCTTCGAGTACTTCATCTTTGTCCGCATGCCCATGGCCTGTGAGGGCTTGTTTGATCTGCATCGGCGGAAATTCCACGATCGGCAGTCCGAATCGGGCGAGGGTCATGATCACCACTCCACGCGCCTGCACGACGGCGATCGTGTTGCTGGATCGGTAGAAAAAGAATTTCTCGACGGCCGCAAGCTCCGGATTCCAGGCTCGGATGAGCTGGCGCAGATCCCGGGCAATCTCGACCATGCGTTCACCCTCAGGACGCCCTGAATCGGTTTGGATGATGCCGCAATCGAGCATGGTCTGCTCTCCTCCCGCGGTCTCGATCACGCCGTAGCCCACCCGAGCGAGGCCGGGGTCGATGCCGAGAATGCGCACTGGGAAGGAGGGCGGTGTTCAGGCTGCCAGAGCCAACTCGAACTCGGTTCGATCGCCGCTGTCGTTGCGTTCGAACACCTTGCAGAACACCTTCACCACCCGATCGCCGGAATCGATCTGCTCGAGCGGATCTTTGCGCAGACGGTGACGCAGACAACAGGAGGCCACGCGGGCCACATCATCCTCGGTCACTTCCGTACGACCCTCAAAGGCTGCGAGGGCTCGAGCGGCTCGGTTGGTGACGATGTCTCCTCGCAATCCGTCCACATCCAGCTCTCCGCACACGGCAGAGATGCGCAGACGCAGGTCATCGTCGATCTCAACCTGATCCAGACGCTGTTGCGCCTCAACGACCCGCTGCTGCAGGGCTTGCTGTCCCTCTTCCATGGCGCTGGAAAAGCCGTCAGGGTCCGTATCGAAGGCTGTCCGTTGGTCCACTACCTGAACACGCAGCTCAGGATCGCGAACGGTGCGAACCTCCACGCTCATGCCGAAACGGTCGAGCAGCTGTGGTCGCAGTTCGCCTTCCTCGGGGTTGCCGGATCCGATCAGAACAAAGCGTGCCGGGTGACGCACCGAAACCCCTTCCCGTTCCACCGTGTTCCAGCCCGAGGCTGCTGAATCGAGAAGTACGTCCACCAGGTGATCATCGAGGAGATTCACCTCATCCACATACAGAAGCCCTCGGTTGGCTTTGGCCAGCAGGCCAGGTTCAAAGGCGCGCACTCCCTCGCTGAGGGCTTTTTCAATGTCGATCGTGCCGCAGAGCCTGTCTTCGGTGGCACCGAGAGGGAGATCCACCATGGGGACCTGACGCTCTTCGGTGGCCAGAGTTTCGCCATGGTCAAGGCGCTGGCGTACATCGCTGCTCTGAAGGTCGGGATCGCTGGGAGAGCTGTTGTAAGGATCGCCGGCGACCACCTCGATTCCGGGCAAAAGATCGGCCAGCGCACGGATCGTGGTGGATTTTCCCGTGCCTCGGTCACCCATGATCATCACGCCGCCAATGCGGGGATCAATCACATTCAGAAGCAGGGCAAGCTTCATCTCCTCCTGGCCGATCACGGCGGTGAAAGGGAAGACTCTGCGCTTGCGCGGTGAACTCACGGACGACGGTTTGATGCTGTTGTGGATTGTTTCACAGGCAGGATTGACAAAACTTGTGGTGGGGTCGCATCCGCTGGGTAGATCAGCCGGATTCGCACCTGGCGACGCTCGCCCGGCGCCAGGGTCACCCGACCGAGTTGTGGCCCCTGCTGGCCGCGGCGCAACACCAGGTGAAATCGCCTCCGGCCTTGCGCCTGCCCCTGTTCATCATCCAGGCCTCGGACTTCAATGGGTCCGCGGAACATCACTGGGCTGCTGTCCCCACCGCTGAATCGCAGTCGCTTTGCGTTGCTTCCGTTCTTATCGGGTGATTCCAAGGCAAGCGCCACTGTGCGATGTGTGGGGCCGGGGTTTCTGAGGGGAAGGGAGAGGTCATATTCCACGCCGTAGTTGCCGTGGGCGGCCCAGGCGGTGCCCTTCTCGAACACTTTGAGTTCGGCTGTCTGCACCTGGCCCGTCTGCAGGTCTCCGCGTTCGAGGCTGCTGATCGGCCAGGACACCGCCTGACCGGTCAGGGCCAAATCACGGGAGCCTGGGTCGGTCAGAGTGGCTGTCCAGGTGGAGCCGATTTGAACACCGCTCACCCTGGAATAAATGATCTTTCCTTGGCTGCCGCGCGGTGTGGGGGTGTGTTCTTTCGGGCTCTGCTGGCCTGATGCCAGCAGGCTCTGCAAACGACTGAGCGATGGTGCCCTGTCGCCTTCGCCGTAGGCGGCCACCGTGGCCAGATGCACAGGCCCTGAACTGTGCAGACGCATCTGCAGATTGCGCCCGTTCAGGAGGGGATCGAGACCTTCGACCGGAATGGGTAAGACCACAAGGGCACTGGCGGATCCTGGGGCGATCCGCCAGCTGTCTGGCAGTTCCGGTGCGCTCTCGTCCCGCAGGATGTCTCCGGCAACACGGCTTCCGGGACCGGCGGCGATGGGGGTGCCGGACTCGCTCATCAGCGCGGGCAGGGGCAGGAAGGGGGCTGCTGTTTGCCCCTTTCGGGTGGCCTGAGACAGGGAGGTGCTGCCTCCCAGCAGCTTCATGGTCACCGCCGCATCTCCGGTCGGTTGCGCCAGCACCGCAAGCCAAAGGGTGGATTTTGATTCGTCTTCTTTGCCTGCAAACACGTGATGGCTGAAGAGGTCGAAGCGACCGCTCAGAGCCAGATCGAGGCCAGGTGGTTGGCGGAACGTGGACACCAGGATGCCTTCACCGGTGATCAGCTCAGGATTGTTGTCGTTCACGACCAGCACCTCATCCAGCTGTCCCGGAAGGACGCGCACCTGCTGACTGCGAATCACTGCCTGTGGCGCCTTGGCCACCTCCATCGGGAGATGGTCTCCCCGGGCCATGGAGGGTGAGACGATCCAAGGAGACACCAGCAGGGCGAAGGCCGTCAGAGGGTGCCAGGAGCGAGAACAGGTCATGGGTTGATGCTGGCGGCGTCGGGTGTTTTGCGGGCCACGGCGGGTTTGGGTTTGAGAACCGGCGCCATCGCGGCAGCCAGCTTGCGGATCAGTTCCGTTGAACGGGGATCATTGAAAGGGCCTTTCACCAAGAAAGCGGCAACGGCTCTGCTGCCATCTGGAAGTTCAATCAGCCCCGCGTCGGCGTAGGCAATCCCGATATCTCCAGTTTTGTTAAGCACCCTGTAGCCCTTGATCATCAGGCTGTCGTCAGGTTCACCCTGCTGACCGCCAAGCCCTCTTAACAGCCCTCTGGGGAGCAACGTGTTGGTCACTGAAGTGCCCATCACCTCTCGGAACAGATCCCGGCTGCGAATCGACAGGGCTTTGCCGGTGTCGACAAGGGCGATGGAACGGGCGAGGTCCCTTGCGCTCGTGGTGTTCGTTCCTTCGAGGTCTGGCAACCAGTTGTTGACCACAGTCGCACTCATGCCAAGGGCGATGAAGCGGGCGTTGAGCGCGTCTTTTCCGCCAAGCCGATCAATCAGCAGGTTGGTGGCTGTGTTGTCGCTCACCCGGATCATTTCGGTGGCGACTTCATGGGTGGGGAAGCGTGAGCCCAGGGGCTTGGAGGCCATCCATCCCGCACCGCCGCCCACCACTTCTTTGGTGAGTGTGAGCGGTTCATTCCAGCTGAGCTTGTCGTCGTCAATCTCCTCAAGGGTGACCAGCAGAATCGGTGTCTTGATCGAGCTGGCAGCGGGAAGAGCGGTGTCGGGTGCGAGTTGCGCATAACGTCCGTCGTCCAGCACAAGCATGAAGGCACTGACCGTGAGATCAGGCTCGCTAGCAGCCAGCTGATTCCAGCGATCACTCAGCGCGGTGAGTTCGTTCTTCGTTTGGAAAAGTCCAAGCGATGGATCACGTCTCGTGGGCTTGGGCGTTGTTGTGGGCTTCGCGGCCTCCGCTTCAGTCGCGCGAGTCGTTCCTGGCAACGTCAGCCATGGAGGCAGGGTGAGGCTCTCTCTCTGGAAAGCCGGGCCCGCCAGTTTGAGTAGGGATCCAGTGATCACGCCGAGCCCTACACCCATCAGGATGAGTCTCAGGAGCAACCGCATCGGGCGACCCCAGCCTGAGGACTGGCGACTGGATCGACTGGAGGACAAGGGGCTGTTTTGGAAAACCAGAGATTACGGGCGGTGGCAACGGATCGCCCAGCGCAGTTGACGCACCATGCCGCGCAGCATGGCCAACTCCTGTGGGCGGATGCGGGCCCTTTGCAGCAGGCTGCGAATCTTTGCCATGCGGGCTTTTGCCGTGTGAGGCAGCAGAAATCCTGCTTCCAACAGAAGCTCCTGTGCATCCTGCATGCAGTCATCAAGCTGCGGCTGTGCGGCCGCCTCGGGTTCCAGTTGCGGGCAAGGATGATCTGATCGAATCAGAAGCTTGCAGCGCTGGAGATCATGCAGCACGACCGCCACTGCATGGGACAGGTTCAGTGATGGATATTGATCGTCTGTCTGAAGCCGCACCACGCGTTGGCTGAGCAGCAACTCCTCATTACTCAGTCCTCGATCTTCGCGGCCAAACACCAATGCCACCTGAGCGCCAGACCTCAGGCCTTCTTCGACCCAAGGCATGGCCTGGTCAGATGTCTGCAAGGGAATGTGACCATGGTCGATGCGTCCGCAGCTGGCCACGACGCGCTGGCAGTCGCCAATGGCCTCGAGAAGAGTCTCGAAGGTCTTTGCTTTTCGAAGCACCGTTTGACCGTGCACGGCCATACGCACGGCTTCTTCATCTGAAATCCTGCAGCGCGGGGCGACAAGCCGTAGATCGTCGATTCCGAAATTGGCGCATAACCGGGCCACACTGCCCACGTTGAGAGGGCCAGCGGGCTCAACCAAGACAACGGCAAGACCCAAGATCTCTAAGTGACTGTCTTGAGGTAGCTGAGCAGATCGGCCATGCCCTGGGGTTCGATCTCGAAGCGAGGCATCGGTGGGGTCTCTCCACTGACAATCTGATGAATGATCGAACGATCCGATCGCTTCCCGGCGACCCCTTGAAGACTGGGTCCCACTAAGCCCTGGCCTGCGATGCCATGACAGCCAGCGCAGTTGATGCGGAACAGTTGGCCTCCATGTTGAACATCTCCGCTTAGTGACAGTGTCGCTCTGCTGTAAGGGTCAAGTCGATTCACCCCGAACAGCCAGATCAGCATGACGAGAGCAGTGGCGCCTGCAACAGCGATGAGTGCTGAAACAAGACCACGTTTGCGGTCAGGTGATGCAGCAGTTGATGACGGAGCCGTCACAGAGGCAAGAGTTGCATGGAACAATTGTGCTTAATCAATCAACCGGGCGCGACCAGATGATCGAACCCCTTCTCTGCGGCATTGTTTTGGGGCTGATTCCGGTCACCCTTCTGGGTCTGTTTGTGGCGGCTTGGAACCAGTACCGCCGCGGCAGTGCTCTCGGGGGCTGAGAAACAGAAGCGAACTCGTTCCATAGCGTCGACGGTCCATTTCGGCCCAATTCGATGGCGATTCGAGTCCGAGTTCACTGGCGTACTCGCAGATCACCAGCCCATCGGCTGTTATCCAGTTCCTCTTCAACAAACGTTCGAGGGTCTTTTTGTAGTGGTCTCCTGATGCATAGGGTGGATCGACATAAACGAGGGTGAACGGTTTCACAGCTTCGGGACGACCAGCGTCGAGCCATGCAATCAGATCTTTTCGAATAACACGGATCTCGACTGGTTCATCCGTTGACGCAGCTACGAGTTCGAGGTTCTGTCGGCATATGGCTGCTACCCGAGCATTATTTTCGACGGCCCATACCCTTGCTGCTCCCCGCTGAATCGCCTCGCAGCCCATGACTCCGCTGCCGCTGAAGAGATCCAGCCAGTGCGCATCATCCATCACGCCGGCGAGAACATTCATAAGTGCTTCTCTCACCCTCGCGGTGGTTGGTCGAGTTCCTTGTCCTTGTGGACTGCGAAGACGACGGCCGCCGATCATTCGTAACTGGGCGCTGCTCACGCGGGCAATGGTGCCCCTGCATGGAGCCATGAGAGCCAGTGCGTCAACAGAACAGCTCCTGCTTGTCCTGATTTCTCAGGGTGAAACTGACAGGCTCCGACGCGTCCATGCCAGACCATGGCCGTGGCAACGTCGTTGCCGAAACCGACATTGGCAGCGAGGTCTGTCTCATCGACTGGATGGGCTGCGAATGAATGCACGAAGTACACCCAGGGCGATTGTTCGCCTGCAGGCAAAAGGGGGTTGGGATTGCAGCGTTCTAATTTCGCCCAGCCCATGTGGGGGATGCGTTCACCCTGACCGCTTGGTAAGCGTCTGACGCTGCCCTTGAACAGACCAAGACCTCGAGAGTCTCCCTCTTCACTGCTTTCGAAAAGAAGCTGAAGGCCGAGGCAAATACCAAGGAGTGGACGATCAAGACGGCCCCACTCGGCTAAGTGGGGAACCAATCCTGTGTGGCGGAGTCGTTCCATCGCCGGATCAAACGCGCCGACTCCTGGAAGGATCAAGGCATCGCAACGCTGAAGATCCTTCGGTGAACTAACGGGGGTGATCGCTTGTCCCAGGCGCGCGAAGCAAGTTTTCACGGAATGGAGGTTCCCCATCCCGTAATCGATCAAACCGACTGTTGTTAAAGCCAGTGGGGGACTCAGAGATATTTTGCAATCGTGCCAGACAGGGTTGCCTTGGGAACGGCTCCCACAACCGTGTCCACTTTTTGGCCCCCTTTGAACACCATCAGGGTTGGAATGCTTCGAATCCCGAATTGACTGGCCACGTTGGGATTTTCGTCGGTGTTCAGCTTGAACACCTTGATCTTGCCTTCGAATTCTTTGGAGATTTCGTCAACGATGGGAGCCACCATCCGGCAAGGGCCACACCAGGGAGCCCAGAAATCCACCAGCACGGGAACGTCGCTTTGCAGGACGTCCTGTTCAAATGAGGCGTCGGTAACAGCGGCAGCGCTGGACATTCCGTGGCAATCGAGATGGGCGAAATTTAGCAACCGTTTTCTTGGTTGCCGTTCATTGTCATCACTCAGCTCTTGAACTGTGATGGATGACTGAACAAGACAGAAAGCCCGAACGCGTCGGGCCGGGGGGTGTGAGGAGTGTGTGGGCATACGCCCGCACACCATGAGAGTACCGCGTGTCTCGCGTGCTCGTCTTGCGACTCGTTTGGAGACTTGTGACTATTTGCCCATGCCGAGTTGCTGGGCTTTTTGGTAAACCTTGCCTTCCGTCAGGAGGGAGGGGGCAATGACCACCTCCACTTGTTGCATGTCGCGGATGGTTTGAGCTCCGAGCGTTCCCATCGAGGTTTTGAGGCACCCCAGCAAGTTGTGAGTGCCATCGTCAAGTTTTGCAGGACCCCGCAGGATCCGCTCCAGGCTGCCGGTACTGCCCACGTTGATGCGGGTACCGCGGGGAAGGACTGGGCTCGGAGTCGCCATGCCCCAGTGGAAACCTCTCCCGGGTGCTTCCTCAGCACGAGCGATCGGTGAGCCAATCATCACGGCATCGGCGCCACAGGCGATGCATTTGCAGATGTCGCCGCCGGTGACGATGCCGCCATCGGCAATGATCGGAACGTACCGACCACTTTCCCGTTCGTAGTCGGCTCGGGCGGCGGCGCAGTCGGCCACAGCGGTCGCCTGGGGGATGCCGACACCAAGAACCCCGCGCGATGTGCAGGCTGCGCCAGGGCCAATTCCCACCATCACGCCGGCGGCGCCTGCGCGCATCAGTTGCAGGGCCACGTCATAAGTGACGCAGTTGCCGATCACGACGGGGACTCCCATGTCCCGGCAGAGGACCTCAAGGTCGAGGGTGTCTTGTCCTTGTGGGCCGATGTGCTGGGTCGATACGACGGTGGCTTGAACAAAAAACAGGTCGGCCCCTGCTTCAGCGATGGCCTTGCCGAAGCGCATGGCGGCAACAGGAGTGCCGCTGACGGCGGCGATGCCACCGTTGGCCTTGATGTCTTGGATGCGTTTGCGGATTAGATGCTCTTGTACAGGTTTGCTGTACAGCTCCTGCATGAGAGGCACGAAGGACTCTTTCCCAACGGACGCGATGCGGTCGAGCGCATCGTTGGGATCCTCATAACGGGTCTGAACACCCTCGAGATTGAGGACGCCGAGGGCACCCAATTTGGATAACTGGACAGCCATCTCCACATCAACCACGCCGTCCATTGCGCTGGCGATGATCGGGATCTCCCGTTCGATGCCGCCAAGGATCCATCGGGTATCGGTCACCTCGGGATCTACGGTCCGACCGCCCGGAACCAGGGCGATTTCGTCGATGCCATAGGCCCGACGTACAGCCTTGGAGCGTCCGAGCTGAATGTCCACCACGGTCATCACAGAGTGTGAACAAGCTACCAATCGACCGTGCAAGCGCTAAGAGCTTTGTTCGGGCTTGCCGCCGCGGACGGTCCTCCACAGATCGCCGAGCCCTGCGCTGATTTTGCGCCTCTCCTCGCTGAGGACTAAGCGTGTTGTCGCGAACCAAGTGGCGTAAATGACGCCGATCAGTTCGAAAATCCTGGGCGCAAGTGGCACGGTGGCAATGGCTGCCAAGATCCCACCATAAATTCTTAAAACGAGAATGAATAGAACCAGTCCAGCCGCAATCAGTAGTGGCTGACGCAGGCGCTGTAGTTGATCAGCAAGGTCGCGATCTTCGATCCATTCCTTGACTTTGGTGCTGAGGACTTCCCATTCACCACCTTCATCGTCGGCGTCGCTGAGGGAAGGCGTTTCAGGAACGCTCACTCTCTCGACGATCGAGGGAGTGAGCGGCTCCGGTGCTCGCTTTGTTTCTTCAGGCTGCTCCGTCACCGCAGCTTCTGATGCTGCAGTTTGCACGGGCTCAGAGGCTTGTGGTGCAGTCTCGTTCTGCACCTCGCTCTCTGCTGCGGTGATGTCGATCTGAGGGGTCTTCGATTCGGAGGATGAGTCAGACGACATCGACTGCAAAACCTGAAGGCGCATCATTTTACGGCCGGATCTCAGATCGATTCCCACCCTCGAAGAAACGAAAACAGGCTTTGTTGTTGTAAGCCTCGTGCGCGATAAGCTGGTTAACGGCGTTTAGGTCTTCTATGGCGGATCCATTGGGGCCCAGTGGTGGTGGTCCCGGAGATTCGGACGATCGGATCATCCAGACGGATCTGCGCAACGAGATGTCGCGCTCGTACCTCGAGTACGCGATGAGCGTGATCGTGGGCAGGGCTTTGCCCGATGCTCGCGATGGTCTCAAACCCGTGCATCGGCGCATTCTCTATGCGATGTACGAGCTTGGCCTCACCAGTGATCGGCCCTATCGAAAGTGTGCGCGTGTGGTGGGTGAGGTGCTCGGTAAGTACCACCCCCACGGCGACACCGCCGTCTACGACGCCCTGGTGCGGATGGCCCAGGACTTCTCCATGTCGATGCCCCTGATCGACGGCCATGGCAATTTCGGGTCGGTGGACAACGATCCGCCGGCGGCCATGCGTTACACGGAATCGCGGCTGAAGGCACTCACCACCGACAGCCTGCTGGAAGACATCGAGGCGGAGACGGTCGATTACGTCGACAACTTCGATGGCTCTCAGCAAGAGCCCACGGTGTTGCCGTCGCGGATACCTCAGCTGTTGCTGAATGGGTCTGCCGGCATCGCTGTGGGGATGGCCACCAACATCCCTCCTCACAACCTGGGGGAGTTAATCGCCGGCTTGCTCGCACTGATCGAGAACCCCGAACTCAGTGATCAGGAGTTGATGGCTCTGATCCCCGGGCCGGACTTTCCGACGGGGGGGCAGATCCTTGGACGTACAGGCATCAAGGAGACCTATCTGAGCGGGCGGGGGTCCGTGACGATGCGCGGTGTGGCAGCGATCGAGACCCTTGAGGTTCCTGGTCGCCCCGACCGTGATGCTGTGATCATCACAGCGCTGCCTTACCAGACCAACAAGGCGGCGATGATTGAGCGCATCGCCGAGATGGTGAACGATAAAAAGCTTGAGGGAATCTCGGATATCCGCGATGAGAGCGACCGCGATGGCATGCGCATCGTTGTGGAGCTGCGCAGGGATGCCTATCCCCAGGTGGTGCTGAACAACCTCTACAAACTCACCCCACTGCAGAGCAATTTCAGCGCGCACATGCTGGCGCTGGTGAACGGCGAACCAATCCTGCTCACCTTGCGCAAGATGCTCGAGGTGTTCCTCGACTTCCGGGTCGAGACCATCGAACGGCGCACCCGTTATCTCCTGCGCAAGGCCGAGGAGCGCGACCACATCCTGCTGGGCTTGCTGCTGGCCCTTGATCAGCTCGACCCGATCATTGCCTTGATCCGGGCTGCTCCCGATACGGCCACGGCACGCGTTCAATTACAGGAGCGCCATGGCTTGTCTGAGGTGCAGGCGGACGCGATTCTGCAGATGCAGCTGCGGCGCCTTACCGCCTTGGAGGCGGACAAGATCCGGCTGGAGCATGAGGACCTAGTTACCAAGATTGCTGATTACAAGGACATCCTTGGCCGGCGCGAGCGGGTGTTCGGAATCATTCAGGACGAGCTGGCTCAGTTGCGCGACCGCCATGCCATTCCCCGGCGTACTGAAATTCTCGATCTCGGGGGCGGTCTGGATGACATCGACCTGATCGCCAATGAGCGCTCCGTGGTGCTGCTCACCGAAACCGGTTACCTCAAGCGCATGCCGGTGAGCGAGTTCGAAGCCACCAGTCGTGGCACCCGCGGCAAGGCCGGCACGCGTAGCCAGGGAGAGGAGGCCGTGAAGTTGTTCATCGGCTGCAACGACCACGACACCCTGCTGCTGTTCAGTGATCGGGGAGTGTCCTACGCCCTGCCGGCGTATCGGGTGCCTCAATGCAGCCGCACCGCCAAGGGGACGCCGGTTGTGCAGTTGCTGCCCATTCCGCGCGAGGAGATGATCACCTCGCTGCTGGCGGTGTCTGAGTTCAACGACGACACGGATCTGCTGATGCTCACCCAGGGAGGCTTCATCAAGCGCACGCGCCTGTCGGCCTTCAGCAATATCCGCTCCAACGGTTTGATCGCGATCGGACTGGAGGAGGGAGATGCCCTCACTTGGGTGCGTCTTGCGGTGTCAGGCGACAGCGTGCTGATCGGTTCGCGGGCCGGCATGACCATTCACTTCCGCCTCAGTGATGATGAGCTCCGGCCTCTCGGACGCACGGCTCGTGGTGTGCGGTCCATGAATCTGCGCGACGGTGATGCCTTGGTGAGCATGGATGTGTTGCCCGTGGAGCTGGCCGATCGGGTGGCCCAGAGCGGCGATGACGACTCAGACGATGACGAGGCCGGCGCGGCTAGCGATGGCCCCTGGGTGCTGGTGGCCTCAGCCTCCGGTCTGGGTAAGCGCGTGCCGGTCACCCAGTTCCGTCTGCAGAAGCGGGCGGGCATGGGCCTGCGGGCGATGAAGTTCCGCACCGACGCTGATGCCCTAGTGGGTCTGCGCGTGCTCGGCGCCGGCGAAGAAGTGTTGCTGGTCAGCGAAAAGGGCGTGATTGTGCGCACCAGCGCAGATGCCATTCCTCAGCAGTCACGGGCGGCCACGGGTGTGCGCCTGCAGCGTTTGGATAAGGGCGATCGCCTTTCAGAGGTGGTGATGGTGCCGCCTGAAGCTGAGTCAGATGATGCGACTGAAGGTGAAGGCGAGGAGGTGACTGCTGAGACGGCCGTCAGCGCAGAACCCCAGGACAGCTGACCTTGGCCGATCGGGTGGATGTTTTGGTGTTGGGGGGCGGTCCTGCCGCTCTCTGCATCTCCTCGGAACTGAACCAACGGGGCGTGACTGTTGCTGGTGTCGCCCCTGATCCCGTCGATGCGCCCTGGCCGAATACCTACGGCATCTGGGCTAATGAATTGAAAGCGGTCGGGCTCGATCACCTGCTGGAGCATCGCTGGAGCGACACGGTCAGCTACTTCGGTGCAGGCGGATCAACGGCGCAAGATCACAGCCAAGTCCATGGAATCGACTACGGCCTGTTTGATCGGGCCGCTTTGCAGCGCTACTGGTTGGGTCGGGCTGAGGGGGTGCGCTGGCATCAGGGCCGCGCGGAAAGGGTGCAGGCTGGGTCTGCGATCACCACAGTGACCTGTGCATCCGGCGAAACCTTGCGGGCGCGCCTGGTGATCGATGCCTCTGGCTCGCGCACACCGCACATCCGGCGGCCCGATCAGGGGCCAGTGGCCGGACAAGCCGCCTACGGCGTGGTGGGCCGTTTCTCCAAGGCACCGATCGAGGCGGGCCGGTTTGTGCTGATGGATTACCGCTGCGATCACCTCAGCGCGGCGCAGCGCCAGGAACCGCCAACCTTTCTCTATGCCATGGATCTCGGCGATGGGCTGTTCTTCGTGGAGGAGACCTCGCTGGCGTTCGCACCGGGGGTTCCCTACGACGTGCTCAAGCAACGGCTGCAGCAACGGCTTGCTCTGCGCGGCGTTCAGATCACCGAGGTGATCCATGAAGAGTTCTGCTTGTTTCCGATGAACCTGCCCCTGCCCGATCGAAGCCAGTCGGTGTTGGCTTTCGGTGGTGCGGCGAGCATGGTGCATCCTGCTTCGGGCTACATGGTGGGGGCGTTGCTGCGGCGTGGGCCGGATCTGGCCCAGGCGCTGGCGGTGGCGCTGGCGAATCCAGCCCTGGGATCAGAGGCATTGGCCCGGCGTGGCTGGCAAGCGCTTTGGCCCACCGAACTGGTGTTGCGCCATCAGCTCTATCAGTTCGGGCTTGGGCGGTTGATGGGGTTCAACGAAGCCTTGCTGCGCACCCATTTCGCCACCTTCTTTTCGCTTCCTCAGGAGGAGTGGTTTGGCTTCCTCACCAACACCCTGCCCTTGCCGAGGCTGATGGCGGTGATGCTCCGCTTGTTTGCCCTTTCCCCGTGGGAGCTGCGGCGAGGCTTGGTGTTGGGCTTCCCTTCTGCTCAGTCGCCGATGTTCACCCAGTCGGCCGGCTGAATCAGAGGGAAGAGGGCATCTTCAGCTTCAACATCATCCAGCCATTGCTCAGGCAGGTCCTCACGTCGGTCAATCGCGGCCATCAACCGCCAGAAGCGCTCGAGGTGGCGCTCGATCCTTTCTTTGGCGAGTTCGGTGGTGGTGCCGGCCCGCAGGATGAAGCTCCAGTCGGATGACTGCGCCAGCAGCAGCTCGCGGCCCGCCTGGTGGAGCAGGCGCAGATCGGCCTCACTGCCCACGCCGCGGCTGCAACGCTCAACCATGGCCCGCCCGGCACGGCTCCACTCAGGGATGATCCAGGCATTGGTTTCATTGAGCCAGTAGTCGTGAAACCCTCCTCGGCCCCAGCTGGATGGGCACGGTGCACACAGCTGTAGGTTCGGGCTGGTCGCCAGGATCCCGCGCAGGCTTGTGAAGCGCACACCCTCTGCAGGCCCCTGGCGGAAGAGCTCCTGCAGAAAGTCAGGACCTTCAAACCACCAGTGTCCGAATAGCTCGGCATCAAAAGGTGCCACCAGGAGAGGCTCGGTGGTCATGCCCGCCTGCAACCGGTCGAGCTGTTCGCGCCGACCCTGCAGAAAGTGCTTGGCATGCTCACGCGTTCGGTTGCGTGCTTTCTCCGGCTCATAGGGGCATTTGCCGTCGAGCCCTCTGCTTTGACTGCTGACCCGATGCAACTTGAGCCCCAGTGGACGTCCTGAAGGAAGGCCATGAGCCTCGATCTGTTCTGCCGGCAGATCCCATCCCAGATCCCGGTGGAATTCCCGATACAGGGGATCTCCGGGGTAGCCGTCCCTGGCGGACCACACCGGCAGGGTGGCATCGCTGTCGCGTCCGAAAAATGCCACGCCCCGTTGACTCACAATCGGGGCATAGACCCCGTAGCGCGGACGGGGCTCAGCATGGAGCAATCCATGGCCATCAAGTACCGCGTAGCGCAGGCCGGCATCCCGCATCCACCGATCCAGGCCTTCGTAGTACGCGCATTCCGGCAGCCAGATTCCCAGCGGTCGCTCGCCGATCAGGCGGTGGTGTTCGCGTACAGCCGTGCGCAGCTGGGCCCGTACGGTTTCCGGGTGTTCCCGCAGCAGCGGCAGATAGCCGTGGGTGGCCCCGCAGGTGAGGAGATCGAGAACGCCCTGCCGCTGCAGAGCCGCGAAGCGTCCGATCAGATCGCCTTCGCAGCCTTTCCAGGACTTCAGGTGTTTCTCAAACGAAAGGCGGAGGTCTTCAGCAGCCTCCTGACGATCGTCGGGTGCCTCCTTCAGAAGATTCAGCCTTGCTTCAACCCAGGCAGGAAAGCGGTTCCGCAACGTGCTGTCGGCCAGAAGCGACAGCAAGGTGGGTGAGAGCCCCATGGTGAGCTGGGCCTGTTGCTGCGGATCCGCAGCAGCCGATTCCAGGGTGCTGAGAAGCGGCAGATAGCACTCGATCAGTGCCTGAAAGAACCAGTCCTCTTCCAGGGACTGCGGTGCAGCTCCGCGCACGTAAGGCAGGTGGGCGTGGAGAACGAGCGCGAGAGCTCCGTTGGCCACCATCCCCCTGTGCAGTGGAATGAATGTACCCGGCATCAGTGCCATTTCCATGGGTTTTCCCAGGACCACTCCCCTAAAGTGGTCTAACTCATAGTCACTCCGACTACATCGCGTCGAGGCTGTTGCCATGGCCCATGATCCAGGCCGCGTTCTGATCTTCGACACCACCCTCAGGGATGGTGAGCAGTCGCCGGGAGCCAGCCTCAACCTCGAGGAAAAGCTGGCCATTGCCCAACAACTGGCACGTCTCGGCGTTGATGTCATCGAAGCGGGCTTCCCATTTGCCAGCCCCGGGGATTTCGCCGCCGTGCAGCGGATTGCCCAGCAGGTGGGTGGTGAGCAGGGCCCGATTATCTGCGGTCTTGCCCGGGCGTCCCGCGGGGACATTAAGGCTTGCGCTGATGCGGTGGCCCCAGCCCCCCGCCGCCGCATTCACACGTTCATCGCCACAAGCGACATTCACCTTGAGCACAAATTGCGCAAGAGCCGCCAGGAGGTGTTGGCGATCGTGCCCGAGATGGTGGCCTATGCCCGCTCGCTCGTCGACGACGTGGAATTCTCCTGTGAGGATGCTGGCCGAAGTGATCCCGAATTCCTCTACGAGGTGATCGAAGCTGCCATCGCTGCCGGCGCTAGCACTATCAACATCCCTGACACCGTTGGCTACACGACGCCGGCCGAGTTCGGCGCCTTGATCGCGGGCATCGACCAGCACGTGCCCAACATCGCTGATGCCGTGCTCTCCGTCCATGGCCACAACGATCTCGGTTTGGCTGTGGCCAACTTTCTTGAGGCCGTGAAAAACGGTGCCCGCCAGTTGGAGTGCACCATCAATGGCATCGGCGAGAGAGCTGGTAACGCGGCCCTTGAAGAGCTGGTGATGGCGTTGCACGTACGCCGCCGGTACTTCAATCCCTTCTTTGGCCGAGAGGACGATTCACCCACTCCCCTGACTGGTGTGAGGACCGAGGAGATCACGAAAACGTCGCGTTTGGTCTCCAATCTCACCGGCATGGTGGTGCAGCCCAACAAGGCGATCGTGGGTGCCAATGCCTTTGCCCATGAATCGGGCATTCACCAAGACGGTGTTCTCAAAAACCGTCTCACCTACGAGATCGTCGATGCCCGCACGGTCGGTCTCACGGACAACAGGATTTCCCTCGGCAAGCTGAGCGGCCGCAGTGCGGTGCGTGCCCGTCTCGAGGAGCTCGGCTACGACCTCAGCCGTGAAGACCTTGACGATGCGTTCGCCCGGTTCAAGGAGTTGGCGGATCGCAAGCGCGATATCACCGATCGCGATCTCGAAGCCATCGTGAGCGAGCAGGTTCAGCAACCCGACGCCCGCTATCAGCTCACGTCTGTGCAGGTGAGCTGCGGCAGCAACCTGCAGCCCACGGCCACCGTGACCCTGCTGGATGAAGAGGGTCAAGAACAGAGTGAGGCGGCGATTGGTACAGGCCCTGTGGATGCCGTGTGCCGTGCCCTCAATGCACTGGCCGGGGAACCGAACGAGCTGGTGGAGTTTTCGGTGAAGTCCGTCACAGAGGGCATTGATGCCATGGGTGAGGTCACGATCCGGTTGCGACGCGACGGGCAGCTCTTTTCCGGCCATGCTGCCGACACTGATGTGGTGGTGGCTGCCGCTCAGGCCTTCGTGAATGCCCTGAATCGCTTGGTGGCCGGTTCCTTGAACCCGGCCCTTCATCCCCAGCGGGATGCCACGCCTTTGGATGCCAGCCCCACCCTCTGAACCGATGGCCCGTCACCAGATCCGAGCGGCACCGGCGAAGGACCGCATCACGCTTCGCTCACTGCTTCAGCTTCTGATGCTGATCCTGCTGGCTTTGGTTGTGCTGGTTCCGCTGCTTTGGCTCGTGAGCACGTCGCTGAAAGGACCCGCAGAGGACATCTTCACCAGCCCCCCGGCGTTGCTTCCGGCACAACCGAGCCTCGACGCCTATGGCCGATTGTTCCAGGACAATCCTTTGGGGCAATACCTGCTGAATAGCACCATCGTGAGCCTGGTGGCCGTCGTGGCCAATCTTCTGTTTTGTTCGCTGGCGGCCTATCCCCTGGCGCGCATGCAATTTGCAGGACGAGGTCTGGTTCTGGCTCTGGTTGTTGCCACCATCCTCATTCCTTTTCAGGTGGTGATGATTCCTCTTTATCTCCTGATGGTGCAGCTGGGCCTTAGAAACACCCTTCTTGCTCTGGTGATTCCCCAGGCTGCAACGGCTTTTGGCCTTTATCTATTGCGCCAAAGTTTTCTCGGCGTGCCGGTGGAGTTGGAGGAGGCTGCTCGCATCGATGGCTGCAGCAAGTTGGGGGAATGGTGGAACGTGATGATTCCAGCGGCCCGGGCCGACCTCATCACATTGGCCATGTTTGTGTTCATCGGAACATGGAGTGACTTCCTCTGGCCCCTGGTCATCCTTGATGATCCCAAGCTATTCACTCTGCCCCTCGGACTCCAGCAGCTCGCCAGCAGCTTTTCCCTTGACTGGCGGATCGTCGCTGCTGGTTCGGTGGTGTCAATCCTTCCTGTCCTGATCCTATTTGTGTTGCTTCAGCGTTTCATTTTGCCCACCGCCAGTGGGGATGCGGTCAAGGGCTAAGGGCTGATGGATCTGTTGTGAGGGGATTGGGAATCGCTTGTTCATCAGGCGAAATCTCCTCGGGTATCGATTCCAGCGGAATGCGTTGCTTGAGGGACTCAAGCAGGCGTGCTTCTCGCTTTGCGTTTTCGCTTTGAAAGGTCTGCAGGCTTTGGATATCTGTTTGCAGCTTCTGTTGACGGGTCTTCAAGACACCAAGCTGTTGCTCCAAGAGCTGCCGGCTGTTCACTTCCTCGCGTTGTTCGAGTTCTTTCAAGCGATTTGTGAGGCTTTGCAAGCTGTTGTTTTGGTGTTGCAAGGCTTGCCAAAGCACTATGAACAACACCAGCAAACAGGTGAAGCCAGCAACTGGAATCAGCAGCAGGAGTCGCTCACGCATCCTTGTTGAGGAGTCTCTAGTTGCAGCCTTGAACGGAAATCCTGTAACTGAACCCTGTGGAGTTCGGGTCGCTGCCCGCGCCGATCTTGAAATTCACCTGCTTCAGTTGTTTGCCTTGGGGAACAGTGAACGGTCCAAACATGCGACCTTCGCCGATCGGAGGAGTCAGTGATTCCTTCACCACGCGGAGATTGCTCCCGTCCGTGAACTTCAGAAAGGCTTCAACCGGATAGGTCCCCGTCGCTGTCGAATCGGCAGTGAAGAAGAGCTTGTAACTCCCGTAAGGCCTGTTCACGGCGAAATCGGTGTTCCAGTTTGTTTTTCCGAGAAGTTTTCCCTTGCCAACGCGCTTCTTGACGATGTTGCTACTCCCGTCGCCTCCTACTGGAGGCAGAAACGCGCAGGAAGCCTTCGCCATCGAGCCTGAATCCAGAATCAACAGAGAGCCAGCCGCTCCGAGAAGAACCGAGGGCAGGCGTTTGATCGACATGCTTCTGAACCGCATTGACGGAGTCTTAGCAAGGTGCAGTGATGGAATGGTGAACTTCGACATCAGGACCGAATGTCGCTTCAGGATCTCGATGCCTTCCTACGTCAACGCCAAACCGATGCGGCTTTGGCGGCAAGCCTGGCCGAACCCCTGTCGGTCGAGGCACTCATTGAGCTCGCTCGTGGGCACGGATTCAAGATCACTGCCGAGGATGTTCTTTCAGCACAGGCCCGGGAAGAAGCTGACGCCCCTTCGGCTGAGCTGCAACGCAGAATGGCAGAAGACTCAAGGCGACTCCGGCATTTCATCCAGGGTTGACACTGTGCCCCCGTGCACCTTCTGAGGTAGCCCTGGACACTGATGTTTTGCTACAAAGACTCAATGCTGGTCTCAAGATCAAAGCTTGAGATGTCGTTCTGGAAAGAGTGGTCAGGTGTCTATCGCCCGGATCAGAGTGTTGAGTGCTTCGACGAGGACGTGTTGACTTCAAACGATCAGCAGAGTTCATCCAACGATCAAGTGGATCGTTGTCAGTTCCTCACCTGGGAAGATCTTGTCGGTCAGCGTTGAGCGTTGATTCGTCAGGGATCACGCACGCAGTGATGCTGCCTCTGCCATTGATCACTACGAAGGAGCTGATCGAATGAAATCCCATGGCATCCTTCACCATCACCCTTGAAGGGGGGAAAAGTTTCTCTTGCGCAGACGATCAGTACATCCTTGATGCTGCTGAAGAGCAGGGTGTGGACCTTCCATACTCTTGCCGTGCTGGTGCCTGCAGCACCTGCGCCGGCAAAGTACTGAGCGGAAGCGTTGATCAGTCGGACCAAAGCTTCCTGGATGATGAGCAGATGGGTAATGGCTATGCCCTGCTCTGCGTGAGCTATCCCATGGCTGACTGCACGATCAAGGCTGAGGTCGAAGACGAGCTCTGAGTCTGTCGGCTCTTCAGCGCATCTTCACCACATCAGGGGTCTGTCCATGCACTTCGCCAATCCAGAGGGCGTGGGTGATGGCTCCTTCATGACTGTGGAAATTCCAAGCGGATTCGGGGCTTTCGATCGCCTCGATCTGCTGGTTTTGGTCATTGACACGCAGGTACTGGCCGCTGCCCCTGTGGCGCAGGACGTAGCGTTCTGGGAGATGTGTTCTCATCTTTGATCCACTGAGACTTGATTCCGGCATAGCTAGGAGCCCATGGTCATTCCTGGGCTTTCAGCTTTTTATGGGTTTTCATTGTTCAAAGATTGTTCGACGTCCTGGTAACGCGCTTCCCGGATCCAGATGAGAGCTTTGGGAAGTGTCAGCCGTTGCTGGTGACCGCTATCTCGGAACCAAGGGGCTTCGCAGGGAGCAAGTGGGCTATCGCTTAGGTCCCAGGTGTCGCGCAGGTAGCGCTCCACAGCGTTGTGCTCAGCGGGTTCAGGGCGTTGCCAGTGGACCAAAGCCAGTTCATCGGTCATGGCTTCGAGGCGGGCAATGCGTCCATGGGGTGGTGCATCTGGATCTGGGGTGATGGTCTCGTTCAGGCTTTCGCTGGCCACAAACAGGCGTAAGGGGCTATCACTTTTTCGGCCATCAAGGGCGTATTTCTTGAGGTAAAGGTCTCTGGCCTTGCGGAAGAGGGGGGCTGGGGCACAGCTCAGTAGGGCCTCGTAGGCATTGGTGAGGCGGTGGCTCGTCATGGCGATGGGTTAAATGGATTCGGCTTCCGGGATGGCGCACCCTTACGAAGCATGGAACACTGGTGACAGTTGCGGAAGTGGAATAGTGTCAAATGCCAAGCACACCCTCTATCGATTGGTGTCACTGGATGGGAGCCCCCATCCAGTGCTTGATGCGCCTTATGAATCGATTGCAGCTGCGGAGGCGGCCGCCAGTCGTTGGTGTGAAGGGCAAGGACGCTCCCGTTCAGCTTTCGAGCAGGGAATTGGCCTCGAAGTTCAGACAGGCTGTGGCGAGTGGCGAACTCTTGGCTACCCCAGTGCCTGTCTTCTCGGGCATGGTGATCTGAAGAAAAAAACAGGAGCCCCCTAAGGAGCTCCTCGGTACTGGGGTTCTCGCCGGCCATGCCGCCCCAGCTTGTTCAAGTTTCGCTGGATGGATGGACTTGCGTCTGTCTGAGCTCCTGACTAACCATGACAGGACATGACTGGACCGATGGATGCGCGTCAGTGTTGACCTCTGCCTCGTGCCGCTGGGCGTAGGCGTATCCCTTGCGCCCTATGTCTGGGCTTGCCAGGAGGTGATTAAGGCCTCGGGGCTTGAGCATCAGCTTGGGCCCGATGGAACAGCGATTGAGGGCGAATGGGACGCTGTCTTTGCCTGTGTCAAGGCTTGTCATGAGCGGTTGCACGAGGACGGGGTTCCAAGGATTCATGCCACGTTGCGGGTGAATACGCGTATTGATCGCGAGCAGTCCTTTCGGGACAAGGTTGACAGCGTTCAGCGGCTGAATCAGTAGAAGAACCGCACCTTCGGCTGGTCAGCGTCTCTTCTGTCTCTAATGAGAGGAGGTGTGGGACTGGGGAATGGCGTTCGGGTTTGTTCGGTCTGTTGTGGTGATGCTGGCGGTGTCGTCACTGTCTTCTCTGGTGTCCGGGCCAGTGCGCGCTGAGAGCTGGGATCGCATCGGTCGCTATGCCTCTTTGATCCGGCGTTCCGGCACCGACACAATGGTGGCCAAAGATTGTCCGCCTTCTCTCCTGGGAGCGTTTCACGCTGAGCGCAACGCCCTTCTTCTCTGTTCCAACAATCTCGAAAACGACCCCAAGCAGATCTGGGTGGTGCTCGCCCATGAGTCAGCGCACGTGATGCAGCACTGCCAAGGCGGTGCCCTTTTGGCTGACCATCAGATCAACGACGCGCTGGAGGCCATCGAGGCCCGTTCCAGAACAACGTTTCAGGAACTTCGTCTCTATCACCAGTCGCAGCAGCGTGAAGAGATCGAGGCGCGTTTGGTGCAAGTCCTACCTCCACAGGAGGTTGAAGCACTGTTTCGCAATTTCTGCGCCGATCGTCTGCCCCGGGGCTCCGTGTCGGCTCCCCCAGCGATTTCCCCTGAAACTCCTTGAGGCTGAAGCAACCATGGACGATTCCTCAGTCACTCCCATCACCGCACCAAAACTGGATGAAGCGGGTCACCTGACTTATCTCGGAGAGGACGGTCAGTGTTATCGGGTGCTGGACCATCTAGAGATTGATCATGAGGCGTCCCAGCGCGTGAGTGCTGCGTTGCAGGCCACAGGGCCTTTGTTTGATCAGATCGAAGCGCTCTGTCACGACTGGATCAAACGTGTTGCCATGGAGGCCATGGATCGTGATGAAGCCGTTGCGATGCTGCTCAGCAACCTGGAATCCGTCTTGCACGCCGACGATGAAGAGAGCGGCGGCCCCGGCCCCTTACGGTGAGCAAGTTTGCACGCTGACTCCATGGGGCCAAGGCTGCGCGGGTACTGGTTGATGACCTGGATTGGGTTGCTGGCCAATCTCCTGGCCTTACCCGTGATCGGTTGGGGGGCCTTTCAGCCTGATCAATCCACAGGCCTTGAAATCACCAACATCACCATGGCCTTTTCGCTGGCGTGGCCTGCGGCGATCGTGGGCATCGTGGCATCGGCCGGACTGCTGGCACAGCGGCGCTGGGGAGTGATCCTCACCATCGTTGCTCTGTCGCTGGCCCTTGGTGGTGCCTTGCCTTACGGGATCGTGCGAGTGGTGCTTGGCCCTGGGGCCCGACCCCTTGGTCTCGCGTCGGTGTTGCTTGGGCTTGTGAACGTGTTGGCCCTTATCTACTGGTGTCGTCCAGCCCATCGGCGCGGTGGTCGCTTGTAGGCCAGTGCTCGCGGCAGACCGCCAGGTGGCTGGGCTGCCCCTCGTTCTTGATCATCCACGTTTGATGGTGGTGGACAAACCGGCAGGACTGCTTTGCCAGCCTGGTTTGGGTAGTCATCAGCAGGATTCCCTGATCAGCCGCCTTCAGCTTGCGTGTCCCGCGCTACGCCTGGTTCATCGCCTTGATCGCGACACTTCAGGACTTGTGCTTCTGGCGAAGGATCCGGACATGCTTCGGTTGTTGGGGATGTTCTTTGCATCTCGAAGGGTCAGAAAGCTATACGTCGCTGATGTTCAGGGCCAGATGAAAAATGTCAGCGGACTGATTGGTCTCCCTCTGGCGCGTCTGAAGCGTCAGCCGCCCACTTACGGCGTTCATCCAGGTGGAAAAGCGTGCGTCACGCTCTGGCGTCGTTTGAAGTTGATGGAGAGCAGCACACGACTCTGGCTCTGCCCGAGGACGGGCCGTTCCCATCAGCTGCGCGCC
The DNA here is from genome assembly GCF_000153285.1 of Synechococcus sp. WH 7805. Taxonomy (NCBI): domain Bacteria; kingdom Bacillati; phylum Cyanobacteriota; class Cyanophyceae; order Synechococcales; family Synechococcaceae; genus Synechococcus; species Synechococcus sp. WH 7805. The sequence continues at coordinate 782,566 of NZ_CH724168.1, read as the reverse complement.
CATCTGGCAGCCCTGCACCATCCCATCATTGGGGACCCGATTTACAACCCAGGATGCGCCGTGGGGCTGCGGCTCAGGGCGATGGCCTTGCGTTTCCCTGATCCTGATGATCCCAGTGGCCAGGTGCGAGTGCGCGCTCCTTGGCCTGCATGGTTCAACGCTTAAGCACTGAATCTGCGCTTGGCCGGGATGGGATAAGGGATACGCCGATGGCGCATTCGCCGCCACACTTTTACAAAGGCCTTCATCACGAGCTCAAGCTCTGCGCGGCTGAGGCTGCTCTGATTCAACTGTCCATCGCTGAGGCGAGCTTCAACGATGCGTTTCACCGTGGCTCGGGCTTCCTTCTCACTTGTGTCGGGGGGCAAGGAGCGAAGCGCTGCCTCACAGCCATCGGCGACCATCATGATTCCCGTTTCCTTGGAGCGAGGGGTAGGGCCGTGATAGCGGAAGCGATCTTCTGAAATCAGGGGATCTTTCAGCCGTGCCTGGTGCAGGAAATACCCCATCCGCAAGGTTCCTTGATGCTCTGGAATGAAGTCGGCAATCGGTCTGGGCAAGCGGTGGCGTCTGGCCAGTTTCAGGCCCTCATCCACATGGGCCTGCAATACGCCAGCGCTCGCAAGCGGATCATTCAATTCAGTGTGAGGGTTGTGATCGGTGGTTTGGTTCTCGATAAACCAATTCGGAGCATGGAGTTTGCCAACGTCGTGATACAGCGACCCTGTTCTGATCAGATCCACATCGGCACCGATCGCACGCGCTCCCTCTTCGGCCAGGCTGCAGATCATCAGGGTGTGCTCGAAAGTGCCCGGGGCCTCTGAGGAGAGCCTGCGAAGCAGTGGACGTTCCTGGTCTGCCAGCTCCATCAGCCTCGCTCGGGTCAGAAGACCAAAGGAACTTTCGAGCAGGGGGATGACCAGGATTGCCAGCATCATCAGGAGTCCCAGCAACAAGGCTTCGGATGTCAGATCTCCCGAGTTGGGAAGCAATCGGGTCCAGTCCTGATCCACCGAGGATTCGGCACTCCTGTTGAGGAGAAGCAGCTCAAGAACCAGCGCCCCGAGCGGCAAGAGCACCGCTAGTTGCAGAAGCTGGGCACGACTTCTGAGCCTGCCCGCTTGAAGGGCGACCACGGTGGCTGTGGCCGCAGCGATCAGCAGGCGCCCCTCACCAAGGCCTGTCACCGGTGTTGGCCAGAGCAGGCTGGCGACTGCCATCCATGCCAGGGCGCTGCTGGTTCCGAGGCCCTGCGCTAGCAGCAGTGTGGGTGGAACGATCACAGCCAGAGGGCTCACGGCTGCACCAAACCAAACTTTGCAGGCCTGGGAGATCAGCAGCAACCCCAGGGCCAGCAGTCCATGGGGTGCTTCAAGGCAAGGCCTCTCTCGGCGCATCACAAGGAGGAGAATTCCACATCCGGCCAAAGATTCTGTAAACCGGATCACCCAGATTCCGAGTTTGGGTCTCCGGTTCACAAGGCCGAAGAAATCGAGAACGTCGTAAGCCTGGGAACTAATGGGTTCTCCCTTCTGTGTGATCAGGTCACCTCGGCTCACCTCGATGACTGGGATGCCCTGCTGAGTGATCAGTTTCTCGATCAGTCTTTGGCTGCGCTGCGGGTCGGTTTTGAGATTGCTGGCACCCTGCAAGGTGGTGGTGAGGACCTTGGCGCCGAGGGTTCTTGATGGAGTATTGGCGGTCCCCAGTTCATACAGCTGCAGGGATGAGGCCTGACGCAGCTGCTCTTCGGCCAGGTTGTTGACCAATCCTTGGCTGAGCATGCGTTCCAGCGCCCGGCGCAGATCCATGTCCCAGCTCAGGCGTTCCTCTGGTGAACGCTCCTCGAGCCAGTCCTGTTCTTCGCCGCTGAGATTCACTGGACCGATTCGATCTGCATCGTCACTACTGGCGACCCGTTCCAGCTCTCCAAGATGGCGCTCGAGGCGCATCCGCAGCTGCTGATCCTGCTGAACGTCGATGACCTGAACCAGGGTGCTGGGCACCAGGCTGGATCTCCGTTGCTTCAGCGCTTCACTGTCGACCACCCGTGCATCCTTCGGTGCCACCGCGTCGAATGGCGCTGTCAGACCTGGTCGAATGTCCGGCTCTACCAGCCATGGCCAGCTCGATGCAAGGGCTACGAGCAGGCATAGCGCCAGAAGCACACTGCGTTGCAGCCGATTCCAACGCAGCACCGGCCGCCTTGGAGATTCACTCCTAAGCCAGGATCTCCAGAACCTTGCTAGGGGATGCGAACGCAAGATGGCTGGATGCTTTCAATGGAAACGCTAGCTCTGATAGAGCGGCATGCTGGTTTCACGTGCATCGGTCGGCGATGGCCCTCAGACTGGATGGAAAAGCTCTGGCCAAGGAGCTAGAAGAGCGACTGGCCAATCAGATTCGTCGCGGTAGCGCTCAGGCAGGACGCCCGCCGGGTCTCGCGGTCCTGCGGGTGGGTGATGATCCGGCTAGCGCGGTGTATGTCGCCAACAAGGAGAAAGCCTGCGCCAGGGTGGGGGTTGAGAGCTTTGGAGCCCACCTGCCTGCATCTTCAGAACCGGATACCGTTCTGGATGCCATCAGCGAGCTCAATGCTGATGAGCGGGTGGATGGAATTTTGTTGCAGCTGCCCCTTCCGGCAGGGCTTGATGAAACTCCTCTCCTGGCAGCGATCGATCCTGAAAAGGATGCTGACGGCCTGCACACACTCAACCTTGGACGGCTGTTGAAAGGGGAACCAGGCCCCCGCAGTTGCACGCCAGCAGGCGTGATGGCCATGTTGCGCAGCCAGGGAATTGATCCCTCCGGTAAACGGGCTGTTGTGGTGGGACGCAGCATCCTTGTAGGCCAGCCGATGGCCCTGATGCTTCAGGCTGCCAACGCAACGGTCACGGTGGCGCACTCCCGCACCAGCGATCTTCCTGCTCTGACCCGTCAGGCCGACATTCTGGTCGTCGCAGCGGGACGTCCGGAAATGATCGGGGCTGAGCATGTCGCTCCCGGTGCCGTGGTTGTGGATGTGGGCATTCACCGAAGGCCCGAGGGTGGGTTGTGCGGTGATGTGAACGCTGCCGCGCTGGAGCCCTTGGTCGCAGCCCTTTCCCCCGTGCCAGGCGGCGTCGGTCCGATGACCGTCACCATGCTTCTTGTGAATACAGTGCTGGCCTGGAGCCGGCGTCACCAGATCGGTCATGATCTCGACGACCTGATTCCGTGATCGTGCTCAGGGGCCTGCGGCCTGACAGAATCTCGCCAGCATCATGTTTTTCATGACCGCCACGGCGAGAAGTCCTGAAGGTCTCATGCCGTCGGGTGAAAATCAGGCTGATTTTGACTTCAGTGCCTATTTGGCCAAGACGCGCAACCTCGTGGAGGGAGCCCTTGATGCAGCTTTAGGTCCTGAGCGACCTGAGTCCCTTCGCGAGTCGATGCGCTACTCCCTCCTGGCCGGAGGCAAGCGGCTCAGACCGATTCTTTGCCTCGCAGCCTGTGAGCTTGTGGGCGGTGATGCCTCCCTGGCAATGCCGACGGCAGTGGCCTTGGAAATGATCCACACCATGTCGCTGATCCATGACGATCTACCGGCAATGGACAACGATGATTTGCGTCGTGGCCGCCCCACCAATCACAAGGTCTATGGCGATGCCATGGCCATTCTCGCCGGTGATGCTTTGCTCAGCAGAGCCTTCGAAATGGTGTCACTTCGTAGTCCAGGGGTTCCCCCCGAGAGGTTGCTGAAAGTGGTGGCTGAGCTCGCACTCGTGTCTGGAGCTCCGGGGTTGGTGGGAGGCCAGGTGGTCGATCTGGAAAGTGAGGGTCGCGAGGTTGATCTGGAAACACTTGAATACATTCATCTCCACAAGACCGCAGCTCTGCTCCGGGCCTGTGTCGTTACAGGCGCTCTGATCGGAGGTGCCGATGCGAATCAGGTCGAAGCGATGCGTACTTACGCCAACGGCATCGGTCTCGCTTTCCAGATCGTGGACGACATCCTTGATGTCACGGCCAGCAGTGAAGTCCTCGGTAAAACAGCAGGAAAAGATCTGATTGCCGATAAAACCACTTATCCGAAACTTCTTGGTCTGGAGCCTTCGCGGGCTCGCGCTCTTGAGTTGGTTGCTCAGGCCAAGTCGGCTCTCGAGCCGTGGACATCCAAAGCTCAGCCGCTTCTGGCTCTCGCTGACTACGTCGCGAGCCGAGACCGTTGACCATGCTGTTTGCCTCGTTGAGCGCGCCGCTTCAGCTTCTTGACAACGGCCCCCTGGCCTGGGGCCTCGCTGCCTGCGGATTGGCACAGCTTTCCAAGTTATTCATCGAATTGGTCATCCAACGCCGCTGGCGGCCTGAGGTGCTGATTGAAACGGGCGGCATGCCTTCGAGCCATTCGGCTCTGGTGACCGGTACGGCGGCTGCGGTCGGTTGGCTCAATGGATTTGACTCCCCCGTTTTTGCTTTGGCGTCCACGGTGGCCTTTGTGGTGATGTATGACGCCAGTGGTGTCCGTCGGGCAGCGGGGTTCACTGCCGAGAGAGTGAATGCTTTGCCAAACGGTCTTTGGGATCCAGAACCTGAGCAAGCGCTCAAGGAAAGCCTGGGTCATTCCAGGCTTGAAGTGCTGGTCGGAAGCCTTCTTGGCCCAGCGATCGCCCTGCCAGGTCTGGTGTTTGTGGGCTCGCCACTTCATCTCATCCAGGTTCTCTCCCACGCATTCGGGTGAGCACGTCCGCCCATTCCGCTCTGGTTCTCACCAGTGATCAGCAGCAGGCCGCTGATGCCTTCGCTGACTGGATGCATCAAGCCGATGCAACGGTGCCTTTCGTGTTGAGCGGCTTTGCCGGCAGCGGCAAGACGTTTCTTTCGATGCGCCTCCTCCAGCAGGTGGAGGCCAGTGGGCTTTGCTGGACCGTCGTGGCTCCAACCCATAAGGCCGTGGGCGTTCTAAGGCAAGCTCTGGCGCTTGAGGGTCTGCACCCCACTTGGTATCCATCCACAATCCACCGCCTGTTGCGTCTCAAGCTCAAGCGACAGGGAGACCGCGAGTTGTGTGAATCCACAGAGCAGACGGCAGCAGCTCTTGAGCATCTCGGTCTGGTGCTGATTGATGAAGCCTCCATGGTGGATAGCTCGTTGTTGTCCATCGCGCTGCAGTGCGCGCACACCTTCAGCACCAGGCTGGTGTTCGTTGGGGATCCGGCACAGCTGCCGCCGGTGGGAGAGCGCGAAAGCCCTGTGTTTGCGATGACGCGGGCCGTGAATGCCTGCCTACGGCAAGTGGTTCGTCATCAGGGACCTGTGCTGCAGTTGGCCAGTTGTCTGCGTGATGGCCGACTGCCCTGTGAAGTGCCACCGCTTTTGGCTCCGGTGTGCACGGATCTGGGGCAGGTGGGGGTGATGAACCGCTCCGATTGGCTAAGTCGCGCTCAGGAGTCTTTACGACAGGCCGCAGCCTGCGATAACCCCGACGCGGCAAGAATTCTTTGCTACACCAACCGCAGGCTTGAGGTGCTGGTCCCCCACGCCCGCCGGGCGATTCATGGCGACATGGCCGATCAGATGGCTGTTTTGCCTGGCGAGGTGCTGATCACGCGCACGGCGGTGATGGCCCCGGCTTCACGCGATGGTGGCGAGACCGGTGAAGAGCCCGATCTGGTGCTGGGCTCTAATCGTGAACTCGTGGTGGAGGATGTCGCTCCTGAACGCTGTGACCTGGCGGAGTTCGGCCTGTCCGACGACGCTCAGCTTTCGCTTGCTGGCCTTGGTGCACCTGTGATTGAGACCCTTACTGCACGGGTGCGTAGCGGGGAGCTCGAGCTCAACCTGCGCTTGCAACCGCCTGTCGGCACTCCGGCAAGGCAGCAGTTGGATGCCCTTCTTCAGCACTTGCGAATACAGGCCCGAGAGGCTGGAAAACAGGGGGGACGTCCGCTCTGGCGCCGGTACTTCCTGGTGCGTGATGCGTTCGCATCGCTTGGACCTGCGGCTGTGCTCACTGTCCATCGCAGCCAGGGCAGCAGTTTCGGGGAGGTGTTCGTCGCCGACGATGTGTTCTGGCCCCAGGATCTTGATCTGCGCAGGCAGCTTGTCTACGTGGCAGTCAGCCGTGCCCGACAGGGCGTCTGGCTGGCAGGCCGGAATGGCTCGCCAGCGTCAACGCAACATTGGACCCGAGCCCTGGCGAATTCATGAGTTAAAAATAGACGTCTCAGAAAGCTAGTGATTTCAATGCTTTCGGTTGACTGTACTGATCAACCTTGGATTCAAGGTCGAGTATTGGTGAAAAGTCCTTTCAGAGCATCTTTTGATCATACGGTTGATACCAACACCAGATGTCAATGGCAAGGGCAAGCATCCCTAGCCGGTTCCATCGATCTAAGCGATGTATGATTGGCTCGTGAAAATAATTCTTCTGGTTGAGGAGAACACTCTTTCTTGACTATTTGGATTAATGGCTAGATTGTCATTGGAAATAGATAGATTCAGGCCCATAAATCATCTAGGCCAGAACCAGGTCCGTAAGCACCAAAATCTGCACCATTGACTGATAAGTCTTCTTTGATTGAGAAGTTTCCATCGTGATTGACTCTGATGACTCCTAAAACATCAAAGTCATGTGCTCCATTCCCACGTTCGCCGTCGGCGCCTTGATCACTGTAAACACCAATCAAAGCAGAATTGTCACTGCTTGAGAGTAGGAGTGCTTGTACCGTGTGTCCCTGGATGAGGATGTGATCATTCTCACCACCATTTCCGCTGAAGTCGGTGATTGTGTCAATTCCAATGCCGTCAACCCAATGGTCGTGATACTTATCGTTTTCGCCTGCGACCCCATTCATTCCCCAATTGATCACACCCGTCGAAGTATTTGTGTTTCTGTCGACGATCTCTTTCGATGCATTGATTAATAAACGCCATTCAAAAGTATCTGCTCCCTCTCCACCTGTCAGAACATCATTAGCAGAAATCCCCACAGGATTTAAATATTCATTTGCGAAAACTAACTTATCGATGTCGCTGCCGTCATTCACACCTGCTGGTAGCGACTTGTTGTCATTAGGAACACTGCTATCACTTAAACTGACAAGTCGATCATTTCCAGCGTCTCCGCTGTAGCGATCCGCCCCATACTGGTCGACAAGCAAGTCATCTTCTGAGCCTCCAATGAGTTTGTCGTCATAAGACATTTGCTTGTCAGCAATAAAGTAACCTTTTTCATGAAAATCACTTTGCCTGGATTCTCTATCGCCAAGGAGGTGATCCGCTCCGGAGCTTCCAAAAAGTTTGTCGTTTCCGTCGTATCCAACAATCTTGTCGTCGCCGGAAAGACCGTCGATGCGATTCTCACCCGAATCGCCTGCTAAATCATTGTCACTAGCGTTTCCGGTAATTCTTGCAGTTGTGCTCGCCAGCAAGACGTCGTCATTGGATTCAATTTCTGCAGCGATGTTGCTATCAACGCCATAGGCTCCATAGTCTTTTTGCTGGATGTCGACGTCGGAATCAAAATTAAAACTTCCTTTGTAAAAGACTTTAATGGTTCCAAGTACATCCAAATCATGAGCGCCATTCCCGCGCCTACCGTCTGCACCTTGGTCGCTATAAACCCCGACTAAAGCTTCGTTGAGGGTTTCGTTGTTTTCCAGCAAAATTGCCTGGACTGTATGGCCGGATACAAGAATTTTGTCCCCTTCTTTTGAATTGAAATCTAGGATTATGTCATTTCCGATTCCTTCGACCCAATGGTCATGGTAGTTGTCGTTCTCACCCGCAACCCCGTTCATTCCCCAGTTGATAATTCCTGTCTCAACATCAGTGTATTTGTCGACAATTTCTTTGCGTGCATTAATGAGTAGATGAAATTCAAAGCGATCAGCGTCCTTTCCTCCGATGAGGGTGTCATCTGCTGCCAGGCCATTGGGATTGATATTATTGGTTGAGAAATCTAGTTGTGAAAGTTGATTCTCTGTTGAATCATTGTCTAGAATTGGAATATTGTTTCCTGTTGGAATGCCTGAGTCGCTCAGGCTGATGATCCGATCGTTTCCTTTGTCTCCCGAGAAGTAGTCAGATCCAAACTGATTGATCAGAATATCTTCGCCCTTTCCTGCGATCAAGATATCTGATTCATCCTTGTTGAATGAGAGTGATGCGAAGATTGATCCATCTGCGTTGTAATCATTTTGATTGGGTAGTCTGTCCCCCACGAGGACATCGTCTCCTCCACGTCCGTCGACAAAATCTATTCCTTTGCCTGCGATCAGCTGGTCATTTCTTCCTCCGCCACGAATATAATTGTCTGAATCATCGGCAAGGATGCTATTTCCCCTCGATTTTATGCCAAAGAATGAAATTTTTTGATCCATCCAGTGTTCAAATTCGCTGGGATTGAAAGCTGCTTGCCAGTACTTGAGCAAGTTCATTCGTTTAATCATGCTGATTTTGTTATGGCATCAATTTGGGGTTGGATCAATGGCAAATTCCTTTGTTTTTGCTTAGAGTTGGATGAAATAAGAATTCTTAAGTTATTTTAGTTTTGCGGTGACTTTTGGTTATTGATGTGTTTTGTTCACTACTGTTTTTTCTCGGCGGCAAGATGTCGGTTGGTGGTTGTCTCGAAGCGTCCTTGCTGATCTCCTGATCGGTTTCGCCCTTTGAATGAACTCTTCGGTCAGATTGTCTTTGTAGTGAGCACTTGTCTCAAGGGTTATGGCCCTTCTTTTTTGATTCGTGGCATCAAGAGCCGCCTGCTGTCATTAACGACTCGGTTGGCAAGGTTTGACTGGGTTTCCGCAGCGATCAGACTGTTGTCTTGTGAAATGGCGGACACCTTCATGAGACCCTCAGAATTTAAAAAACCAAGGAGTCAATCAAGAATTCAGTGACTCCTTTCAACTGAACTTGAAGTTCCGCGCCTAGATCATCATCAGTGTTCACGCTAAGGATTCCATTGATAAATTTGGCTTGCCCGGCAGCTGAGGATTTGCCTCAACCGATGAAGGTGAAGGCTTGATCACCTAATACATCCACATTGGCATCAATCTGTGACAGGTCAATTGTGTCGCCGGTCTGGAAATCAGTGATCTTGTCGCGGGTTCTTTTGTCTGCTCCAGAGTCGTTGGTGGATCGATAGATGAAGGTGTCATCTCCAGTGCCATCAGATAGGATGTCGCGACCGAGATTGCCGATCAGGGTGTCGTTGCCGGCCTTGCCTTTAAGTTGATTGTTGCCGGAATTACCTTCAAGAATGTTGTTTTGGTCATTTCCAGAACCCATTAGTGCAGCGCTGCCTGTCAGCAGGAGAGTCTCGATGTTGGCTCTGATTTTTGTGCTAACACTGGATTCAATGGTGTCATTGCCCTGTCCAAAGCGCTCGATAACTTTGTCTTTTTTGTTGTCAACCATAGAGATAGTGATTGCTGAAGCCGTCTTGTGAGAGCACTTCTGCTCCATTGGACATGGATGACAGGAGGTCTGTAGGCCACTCGCTGCAATGTGCTGGGCTAATTAAGGTATCGAAAGCGTTTGTAGGCACATGGTTCTGACCATTGTGGGCAGCGGCTACGTCGGCACTGCGTTGGCCCGACAGCTGCAGTTACAACGCCAAGCTGTCCCCCTTGTGTTGACAACGACGAGCGAGCTTCGACTCTGCGAACTGAATCAACTCGCCGATCGCGTTCAGATCTGCGATGCGACGAACCCCGATCATCTGAGGAAAGCCCTGAACAAGAGCAGAGTCGCGGTGTTCACCCTTGGTCCGAAAGGAAATCGACAGGGTGATGTTGATCTCTACCGAAGCACGTTTGAGGAGTGCTTCCACTGCCTGAGTTCTGTCATTGCGGAGTTGCCGGCGTTGCAACACATTGTTTACACGAGTAGCTGTTCGGTGTATGGCCATGCTTCAGATGCTTGGGTGAACGAAAACACACCAGCCAGGCCACGCACAGCTCGTGGAGAGGTGCTCCTAGAGAGCGAACGACTTGTCATGCAGTTGATGGGGGAGAACCGCAAGGTTTGCGTGTTGCGTTTGGCTGCCCTCTATGGACCGGGGCGCGAGATCAAGGATCGTCTACGAGGTCTTGCTGGGAAGCAACTCCCTGGAGATGGTGGATCGTTCAGCAACTGGGTCCATGTGGATGATGCTGCGGGAGCAGCGCTTGCGGCGATCAACGGTTGCTGGACCGGCTTGGTGAATGTGGTCAACGATGAACCCCTACGGGATAGAGATCTTGTGGATCGCACCTTGATCCAAGAAGGTCTTGAAAGGGTTCAATGGACAGGTGCTCCCGGACCTGCCCCTCCATTCAGCCGCTGTATTAGCAATCATCGACTCAAGGAACTCGGCTATCGATTGCAGCATCCAACGCTGTTCTCCTAAATCAGTCTGTTTCGTTGATTATGTTCAGTGGTTTGCTGAAAGCCTTGCGGTCAACGTCACCAATTCAATAGGGACCACGATCAACATTGCCGCACCGACAGGAATGATCAGGAACGACGCCCTGACATGCACTAATGCCATCGATACCATCACGGCTAGCGACCGGATTGATTTAATTGAAGTGCCTGATGGCTTTCGACATTCTGAAAGCCGGAAGCGGCTTTAGATCACATCGCTTTTGATTGAGAGAATGTGCTGCATCAAAACCGTGGCTTCCAGAGGAGGAGCTTCGTGGAAGGCTTTTGTTTCGATGATCAGTTGATCTGCACTGTCCATCACCACGACCACTCTCTCTCTGTCACCACGTGCCTATCCGTCGATTGAGCCCGATGCAGCAACCCGGAAAGCTTTAGCGCATGGGCTGTTGCTTGTCCCATCCTGATTAACCATCAGACTTGGGTGGGAGCAATCAGAAATCAGGCTCCAATCTTTTGGATCCGATTTGCATTTGTCGACTGATTGCTGTCAGAGAATTCCACGCGCTGGCTGACCCTTGTCTCCCTTAGTGAACGTTGAAACCGAAACCAACATTCACGCGTGTTCCCTGCACGTAGGGATTCAAGATCAGGGGCCGTGGCGCTCTCCACGGTGCCGGTGCGACCACAACCGGCCGTTGATAGTAGGTGCGCTGAGGAACGTAATAGGGCCGGTAAGCATCTTTCACGACTCGTCTGAAGTTCCGGTTGTAAACCCTCTGGGGAACGTAATAAGGCTGGCGAACCTGTTTGATGGCCTTGTTGTAACCCTTTTGGAACCCACGGTTGTAGACCTTCTGCTTCTCATTGCCATGGCGCTGCTTCTGTGGATGAGCACTGGCCGGTGATGACAGGAGAGACGCCGCTGCGACGACAGTGAGTGCAGAAAGACTGAACTGATGCAGTGAAAGCATGACCAGAAGGTGGCTGCTGCAAGCGTATGCAGTGCTCTACCACAAAACGTTTCTGAACCAGTTGTTAAGTGCAACTGAATGTGTGGCTGATCCCCTAAAGCAAGCTGAGACCATTGATTCCTTGCCAACCCAGATAGCCACCCAGGCCCAGGCTGACACCTCCCACCACCAGTCCACCTCGTGCAAACAACACCTGCTTGCCTTTCTCGAGGATTGGAATCACTTTGTCCCGTCCGATGATCACGGCCACAAGCGGGGTCAACAGAAAAATGCTTGCACCGATTGTGAAGGCAACCAATCCGATCCACTCCTGCCAGGTGGGCAACTGGGCTGCGAGAACAACGCCTGCCGACTTTGCAAAGAGCACGAGATCATCAGGACTGATGACCTCACCGGCTGCGCCAAGGAGAAGCAGCAGCGGCAATGGCATCGCCACAAAGCGATCGATGCTGGTGGTCCATGCCGGTGGTTCGGCTCCATCGGCGAAGGAACGCAGGAGCTCCCTGCCGCCGATGGCTATGAGCGCGCCTCCTGCCAGTAGATCGAGTCCTGTGCGGTGATGAGAGCCGTGGCTCATGTCGAGAACAAGGGTGTGGCCAACAGTCACCAGCAGCGTTGCGGTGAGCAGTGTGGTGACCACCCAGCCCGCAACAAACCAGCCGCCGCGGCGTAGGGGCTGGGGGCCCAGCAACAGGAGCAGCAACACCGCAATGTGAATCGGCGAGAGACCGATGCCCGTGCCGTAGGCCAGAAGTTCCGCCCAAAGGGTGGTGTCGCTCATCAGAACCGTCCGTCGGCCGGAGCATTCCAGCGAACGATCGCACGCTGTTCTCGCTCAAATCCCAGCACGCAGATGCTTCCTGTACCGAGCTTCAACAAGTTGCCACCTACAGCACCCAGACCAAGCCAGGTTCCCGCCAGCGCTCGCAGAAGGTGTCCGTGAGCGAACAGAGCCACATCTCCTGCTTCGGAGACTTCCAGAGCGCGAAGGATGGCGATTTCGCAGCGCTTCTGCACGGCATCGGCATCCTCCCCGTTGGGGCACCCATGGCTCCAGACCGTCCAACCAGGAACCGTTTTACGGATTTCCACTGTGGTGATCCCTTCGTAGTCGCCGTAATTCCACTCCATCAGTTCCGGCATCACCGTCAGTCGGTCTCCAAGGCCACCGAGCTCGCAGGTTCGACGGGCTCGCTGCAGAGGGGAGCTGAAGACGGCGGCGAAGGTCTGGCTTGTCAGCGTGGGAGCCAGACGTCGGGCTTCATCTTCGCCTTCCGGCAACAGGGGAAGGTCGGTGCTGCCTGTGTGGCGTCCGTTTTTGGCCCATTCCGTTGCTCCGTGGCGCAAGAGCCAGAGCTGACGATTGTCGGCCATATCTTGATCGTGTCCTTCTCAAAGGATTTTGACCAGCTGAGCAACCAATGGTGGTGTCGCCGGTGTCATCCCAGCGCCTGATCAGCTGCGGATTTCGAACCAGTCAGCTCCTGTAATGGGTAGCTGTGAAGGTCTCACCAGGCTCACCCGGGCGCCTGTGGGACCGCGTTCGCACCACAGGCGCAATTCACTGAGAGCCAATGGAGATCCTTCTGCTTGCACCTCCACGACACCATCGGGGAGGTTCCGAACCCAACCGCTCAGGTTGAGGTCCATGGCTCTGCGGCAACACCCCTGTCTGAATCCCACGCCTTGAACCTTGCCCTCCACGAGAAATCGCCAGCGTTCCTTCTGGATTGTGGGCTTGTGTTTGCCTCGATTCAGGAACCGTCCGCGTTCCGCGTCGCCGCGGTTTCGAGAGCGGCGCGCCATCGGCATGAGATCGTCGAGGAGCCGGCCCAGTGGAGGTGCACCCAGCTGGCGTGCAGGGTCGGAAGGCTCCATCCCTCGTGTCTCCGCGAGATTTTCCATCCTTCAACCTGCCATAGGGGTCTCGCTTTTCCCAAGAAATCTCCGGATTCTTTGCTCAATTGCCACCGGTGGAATTCATGGCCTCTCAAGCTTTCCCCTGCGCGCAGCAGCATCCCGTTGTGGGTTGTAGAGAGCGACCTGTAGCCCACCTGCAACGCTCCTCGTTCTGCGCGGAAGGGCAGCAAGCCAGCCATGGGGTGATGCTTTCCCTCCCCGTCACTGAGTGACTCACCCAGCAACAGCATGCCGCCGCATTCGGCATAGAGGGGTTTCTGGGCGATCCACTGCTGCAAGGCCGAGAGGCTGCGGCCGCATTGGCTGAGCGCCTCTGCATGCAGTTCTGGGAATCCACCCGGCAGCACCAGCCCCTGGGCCTGGGGTGGTGGCGGCTCATCCGCCAGTGGGCTCCAAGGGATCACAGGCATGGCCATGGTTTCGAGGCATTCCTGCATTTCCGGGTAGCGAAAGTGAAAAGCCTCGTCCTGGGCGACGGCCACTGGTATGGGAGTGCGAACGGGCTGCTGGTCCAGCACCGGCGCCAGAATGGTTCGTATTGGATTGGCGCCTGCTGCAGGTGCCTTCAGTAACGGGCCGAATCTCTGCAGATCCAGATGGGAGGACGCCAGCGCCGCCCAGCGACTGATCCGGTCCTGTATTGGTCCGAGCTCATGGGCTGGGGCTAGGCCGAGGTGTCGACTGGGAAGACACAGACTCACGTCCTTCGGCAGGCTTCCCAGGCAGGGAACGTTGATCTCGTCCAGCACGCTCTGCAGAAGCTCACGATGGCGCTGACTGGATACCCGGTTGAGGACGACCCCCGCCAAGTGCACGCGTGGCTCCAGACTCTGGAATCCGAGCACCACTGCCGCCAGGGATCGGGCCTGCCGGCCGGCATCCACGACCAGCACCACGGGCAGGTTCAGATGCCGTGCCACAGCAGCCGTGCTCCCCTCGGAGCTGGCCCCGATGCCGTCGTACAGGCCCATGACCCCTTCGACGACGGCCATGTCGCACAATCCGCCAAACCCCCGGAAACTGAGATCCACCCACTCCTGGCCGCAGAGTGAAAGGTCGAGATTTCGGCAAACTCTGCCTGCGCTGAGGCTGAGGAGCTGGGGATCGAGATAGTCCGGCCCCACTTTGAAGGGCTGGATGCTCCTCCCCTGACGACGCGCCCAGGCAATCAGGCAGAGAGTGAGCAGGGTTTTGCCACTGCCGCTGGCCGGAGCAGCGATCACACAGGCCATGAACTGAGCGGAACAGTGGAACGTTGGCCCCGCTCAGCGGGACATCATTTGATCAGCTTGGCAGCCAGGGGGGCAGCGGCTTCCAGCAGTGGATTGGTGGAGTCATGACCACCTTCAAGCAGCTTGGCCACATCGGCCTCGACAGGCATGGACTGAACTGACACCACTTCCTCGATCAGTTCCATGCTGGCCATTCCACCGGCTTCAAGGCGCATGCAGCCACCCGATTCTGCACAGAGGATCACGCAGATCGCAGGCTTGTCGTCGGGTTTGCAGATCAGGCGCAGTCCCACGATCTGGCCTGGATGAATACTGGGCTGTCCCATGGGAACAGGTGAGACGCGCATTTGTACTCCCACGCCATCAGCTCTCACAAATTCAGCACTGATGCTGTGGTCGTCGTGATGCTGGGTGCGCTGCAGGTGCCATCCCAGACGATCAGCGATCCATGCAGCCAGCAGAAGACCCTGAACCGGATGGTCTCCTTCCACGTCGATGTCCAGCTGCACCACGTGGCTGAGGGCATTTCTGCGAGTCGGAGGATCAAACACCATGGCCAGCGTTTGATGCCAGCTCCCGAGCCTCAGCCAATTGAGGTCGTTGACGGCCTGTCCGCTTTCGATCCTTGTGGCCAGAAGATTCAGGCAGAACCCAGGCTCGCCGAGTGCCGAGTCAATGATCAGGCGCCGCGGAGAGCAAGTGAGCTGCATCAGCAGTTCGGGCGCCTCATCAAGGGATCCGTTCCACCACACCCATGAGGGCAGATCCTCAGGCATCAGCGGCTGCAGGATGGAGAGGCCGTCCTGCAAGGCTGTGTTCCCCCCACGCAGAACGACGACATCACCGCAAGCAACCGTTCCACCCCCTTCTTCAGGGAGAGGGCAGTAAGCGGCGACGAGGGTTTCCAACGCCTGCTGGTCATCCAGGCTTGGGGCCAGAGTGATCAGTCGCCGCGGTCTCAAGGCGCTGAGGGCCGCATCAATGTGCTGCCCACGCAAATCATCGGCCTTCTGGGATCCATCCAGACTGCTCAGGCATGCGGCCACCGGATCGGTGAGCGGGGATGTACTTAACGGCAGATCTCCATCCACGATGGCCTGGCGACCGGCCTGAATCAATGCAGCGCGCTGCACCCCAGTGATCGGTCCCTCGAGGCGACCGGTTCGGACCAGTTGCTGTTCCACCCAGGAGGGTTGCCAGATCAGGAGACAGAACGTGTGGGATCCGACGCCTGCCGGTTGGTCGCGCGACCAGAGCTGTTCCAGGTAGCTGGGGACCTCTGCGGGGGGGAGTTCCAGGGGGGTCTGAAGCGTGAGCTGGGGTGACATGGTTCAGCTGATTAGCAAGGTTTCAGTGTTTGTCAAAAACAATCAGGGACGGCGCCAGAGCAAGCCATCACGGGCCATGAGCGCGTCCGAAGCAGCGGGTCCCCAGGTTCGTGACTCGTAGGGATGAATCGGCAGCTGCCAGGGGCTGTCTTCGATGAGCTCAAGCAGGGGCGTGTAGAGGCGCCAGGCCGCTTCCACTTCATCGCTGCGTGTAAAGAGGGTCGGGTCGCCGAGCATCGCATCAGCCAGAAGACGGACGTAACCCTCGTCTGATGGTTCACCGAAGGATTCGTCGTAAGAGAATTCCATCTCAACAGGGCGGCTGCGCATCCCGGATCCGGGGGACTTGACCTCGAAACGGAATTCAGCGCCCTCGTCGGGTTGGATGCGCAAAATCAGCTGGTTCGCGGTGGGACCGCCGCCTGCTGCATCGAATAAGTGAACCGGGGCCTCTCGGAAGGTGAGGACCACTTCACTGAGACGTTTCGGCAGCCGCTTGCCCGTGCGGACATAAAAGGGCACCCCTTGCCAGCGCCAGTTGTCGATGAACAACTTCATGGCCACGTAGGTCTCCGTGGTGCTGTTGGGATCCACCCCGGGTTCCTGTCGGTATCCGGCAAGGGGGTTGTCCAGGGTTCCACCGGGGCCGTACTGACCGCGGATACAGCAGTTCCAGGGCTCCTTTTCATCTGCAAGACGGGCTGCCTGAAGCACCTTGGCTTTTTCGCTGCGAATGGCCTCGGGGTCGAACCGCCCGGGTGTCTCCATGGCGGTGATCGCCAGCATTTGCGTCAGGTGGTTCTGCACCATGTCGCGCAGTGCACCGGAGGTTTCGTAATAACCGGCTCGCTCTTCAACACCAACGGTTTCAGCGGCGGTGATCTGAACGCTGGAAATGTAATTCCGGTTCCAGATCGGTTCGAAAATGGTGTTGGCGAAACGCAGAACCATGATGTTCTGGACTGTTTCCTTGCCCAGATAGTGGTCGATGCGGAAGATCTGGTTCTCCTGACCACAGCTTTGAACGATGCGGTTCAGAGCCTGGGCGCTGCCGTAGTCCCGTCCAAAGGGCTTTTCAATCACCACCCGGCTGCGCTGGGGATCCTTCAGCAGGCCGGCATCGGACAGCGCACGGCATCCACTGCCGTAGAACTTCGGTGAGACCGATAAATAGAACGTGCGGTTGCTGCGTGTTGCCCTGAGGCGGTCGATGCTGTCGAGTCGGTGCCCCAGCTTCACGAGATCCTCAGGCTGCTGCAGATCCACCGGCTCGTAGAACATTCCAGCTGAGAATTGGTCCCATGCCACGCGGTTCTCGTTCACCGTCTTCTCCATGGCCTCGGCCATCTTTTGACGGAACTCTTCATCGCTCCAGGGCCGACGGGCGCATCCCAGAAGAGCGAATTCGCTTGGCAATCGTCTCTGCAGGAACAGTTCGAATAAGGCTGGGACAAGCTTCCGGTGCGTGAGGTCACCGCTTGCTCCGAAGATCACAAGGCACTGAGGCGCGATCACTCGCTCTTGACGCAGGCCAACCCTCAGTGGGTTCGTCATCGTTGCGCTCATGGCACAGGTCGCTCTGACGCAGGTTTAACCAGGAATTTCCGTCCTGACAGTGCTTTAGAACAACCTGCCCTGTTTTGGTGCTGGCTGTCCCGGCGTCATTTCATGAAAAAAGCCCGCTGTGAAGCGGGCTCCCAACATTTCGAGTCCCAGTGGATGGACTCAGTAAGTTTCCACATGCCAACGTTCGGCTTTCTTGAGTTGGGGACGCAGCTCGGACCAGTCCAGCCCCTTCGCCGCCGCCGCCGCGCTCATCGCCTCATCGATGCCCGGTTCCATCCCCCGCAGACCGCACATGTAAACGTGTGTTTTGGGGTTTTCGATCATTGCGAAGATTTCATCGGCGTATTCGAGGACACGGTCCTGGATATACATTCGTCCACCCTTGCTGTTCTGCTGTTCGCGGCTGATGGCCTTCGTGTAGCGGAAATTGTCGGGATACTCGCGCTCGTAATGCTCGAAGTCCTCGTCGTAGAGAAGGTTCGGGGTCTTCGGAGCACCCATGAACAGCCAGGCCTTACCTCGGAAGGTCCAACCGTTCTTTTCCCGTTCTGAAGGCTCGAACATGCGGCGGAGATAGGTACGCATCGGTGCAATGCCAGTACCTGTGGCGAGCATGATCACATTGGCTTCCTCATCGTCGGGAAGGAGCATTTCCTTGCCCACTGGACCCGTGATCTTCACTTTGGTTCCAGGTTCGATATCGCAGAGGTAGGTCGAGCAGACCCCCTTGATCTCTTCACCGGCATCGTTCTTGTATTCCAGCTGGCGGACACAGAGGGACACTGTGTTGTCAGCCAAGTTGTCCCCATGGCGGGTGCTGGCGATGGAATACAGACGCAGCTTGTGGGGTTTTCCCTTGGCATCCTCACCTTCAGGAATGATGCCGATGGACTGACCCTCGACATACGCGAGATGGGGATCTCCACCGCTGAGATCAAAGGTGATGTGCTGCACCCGGCCGATGGCCCCCTCTTTCAGCAGGCTGTAGTTCTCCGTGACGGTGCCAATGAAGGGTGACTTGGGCTTGTAAAGGTTCACAGGCACAGCCTTGTGTGCCGGCTTGCTTGGGGTTTCGGTCACGGTGGAGGTGGCGGAGGCTGTTGAGACAGAAGTGTGAGCAGTGGTCCTGGAGGAGCCAGCTGTCACTGAAAGAATTCTTCCACCACAAGAGTTAATGCGCTGAACGGTGGACTGCAGTTGGTCATAAGACACTTTGAAGGTTTGTTCAGACCGCCGCTGCTTTGAAGCCTGCAGGCCGACAACAACCAACGTGAACACCCGTTCGTTGTAGGTGTTGCTGGCTGCAGAGCTGACGCGCATGAGATCTCGCTTCTCTTGAAGAAGGCGTGATCATAGGCGTGACCTTGAATTTTCATGCGCTTTGTCATGGGTCGGCTCAATGCACTGGTCGGTTGGCTGACTTTCATTAAGATTCTGCTGTTATCTTTCTCAGGTTGACCATCGAAGTCTCCTTGAAGACTCTCCAGCGAGCATCCCGGGGTGTGCACCACCCAATCGAACAGACCATGGAGCGCTTGCCTCAGGGAGTGCGCAGGCTTGCTGTTCAATTGCGGTCATCTCTTTCGGTGGATGAGGTCTGGCCGGTCCTGACCGATTACGAGGGTCTGAGTGATTTCATTCCCAATCTCTCAAGCAGCACCCTGCTTTCCAGGAAGGGCAACTTGGTGACTCTGTCCCAAGTGGGAAGTCAACAGTTTTTAGGACTCAAATTTTCTGCTGAAGTCCAGCTGGAGTTAATTGAACATCGACCGGAAGGTTTGCTTCGGTTTCGAATGCTGAGAGGAGATTTCCGCCGTTTTGAGGGCTGTTGGAGGCTTCAAGCTGTACCAGATGCCACTCTGATTCTGTACGACTTGACCGTTCAAGGATGTATGGGTATGCCGGTGGCTCTGATCGAACAGCGCTTGAAGCAAGACCTGAGTGACAACCTTCTAGCTGTTGAAAAAGAAGCTTTACGCCGCAAATAACAAGCGAATACTTCTTTTTTGATTGATAATTTAGATTTTTATTAATACCCCCAAGGGGATTCGAACCCCTGTCGCCTCCGTGAAAGGGAGGTGTCCTAGGCCTCTAGACGATGGGGGCGAGGCCGTGATTGCGGGTGTGCTCCCGATCACCAAAAGAAATTACGGGGCCGACAGACCCTCCGTCAAGACAGTTGAATCTTTTTCCTGACCCTGTCCTTGCCAGACCGGAACGTTGAAGGTGAAGCAAGCTCCCTTGCCTGGTTCGGAGACGACCCAGATCCGGCCGCCATGCACTTCCACAATGCGTCGACAGACCGACAGGCCAACTCCGAACCCAGATGTTCCCCCAGAGGTTTGCGGAAGACGGACCCGATCGAGAAAAATGCGTTGCTGTTCCTGTTCAGGGATTCCTGGACCGCTGTCGCTAACGCTGACCTGGACCCATTGGCTTGTGCGGTGCAACATTGCAACGGAAATTGTTCCGCCGTCCTGGGTGTATTTCAGAGCGTTCTCGAGAAGATTCAGAAGCACCTGGCGCATGCGCCGCTGATCGGCGTAAACCAGAGGTAGGTCGGCTGGAATGTCGGTATGGATGGTGACGTCTCTTCCTAGCCAGAGTTTCTCGAGCTCCAGGATCGCCTCAGCAGCCACGCTGGCTAGATCAAGCCTCTGCGGATTGAACAGAGCTTCCCAACGGGTGCTTCCAACTTCCAGAAGGTCCTTCGACAGCAGGGCAATTTCGTCGAGGCGTCGCTTCAAGACATCCCTGAAGCGATTGAGGTCGATTTGTCCCAGTTGTTGGCTCTGCAAGGCGAGGGTGGCCGCGGTCAGAGGTGTTCGCAGTTCGTGAGCCACCATTCGCAGCAACCGTTCCTGGGACTGCAAACGATCAATCAGTGTTTCGTTCTCCTGACGCAGCACAAGGAGTTGATCTTCCAGCTGGAGCTCCCGCTGCGTCCTGCTGCCATCCAGCTCTGTCGGCTTGAGGCTGAGTCCGAGCCCGCTGACAACTTCGTCCTGCTGCCAGCGGGGCACCCACCCTCTGAACTGCTGGAAAATGCTTGTACCGGCAAAGACCTGCTTCGGAAGAGGCTGAAGCTTGACGAGCGCTGGTGTTACAACAAGGCGATGAAGTTCCAGCAACTCGGGTTGCTGCATCGGATCAGCGACCTGAAGTGTCACGTCAAAGCCACAATCCTCATGTTCCAAAAACTGGATGAGGGAACGCAGATCACCGCTTGAGAGGTGATGACGGCCTGCAACAAGAAGAAGGCCTAGTTGCTGACGTGGTGTGGGATCCAACCCGACCACCAGGCGATGCTCGCAAAGATGAGCCTCACCTTATGGGTTTTTGCAAAAAGCGGCAGATCCGCTAAGACACATTTGAACAGACTGTTGTCACCCAGGACACAGCATGCCCCTTCTGCCTGTCGAACGTCGCGGCGCGCAGCCGCCAGACGGGGAATCCCCCGCTTCCCCGAGGGTTCCTCTCGATGGCAATTTGCGACGCTGGTTTGCGCGAAATCTGGGTCTCTGGCGTTCTCGCCGTCAGTACGTCTTCAAAAACGAGGAAGTTTTGTTCCTCGACATGATGATTCGAGTGGAAATTTTTGCGGAATCCCGCGTCGGCAAGCCTCGCTATCGCATGAGTTGGTGGCCAGAGCATGACACCGACTTTTTCGACAAAAAACCCCGGTATCAGCAGGAAGGGGTTATGGAGGCCACCTTGCTGGGCCATCAGCTGCAGCGAAGCCGTGCCTATCTCGAGGAGGTGGAATCAAAAACGCGCATCCGTCAGGTTGATGAGCACGAGGTTGTTTTCGAGTCCCATTACCTCGACTGGGATGTGCAGGAATACACTCGCCTGATCGATCAAGACCGTTTTCGTTCAAGAGCGATCTACAGCTGGCAGAAAGGAGATCTGGAAATCGTCGAGCACCACCACGAAACCCGCGTTGAAGATGCTTCCGCACCCATTCCCGGCTGAATCAGGGGGACGGTTGCCGTTCATTCCTGTCCGAGTGTTGAGAATGGTTTGAAATGGTGCAACATGATCGCGTTTACTGGTCAGGATTCTTGGCTTCACTCCGTCGATTTCGTCCCGTGATGGCCGCACCACTGGCCATTCTGTCTTTTATGTTGGCCGGTCCCGCCGTGATGGCTCAGGGCGCAGCCAAGCCTCAGACCAAGCCAGCGTCAGATGCTGACATCTTCCTTTATCGGGGCATGGGTTCCTCCTATGTCTGTAACGCCAGGACAGCGGGTGTTGAGTTCCCGAAGGCTGTCGGAATTGCTGCAGCGACGTATGTCCAGCTGCTGAACGGTCGCCACGGTGGCCTTGTGGCGTCCACGGGCAACAAGAAGCTCACCAATGAGCAGTTGTTCTCGGGTGCTGAGTTTCAGATCATCACTGGAGCACTTCAGTTCTGTCCAGACAAGGTGCCAGCCGATGTGAAAACCAAGGTGGAGGAAGCTCTGAAGAAGCAAAGGGCTGCAGGCCAGTGATCGATTGACTTGGGGGTGAGGCTTTCACCCCCGTCACCTTCGACACTGGGGCGTCAGGATCTGACCAGAGTGAGTTGTTCATGGTCACTACGCCTTCCCCTCAACCCAGCGTCCGTCTAGAGGATTACCGACCGTTTCCTTTCAAGATTCCGAACACCGAGTTGAATGTCGTCATTCAGCAGCACGACGTTCTTGTGACGGCTGATCTTCACCTAGAGCCAGTTCTGCAATCCTCCGAACCTCTACTTCTTCAGGGTGTTGATCTTGAGCTGATCTCAGTGAGCCTTGATGGCCATGCTCTCCCGGCTGATGCCTACAGCTTGGGCGTCGACACGCTCCAGATTCACGTCACGCCGAATCAGCCCTTCACCGTGACGACGGTGTGCAAGCTCGATCCGGCAGCCAACGGTTCGCTCGAGGGGCTCTACGTCAGTGGTGGCATGCTCACCACCCAATGCGAAGCCGAGGGTTTCCGGCGCATCACCTTCCATCCCGATCGTCCGGATGTGCTCAGTTGCTTCCGAGTTCGCATTGAGGCGGATCGTGAGCGTTATCCGGTGCTTCTCTCTAACGGCAACGCTATCGATGCCGGGCCAATTCCCCAGGCACCTGGCCGTCACGCCGTGGTTTGGGAAGACCCATTCCCAAAACCGTCCTATCTCTTTGCGTTGGTTGCCGGTGATCTGAGCGAGATCAGAGATCACTTCACCACTTCATCGGGCCGTCGCGTGACGTTGCGGCTGCATGTGGAGGCGGGAGATGAGCCCTACACCGCCCATGCCATGGAATCCCTGAAACGTTCAATGGCGTGGGATGAACAGGTCTATGGACTTGAGTACGACCTCGATGAGTTCAACACGGTTGCGGTGCGCCACTTCAACATGGGGGCCATGGAGAACAAGAGTCTTAATATCTTCAATTCAAAGCTGGTACTCGCTGACGCAGAAACGGCCACTGATGGTGAACTTGAACGCATCGAGAGCGTTGTCGCCCACGAATATTTTCACAATTGGTCGGGGAATCGAATCACCTGTCGCGACTGGTTTCAACTGTCGCTCAAGGAAGGTCTCACCGTGTTTCGCGACCAGTGCTTCACGGCCGATCTGCATTCCGCAGCGCTCAAGCGGATTGAGGATGCGGCGATGCTGCGCAACACCCAGTTTCGAGAGGATGCCGGGCCCACAGCCCACCCGGTGAAGCCTGATGCCTACCAGGCCATCGATAATTTCTACACGACGACGATCTACGAGAAAGGTGCTGAGCTGATTCGCATGTTGCGAACCCTTCTGGGGAG
Source organism: Synechococcus sp. WH 7805 (assembly GCF_000153285.1). Classification (NCBI taxonomy): domain Bacteria; kingdom Bacillati; phylum Cyanobacteriota; class Cyanophyceae; order Synechococcales; family Synechococcaceae; genus Synechococcus; species Synechococcus sp. WH 7805. The sequence continues at coordinate 759,409 of NZ_CH724168.1, read as the reverse complement.
CGAGCGCTTCATGCGGGGGATGCGTCTGTATTTCCAACGTCATGACGGAGAAGCTGCCACAACGGAGGATTTTGTGGCGGCGATTGTTGAGGGCGCGACTGAAGATGGAACACCTCTCAATTTTCAGCCCGAGCAATTCAAACGTTGGTATCTCCAGGCCGGAACTCCCCATGTGTCGGTGGATCGGCAATGGGATGCAACGTCAGGACGTTTGACGCTGACGTTTCGCCAGTCCACGGCGCCCACCCCTGGGCAGCCTGACAAGTTTCCAGTCGTGATCCCAGTTCTCTGGGCAATTCTGAATTCTGATGGTCGTGCTGGCGATGAGCGCTTGCTTGTTCTTGATCAAGATCAGCAGACTGTCGTTCTTGAGGGATTGGCCAGCACGCCCCATCCTCCCGCGCTGTCCCTGTTTCGGCAGTTTTCAGCTCCGGTGACCTGGACGGCTGATCAGGACGACGATGACCTGTTTGCTCTGTTTGCTGGAGACTCCGATGCTTTTGCCCGCTGGGATGCGGGGCAGCAGATCTGGAAGCGTCTCCTCCTGGCCCGGGCATCAGGTGGTGACGATTCACATCTGGAGAGGCGGATGCTGGATGCGCTCAGCCAGCTGCTGTCGCCTTCTGGGGAGAAGGACCCGGCCGTTCTCGCCACACTGCTGGCTTTCCCTGGGCGAGCCGAGCTGGAGGCCCTGCAGAATGAGGCCGATCCACCGGCGCTGTTTCAGGCAGCCTGTGATCTGCGCGCAACGTTGGGTTCACAGCTTGCTGAAGCGCTTCAGCGACGTCTTGCATCCAGTGCAGAGTCCCTCCATGCGGCATGGCCTGCCGGTCAGGGAGATCGGCAGCTCACCGCTTTGATCTGGAGCTGGCTGTCGGCGTCCGGCGAAGAAGGGGTGCGCGATGCTGCGCTGGCGGCTGTGAGTGGTCCATCGATGACCCTCGCCCGTGCAGCCCTGCGAGCCCTTCAGCCGATCGACTGTGCTCAGCGTCTGCAAGCGCTCCAGGTGTTTCATGACCGCTGGCAGGACCGCCCGGTGATCTTCGATACCTGGTTTGCGTTGGAAGCATCCACTCCTCGACCGGATGCACTCGCGCGCGTCGAGGCTCTTCTGCAGCACCCCCGATTTGATCCGATGGCTCCCAACTCCGTGCGGGCCGTGCTGGGTGGGCTTGTTGCTAACCCCAGCGTGTTTCATGCGCTGGATGGCAGCGGCTACCGGTTCATGGCCCACCAGATCATCGCGGTCGACGGCAGGAATCCGATTACAGCTTCAAGGCTGGCCAAGGTCTTCAGCCGTTGGCATACCTACGGACAAGAGCGCAAAGCGGCAGTCCAACACGCCTTGGCTGTGCTGGCGGCAGCTGATCTCTCGACCAACACCCGTGAAGTGGTCACACTGATGCAGGCCTGAGAAGGCCAAAGCCTTGGCGTTCAATCTTGAGCACCGAGGCTTTGAAAGGCATCAAAGCGGAAAGCAGACCCTTCTTTTCCGCTGTATTTTCCCCATAAACCCTCCCAGTAGAAGTAGATCACTCCGTAGCCCTGTTCGTTGCTGAGCCGTTTTTTTTCAGCCAGCACAGGGATTGGTGTGGTGCGTTTCCCGAATCCTGCAAGGACTCCGATTTGAACAGGAAGTCCCCACTGACGTGCCTTGCGGAGGGCCGGCTGATTGAGGTCTTTGGCGAAACCTTTCAGCGAGTATGCGTAATTCTGAACCACAAGATCATCGATCAATTCGCCAACCGCCCAGAGCTCCCAGTCCTGCAGCCAATGGTTGTAAGCAAACCGGAAGGGGCCCGGAGAAAGGCTGATTCTTTGTGGGAGTGATTCGTCATCCAATCGCTGGCGTAGCTCGCGAAGGAGTCCTGTCAGCTGACGCCTTCGCCATGTCATCCAATAGCGATTGGTGTGGTCTTTGGGTGGTTGAACGCCGGTGTCTTGTTGGTAGAGCGCTGTTGTGTAGGGGTCATAGCCCAGTTCCACAGGCCAGGCGAAATGATCATCGAGTTGCAGTCCATCCATCTTGCAGCGCTTCATCACTTCCACGACGAGACCGATGAACCGTTCACGCACTCCAGGGTGGGCAGGGTTGAGCCAGACCATCTCTTTCCCGTGCATGGTCATGACGGGGTTGCCGTCCCGCCGTGTCAACACCCACTCGGGATGCTGTTTCACTACGGCTGCATCAGCGGGCTCCATCAGGCCATACTCAAACCAAGGGATCACCTTCATCCCGCGTTTGCGGCCTTCTTGGCTGATGGCGCAGATCGGGTCAAGATTGAGCCCTGCCTTGAGGAGGGGCGGTTCGACGGGCGCGAACTGACTGCGATGAAAGGTGGTTCCTCGGCTCCAGACATTCGGATACAACGCTGTGAACCCTGCCTGCTGCAGTTCGTCCATCGCCTTTAGGAGCGTTGTTTTGTCGTAGTAAAGAGGGCTTGGGCTGTTGGTGAGCCAGACCCCCAGGGTTCGTTTGGGCTGAACAGATGGAAGCCCGGCTTGGGCCACTGATGTGGTGAGGATCATGGCCATTGCTGCCGTGCCCACGGCCTTAGCCGTGCAAAAAGCCCGTAATGAGGTCATCACGCCATGACTTCAGCGGAACATCGAGCTGACAGAACTTTCCTCATGAATCCGCCAAATCGCTTCTCCGAGCATGTTGGCGACAGACAGAATCTGGAGTTGAGGGAACATGCGATCGGATGGAATCGGAACGCTGTTGGTCACGACCACCTGCTCAAACAGTCCATCCGTTGAGAGACGCTCGGACGCGGGAGGAGAGAACACAGCATGGGTCGCGCAAGCGATTACGCGGCTGGCCCCTTGTTGCCGCAGCAATTTGGCTCCGGCGCAGATCGTGCCACCCGTATCGATCATGTCATCAATGAGGATTGCGGTGCGCTGGTGCACATCCCCGATCACCGTGAGACTCTCGGCCATGTTGTGACCCGTGCGTCGTTTGTCGATGATGGCCAGGGGCGCATCATTCATCTGCTTGGCAAAGGCTCTCGCCCGTGCCACTCCACCCACATCGGGTGAGACCACCACCACTTCCCCAAGCTCCTGGGCGGAGAGGTAATCCACAAGCACTGGGGATCCGTAAATGTGATCGCAGGGAATGTCGAAGTAACCCTGTATCTGCGCGGAATGAAGGTCCATGGCGAGCACCCTGTCAACCCCTGACTTCACCAGGAGATTGGCTGTGAGCTTGGCCGTGATGGATTCTCGGCCTGCGGTCTTCCGATCCGCCCGTGCGTATCCGTAATAAGGGACCACTGCCGTGATCTGCCTTGCTGAAGCGCGACGGCAGGCATCGACCATGATCAGCAGCTCCATGAGGTGATCATTCACCGGAGCACAGGTGGGCTGGATCAGGAAGACATCGCAGCCTCGGATGGATTCCTGGATCTGCACATAAAGCTCACCGTCTGCAAATCGTTTGCAGACCCTCGGACCGTCTGGGACTCCCAAATACGCTGCAATTTCCCGTGCTAAGGCAGGATTTGACGTACCGCTGAACAGGCGAAGCCGCCTGGTGTCGTGCTGGATCTTCTCTTGTTCGGCGCGGGCTGCAGTCAGGAATCCGGTCACGATGCCCGCGAACGAGAGACTTGGTATCCCGATGGTAGTGGTGCATGGGACATCCAAACCACACTCTTCCACCCATCCACTACTTCTAGGCTGCGGTGATGGCAAACAACCTTCTTGTGGTGATTGGAGCCGGAACGCTGGGTACGGGTGCCATGACAGCCGCCTGTCGAAGCCTGGCGGAGGCGTTTGGGGCCACCCTGATGGAACAGACTTCCGGTGCCGCACCCCATCCTTGTCTGCAAGGAATCACCAGCCGATCCACTGACGGACCATTGGAGCCCAAGCTCCTACGGGTGAGTGGCGATGTGGCCGTGGATGAGTGCGGGGAAGGCAGCTGGCTTGAGGCCCTCGCCTGCTGGCATGTCCCTGTTTTGATGCTTGTTGAGCCCAGGGACGACGGACGCTTTGCCGGCATCGTTCCAGCATCAGTCGCCCTGGCCCGTTCGCTTCACGTTGAGCTTCTCGGTCTTGTGCAATTGGGCGGAACCTGGAATCGTGCCGCCCGCAGGGCTGATGGCCTTCCCTGGTGCGGATGTCTCCAGGGGGCTGATGATGATCTCTGCGGCTTGATCAGTTGCCTGCGGACGCGTTGGGCTCAGGTGGCCAGAGGGGAAGGGGCTGATCCGGCTTGAGCTCCCGCAGCTGCTGCTGCCCGGCCCGCGGCGCGAGTTCCAACTGGTTGATCACGGGGGGCTCGGAGCTACTGAGGGCTGCTGCGGTGAGACTCAGTATTTCCGCGGAGCTGAGGTTGGTCGAAACCTGCGCTGAAACTTCGCCGATCACGTCAGGGAGAAGCATTAAGGCATTGGGTTGTCGGAGCTGGTCGTGAATGCCGCGCAGCAAACTCTGTTGGCGGAGTCTTCTTTCAGTGTCGCCATTGGGATCAGGGCGATGCCTGGCCAGCTGTTCGGCTTGACGGCCATTGAGCGTCTGGCGGCCTGCCTGCAGATTCACGCTGTAATTCTGTGCTTTGTCTTCGCGGTTGTACGACTGATTGAGGCTCACTTCCACTTCGCCGAGGCCGTCGACGAGGGCTCGGAGGGCTTGGCGGGGCATCACCAGATAGCGATCAAGTTGGCCTGCAGGAAGTCCGATCATTTCGGCGATGACGTCAGCGGTGAGTGCCACTCCGCCAACGCGGTAGGCACTGGCAAGGGACTGCAGCCCTTCCCGGCCGGGCAGTTGCACAGCAAGCTCCGTTGGCACCTGAAGCACTTGCAGCGCTTCTTTCGCTGTGACATGGATCAGCATCAGACTGTCTGCATTGGCCGGGCCTTTGGGTGCTGCACGGTTTGACGGATCATTGATCGCCTCCGAATCAACGCCAACCAGCAGAACCATGACCGAGCGTTGCGGTAGAGGTGCCAGGCTTGCAGGGTCATCAGGGGTGGGTGGAGCAGCTGCAATCGGATCAGGTTTCGGCCAGATCAGAGCAAGCCCTCCTCCAATGAGTCCTGCTCCGATCACTGCGGCAGCGACCCTCAGCACTGTGCGGATTGGTTTTGTGCCCAGCCATCGCTTCAGACGTGGTTGCGCTGCGTCTCCTGCCGGTGCCGAACCCTCCATGACGCGCAGTGATTGCTTCAGGCGTTCCAGTCTTGCTCAACTCTCACTGATTAGCGTTGACCTCTCTCCAGGCTCGAGCTGTCTGTGACGTCTTCCCCCGCTTCACCGCTTCCCCACGACCAGGCGCGGCCGATTCCCCGTGATCGGATCCGTCCTGCCAAGGACCTCTGCAGTGATTGCGGCCTCTGTGATTCGCGCTGGGTTGCCTATGTCCGCCAGGCCTGTGCCTTCCTGCATCAAGATTTCGATGGGATGGAACGCAAGGCCCATGGCCGTACCCGCAATCTTGATCAAGAGGACGAGCTGTATTTCGGGGTCCAGCAGCGGATGCTCACTGCACGTTTGCAGACACCGATCGATGGAGCCCAGTGGACCGGGATTGTGAGTCGTCTGGGCGTCCGCGCCCTGGAGAGTGGGCTGGTTGATGCCGTGCTCTGCGTTCAGCAGAGCCCTGACGATCGCTTCACGCCGATGCCTGTTCTGGCACGCACTCCGGCGGAGGTTCTTGCGGCAAGGGTCAATAAGCCCACCTTGTCCAACAACCTTTCGGTTCTCGAGCAATTGCCAGGCAGTGGGATCAAACGACTGCTGGCGATTGGTGTGGGCTGCCAGGTTCAGGCGCTGAGAGCCGTGCAGGACACCCTGCCGCTCGACGCGCTCTACGTTTTGGGCCTCCCCTGTGTGGACAATGTCTCTCGCGAGGGGCTTCAGACCTTTCTGGAGAGCGCCAGTGCCTCGCCGGACACGGTGGTGCACTACGAATTCATGCAGGATTTCAGGATCCATTTCAGGCACAGCGATGGTCACGTGGAGACGGTCCCCTTCTTCGGTCTGGACACGCCCGCTCTCAAGGATGTCTTCGCACCAAGCTGTCTGAGTTGCTTCGACTACGTCAACGCCGGTGCTGATCTGGTCGTTGGCTACATGGGTGCTGAATTCGGACGTCAGTGGTTGGTTGTGCGTAATTCACGAGGGGAGGAATTGCTCAAGCTGGTGGAAGCGGAACTCGATCAGGCGCCGGTGTCGAGCCGAGGTGATCGCCGCCAGGCTGTTCAGCAGGGCATCGACGCCTATGACAAAGCCCTGCGACTGCCTATGTGGCTGGCAGAGCTTGTGGGCTGGATTGTGCAGCGGGTCGGGCCGAAAGGACTGGAATACGGCCGCTTCTCCATTGATTCCCACTTCACCAGAAATGCGCTCTGGCTCCGGCGGCATCATCCTGAGATGGTGGAGCGCCATCTGCCCGCCTTTGCGCGACGCATCGTTGAGCGCTACCGCTTGCCCGCCCGCTGATTCATAGCGTCTATGCCCCATCCAAGAGGGACCGCATCGAGTCGCAGGGTTGGTGTGCTCCTGCACCCCACAGCTCTTCCTGGATCACCGGTGTGCGGCAGTTTTGGTGCTGCGGCTCGTGGCTGGCTTCATGCACTCGCTCGCCAGGGAATCAAGGTGTGGCAAGTGCTGCCGCTGGCCCCACCGGACGGCACGGGGTCTCCCTACAGCTCACCATCCAGTTTCGCCATCAATCCCTGGTTGCTCGATGCCCAGGATCTGAGCGACGAAGGGTTCATCGACCCCAATGATGTGATGGCCCTTCCCCAGGAGACTGGGGCGGACGGAGAGGGAGCCGAGACCGTTGATTTCGCCTTGGCCGATCAACGGGCCAATGCGCTGGCCAGATCTCTGCGTCTCCGTTGGTCAGCGCAGTCCGCTGATCGCCACCAAGCCTTTCAGCGGTGGTGTGTCGATCAGGCGCGTTGGCTCCGTGATCACTCTGCCTTCATGGTGCTGCGTCATGAGTCTGCAGGGTTGCCTTGGTGGGCTTGGGCCCATGAGCTGGCAGTGCATCGCGACACGGCACTGGAGCATTGGCGCTGCTCACATCAGGATGAACTTCTTGAGCAGGATCTTCTCCAGTGGCATCTCGATCGTCAGTGGCGTCAGCTCCGCGCCCTTGCGCGCGACCTTGGGGTGGAAATCCTTGGTGATCTTCCCTTCTATGTGGCTCGCGACAGCGCCGATGTATGGAGCAACCGCTCGCTGTTTTCGATTGCCGGTGATGGACGTCTCCATCAGCAGAGTGGTGTTCCGCCGGATTACTTCTCTGCCACCGGCCAGCTTTGGGGGACACCCGTTTACACCTGGGGGCGCCATCGTCAGACAGGTTTTCGCTGGTGGCGTGACCGCTTAAGACGTCAATGGGATCTCGCCGATAGGCTTCGACTTGACCATTTCCGTGCTTTAGCGGCTTACTGGTCGGTTCCCGGTGACGATGACACGGCGATCAACGGACGCTGGCAACGCTCTCCTGGTGGTGAGCTTCTGGCCTGTCTAAGACGTGATGCCGGTGGACGTTTGCCAATCGTGGCCGAGGATCTCGGTGTGATCACCCCTGATGTGGAGCGACTTCGCGATCGTTTTCATCTCCCCGGCATGAAGGTTCTTCAGTTCGCTTTTGATGGCAATCAGGTCAATCCCTACCTTCCAAACAACATCAAAGGCAGCGGCTGGGTTGTTTACACCGGAACCCATGACAATCCCACAAGCCTGGGTTGGTGGGAGCGTCTGGATCAGTCGTCAAAAGACCAGTTCGCTGCCACGCTTCAGCGAACCGTTGAGGCCCCCGGGTGGCAGCTGCTTGAACTGGGTCTGTCGACGTCCGCTGCGTTGGTGGTGGCTCCTGTTCAGGATCTGCTTCATCTGGATGATTCGGCCCGTTTCAACACACCAGGCACGGTGGGGGGCAACTGGATGTGGAGATTGCCAGCCTTTGATGCAGCTCTCGTAGGTGCTCTTGAAGGCTATGGATTGCGTGCTGAGGTTTGGTCGAGGCGGTAAAGCTCAGGTTTGTCTTTCACAGACTTCAAAGCGGCGCCATCCCAAAGAACTGATCCAGCTTGAGGAGCTGGCTGGATTTTGATCTGCAAAGGAGGAAGGAGCTGGAGAGTGAACGAACCGATCGCTCCCTGCAGTTTGGTCCGATCGCCTCCTTCGCTGCTCAGATCAATGCTGCTTGGCTGATTGAGTTGGATCTCCAGCACTCCAGTGCGTGGCTGTGGTGACGAGAGATCAGGAAGCGCTTCAAGGGGGGTGGAGCTACGAAGTTCCGTGAGCGGGCGAAGTCCCTTGAGCAACGCCTCGGACTCGCTTGGACGATCAAGGGGAATGGGAGCGAGAGTGATCGTGTTGCTGCTCGCCAGTTGCCGCTGCTGGTGGTTCAGTGCAAAGACTGAACCAAGGATCACCAACCCGTACAGCACACTTCCCTGCCAGGTCGTGAAGATATCGATGCTGCCCACTGTGAACCGGGTAAGCCGATTCTTTCGAGGGTCCTGCGATTGAAGGGTCTGCTCCGGCAGGGCTCCCTGGAGGCTGCCCGGCTCAAGTTCAAGGCACTCCTCCAAGCGGTGCAGCATCGCTGTCAGATAGGCAGCCTCCGGTAGGCGATCCTGCCAGTTCCGCTCCAAAGCCTCCAGTACGGGGGTGGTTATGCGAACTTGTCTGGACAGATCCCTCAAGCTCAGTGCGCGTTGCTCGCGCTGCTGTCGCAGCAGTTGCCCAGCAGCTTCTGCAGGGTCAACAATGCTGTTTGTTTTTGATGTGTCGGGCGAGTGCTTGCCGGATTGGCGTCGGCGCCACTGGAGAAAGCGTTTGATCAACATCATGTCTTGTTGATGAGCGGCCTCCCTCGGTGCTGGATCAAACCTGACCATTCTTGCCTGGAAAGTTCTCTCCAGCAGCCCTCTGCTACAGAGCCAAGCATCAGGTCACCGATAGCGATCCGCTGGAGATCAAGAACGCGATGGCCGAGGGAGAGTGCGATTCTGCGGATCTGGCGGTTGCGGCCTTCACGAAGAACGACTTCCAGCACACTGGACCGGGTTGTCCCCTCGAGAAGCGTCACCTCGGCTGGGCGCGTGACCGTGCCGTCGAGAACCACGCCTCGCCTCCACTGCCTCAGCTGCTTTTCAGGGGGCAAGCCAGCCACCGTGACTCGGTAAGTCTTGCAATGGTTGTAGCGGGGGTGAGTGAGTTGCAACGTGAGTTCCCCTTGGTTGCTGAGCAGCAGGGCTCCTCTGCTCTCTGCATCCAGTCGACCGACGGGGTGCAGACCATCCCTCAGATGCGCTGGCACAAGGTCGAGCACGGTTTTGCGTTGCTGTGGGTCACGGCAGCTGCAGATCACTCCCGGTGGTTTGTTCAGCAGAAGAACGCGTGGTACTAGGGCTCGTTGAAGGGGGCGCCCGTCCACCTCTACATCGTCTTGGTCGAGATCAGCCTGGTCGCCGATGGCTGCTAACTGTCCATTCACTTTCACCCGATGCTGTCGCAACAGATCCTCGGCCCTGCGTCGGGAACAGATTCCTGCAGCAGCAATCAGTTTCTGCAGTCGTTGACGCGTCAACGTTGGGCTCCCCTCATGCCGGTCCCTTCGGGAGCAGAAGTTCCATGGATGTTCCCCCTTCTGGATGATTTCTGGCTTGAACGCGGCCACCGTGATTCACTGCGATCTGTTGGACGATGGCCAAACCGAGTCCACTACCGCTGCGGTTGGATCGGGCCCTGGAGGGATCGCCCCGATAAAAACGCTGGAACATATTGCTGAGATCGGTTTCGCTCAGTCCTGGCCCGTGATCTCGGACACAGAGCAACCACCATCCGCCGCTGGGAAGAATGTCGACTTCGACAAAGCCGTGATGGGGGGAATAACGCAGTGCGTTGTCGAGGAGATTGAGAACAGCGCGATGCAATCGTCGTTGATCTCCAAGGAGTGGTCCTGGTTCATGGGTGTTGATTGACAGGGACACATCCCTTTGATCAGCCAGGGGGCGAATGCTGTTCCATGCCCCTTCGACAAGTTGCTCCAGGTTCAAAGCCGAATAATTACTTTCTTCCCGCGGAAGGATGTTCTCTAGGCGAGAAAGCTCCAGAAGATCCTCAACCATCAACTGCAACCTGCGGAGTTCTTTCTGCAGCCGTTCCACCAGAACGCCATCATCGGCGCTCACGGCTCCCTCGAGCCTGTCGCTCACCAGCATCAAGGCTGTCAGTGGGGTTTTCAGTTCATGGGCAACGTCGCTCACCCATCGCTCCTGCTGCTGCTGCTGCGCTTCCAGGGACTGTCTGTTTTGCAGCAGGACCAACAGCCATTCATCCGATCCTGGAATCACGATCGCCTCCAGCGGAATCCCTTGTTGCTCCCACTCACAGCGCTGAGGGCGCTGTTGATGACGCACGCTGAAGATGGACTCTTCAAGCTCAGGCACCGAGAGAACCTCATCGAGTGGCAGGCCACGGACCAGCAGATTTCTTGAAAATTGGAGCAGGCGTTCAGCCTGGGAATTGATATATCCGATCGTTAGATCAGGCGTGAGAATTAACCATCCCTGGGTGGCCGCATCAATCCAGGCCAGCAGTTGGGGAGTGGTCAGCGAATGTCCTGCCAGCAGCGGTGACGTCAGGTTTTCTTTGGCACCGCGTGCCGATGAGCGTCGCTTTCGAGTGGCCAAGAGCCAACTACCGGATACACCGATGACGAATCCGAGGACAACTCCAGTTCCTAGGCTCACAATCTTTAGCCGAAGCGGTAGCCGAATCCCCTGACAGTGCGAATGTGTTGGGGAGAGGATGGTTCTTCCTCAATCTTTTCTCTCAACCAGCGGATGTGCACATCAACGGTTTTGGTGTCTCCGACAAAATCGATTCCCCAGATTCGTTCCAGCAGCTGGTCTCTGCTCCAGACCCTCTTGGGATTTTGGATCAGGAGTTCGAGGATTTTGTATTCCTTTGGCGAAAGCGTGAGGTCTTCGCCGTCGCGGGTGACACGGCACTCGCGTACAAAAAGACAGAGATTGCCACTCTGGATGACTTGTCGATCTTGATTTGAAACGGATTCACTCTGTTGAGAACGCCGCAGCAAAGCTCTGCAACGGGCGACAAGTTCACGTAAGCCGAAGGGCTTGACGAGGTAGTCATCAGCACCAACTTCAAGGCCAAGAACCCGGTCCGTTTCACTATCCCGAGCGCTGATGACCAGCACGGGAGTGTTGTTATTGAGTTTGCGGAGCTGCCTGCATAGATCGAGTCCGCCTAGTCCAGGGAGCATCAGGTCGAGCACAAGCAGATCCACTCCCATTGAATCCGTCGCAGTGAGAAGGTTCATGGCTTCTGCGCCGTCACCGCACGCTCTGACCTCGAACCCCTCAGCCCGAAGGGCTTCTTCAACGGTTTCTCTGATCGAATCATCGTCTTCAACAACCAGCAGTTTCGCTGTACACACCGAGCTTGTTGCGGAAGCGACCACGAGGAATCATTCGCTAGTTCCATTCTGCCCATGGTTCAACGCTTTGGGTTGAGTGGGGGGCGGCATCAGGATTGATGTAAGATTAAGAAACCTGTAGGTTTCGTAACTCATGGCACCCCTGGCCCTGCTTCCCGATGCAGACCTGGTGCGCTCCTACCTGCGTGATATCGGTCGTGTGCCGTTGTTGAGTCATCAGCAGGAGATCACCCTGGGCCGTCAGGTGCAGGAGCTGATGGAGCTGGAGTCCGTGGAAGCCGAGTTGCAGGAGAAACGCGGTGGTGAAGCGGTGCTTGCAGCGGAGTTGGCCAAGGCTGCGGGATTGAGTGCTGTGCAACTGAAGCGCAAGTTGCAGGCCGGTCGCCGCGCCAAAGAGCGGATGGTGGCGGCCAACTTGAGGCTTGTGGTGAGCGTCGCGAAGAAATACACGAAGCGGAATATGGAGCTGCTGGATCTGATCCAGGAAGGGACGATCGGCCTGGTGCGTGGTGTGGAGAAGTTCGACCCAACGCGGGGCTACAAGTTCAGTACCTATGCGTACTGGTGGATCCGTCAGGGAATCACCCGGGCAATTGCGGAGAAGAGCCGGACGATCCGGCTGCCGATCCACATCACCGAGATGCTGAACAAACTGAAGAAAGGTCAGCGTGAGTTGAGCCAGGAACTGGGGCGAACGCCATCAGTGACGGAGTTGGCGTCGTTTGTGGAGCTGCCGGAGGATGAGGTGAAAGAGCTGATGTGCCGTGCCCGTCAGCCAGTGAGCCTGGAGATGAAGGTTGGGGATGGAGATGATACGGAGCTGCTGGATCTGCTGGCTGGCGATGGAGAACTGCCGAGTGAGCAGGTGGAGGGCGAGTGCCTGAAGGGAGATCTGAGGGATCTGCTGGGCCAACTGCCTGAATTGCAGGAGCGCGTGCTGCGGATGCGGTATGGGATGGATGGTGAGGAGCCAATGAGTCTCACCGGCATCGCTAAAACACTCAAGATGAGTCGGGACCGCACACGTCGTCTAGAACGTGAGGGTTTGCAATCGCTGCGTCAGGCACCTCTTGAACTTAGGGATTACACCGTGGCTGCCTGAGACAAATCAATCAAAAGAATTCGTCGAAGTTATCGAAATCAACAGCTTTGAAGTTTCCAGATTCCACCTGGGCCATCAGACCCTCCAGCTGGACCCACAAGGCTCCGCCGGTGAGAATTGAGAGCAAGAAGGCAATCAGATAAGCCGCTCCGGATGCAAAACCAAAAACCTGGAGGGACCCTCCGATAAAAAGGCTGATTCCGATCAGTGTTCCGGCAAAACTGATGCTGGTTTCCGCTGTCCCTAGGGGGAGCATTGCCAATCTGTCATTTTTCCAGCCATCCAGCCGGTTCTGGACAAGACGGGCGAAGGTGAGACCGCAGAGCACACCAATGGCCAATCCAAGGCCGGCTACGAGATAAGGAGGCTGCTGGAGCGGGGCGAACTCCAGAAGAATGTCATCAGCGCTGAGATCACCGAACGCTCCGGAAAGGAAATCCAGGTCGGCTTGATCAAGATCGATCGGTGCGAAGTCTGGTGCGATCGACATGGGGGCCGTACGACTGAATCAAGTGGGCATTATCACCGCCGGAACCTTGTAGCGGAGGGTCCGATGCAAGATCAGGCTGCAAGAGGGTTGAGTCCTTGGAGCATCCCCTGCGCGAGGCGAGCCGGACCAAAGGTTCGGCGCATCAGATCGGTGAGATTTTTCAAATCCGTTGTGTCCAGTCGATCGTCCTTGATCAGGGTGAGCAGAAGCCTTCGGCGCAGGTCGCCTCCATCGCGCCCCAGCAGCAACTTCAAGCCTGCCCCTGCCACTGGTATCAACTCTGTTCCGACTTGCGTCTGCTCTTTCCCCACAACATCAAGAAGGCTTTCAAGTCGTTCAAGCCTCAAGCTGCCATCACCGTCGAAAATCACCTCCATCAATTTTTCCCTCATTTCGTGGGTGTCCCCAGCAAGCAAACGCTTGGCCACGTAGGGATAGGCCACGGCAATGATCTTGAACTGCGGATCGAGGCGAAGGGCCAAGCCCTCCTGGCTCACCACAGCTCGGATGATCAGGGCGAAGCGGGCCGGCACTCTGAATGGATAGTCGTACATCAATTCTGAAAAGCGATCAGTGATCGCTTTGAAATTGAATGACCCCACAGAATCACCGAGACTTCCTCCTAAAACATCCTCAAGCGCCGGAATGATCGGAGCAAGATCGGCGTTACTCGAGAGAAAACCAAGTTGCTGAAAATCGCGTGCGACAGCCTCGAAGTCACGATTGATGAGGTGCACAACGGCGCCTGTCAAGGTGAGGCGGTCGCTGTCGCTGATGGAATCCATCATGCCGAAATCGACGTAGGCCACATGCCCGAGGTCACCGCTTCGGCCGCTGAGTGCGAACAGGTTGCCTGGGTGCGGGTCGGCGTGGAAATACCCGAATTCGAGAAGTTGTTGCAAGCCACTGATGACGCCGGTTCGGATCAGAGCGGCCGGATCAAGTCGTTGGGCTTTGAGTTCCTGGCGATCGCGCAGTTTGGTTCCATGAATCCAGCTGGTTGTCAGGACTCGCCTGCTCGATAACGAACGCTCCACTGTGGGGATCGTGACAGCAGGATTGTTGGCAAACAGGGCTGCGAAACGCTCGGCATTGTCGGCTTCGCAGAAGTAATCAATTTCTTCAAACAGGCTGCGGCCGAATTCATCGATGATCTCACCCAGGCCGAAGCCAAGGTTGAGTGGCAAGAACGGAGCTGTTAGTACGCCCAGACTCCGGATCAGCACCATGTCGCGCCGGAGGATGAACATCAAATTGGGGCGCTGCACCTTGACGGCTACCCAGTGCTCACCGTGAACCCTGGCTTTGTACACCTGGCCCAGGCTTGCTGCAGCAATAGGACAATCGGGAAACTCTTCAAACAGTTGATCGGCCGGTGACCCCAGCTCGGTTTCAATCGTTTTCAGAGCAGTGGCATGGCTGAACGCAGGCAGGTCGTCCTGAAGTTTCGTTAGTTCATCGAGCCAGTCCCGTCGAATCAGGTCGGGGCGGGTGGACAGGGCCTGTCCCACCTTGATGAAGCAAGGGCCAAGATTCGTGAGTGTGCGCAGGAGCATGCGCGCCAGATTTCTCTGAACCTTGGGATCACTGCTGTTGCCTCGGATCAGCAAGCTCAGCACCAGCCCGGACAATGCCCAGACAATCTGGAGAACACGGGGTATGGAGATCCACGGACGCAGCAGCAGCCAACGGGCATCTCGGCCAGGGTTGTACCGCACAGACTCCACGCTCAGATCTCAACTCCCGCGGCAGATCCTAGAGAGTTCTTTTCATCAGGGTGCCGATGCCGGCGGTCGCCGAACCAGTGGATCAATTCAGCCAGCACCAACGACGGCCAGTGATGAGCTGCTCCTGATTGGTGACTCTCTCAGGCGTTCACACACAAACAAGGGGTTCGTGTGTGTGTAAGTACTGCTCCATGGGGTGGGCACGGTTGATGCCACGATTCAGCTTCTAGCCGCAGTTCGAGCGGGTGGCTGCGGTGTTTTGTTGTTGTATTCATGTCCCTGCTGCGGATCCTGCTCGATTCAAACCCGCGATTCGCTCTGCATCTTCCCGTGCATGGCCGGGGTGAAGCCTTGCCACCGCGGCTTAGATGCCTGTTGCGTCGGCAGCCGGGACGCTGGGATCTTCCTGAATTACCAGAGATCGGCGGGCCTCTGGAACTGGATGGGGCTGTCGTAGAGAGCCAGGCTCTCTGTGCTGCCCGCATGGGTGTGGATTGCTGTTGGTTTGGTGTGAACGGAGCCACCGGTCTTCTGCAGGCAGCACTGTTGGCGATGGCCGCCCCTGGTGAGGCTGTTCTGCTGCCTCGCAATGTTCACCGCAGCCTGATCGCCGCGTGCGAACTGGGGGGATTGCTGCCGGTGTTCCTCCCGGTTCCATTCGATGGGGAACGGGGCCACCCCAGGGCCATGACGGCCGATGGTTTGATCCGCTCCCTTGATGCCCTGCCAGACCTTGGCTGTCGGGTCGCCGCCGCAGTGCTTGTTCACCCCACTTATCACGGGTACGCCGCAGAGATCGCTCCTCTGGTGGACTGTCTTCAGGCGCGTGGTTTGCCGGTGTTGGTGGATGAAGCCCACGGCACCCATCTCGCGTTTGCCCCTGGGATGGGATTGCCGTCGTCGTCCCTGACCACCGGGGCTGATTTCGTTGTGCATTCACTGCACAAATCAGCGCCTGGGCTGGCTCAGACCGCGGTGCTCTGGCAGCGGACGACGCGCATCTCCTCAACAGCGTTGCGTCGCTCCCTCCAGCGTTTGCAGAGCAGCAGTCCCAGTGCGCTGCTGCTGGCC
The DNA here is from genome assembly GCF_000153285.1 of Synechococcus sp. WH 7805. Classification (NCBI taxonomy): domain Bacteria; kingdom Bacillati; phylum Cyanobacteriota; class Cyanophyceae; order Synechococcales; family Synechococcaceae; genus Synechococcus; species Synechococcus sp. WH 7805. Next base: position 743,579 of record NZ_CH724168.1, on the reverse strand, counting down.
TCCTGTGAAGCAACCCTTGATTGGATGCTGTCAACCCGATGGAGAAGCCTTCTGCATCAAAGGCTGGTGAAAGCCCGCAAGCTGACTGATGATTTGCGTCGCCATGGCGTAGCGCTGCATGAGAGCGACGACCCCCTACGGCTCATCCTGAACACAGCCTCTGTTGGGGTGAGTGGCTTGGAGGCAGACACCTGGTTCATGAATCATGGGGTGATTGCCGAGCTCCCGGAGCCTCTTTGCCTGACCCTGTGCCTGGGATTTGCCAGGCATCGTGGGCTGACAGCGCGGCTTCGGCATCTCTGGCAGTTGTTGATCAAGGAGCAGGGCGGGCCATCCCTCGCCGCCGTTGCAGCGCCTCCCCTTGATTCGGTAAGGGGCGCAGAGTTGTCTCCCTCTGCTGTCCTCCATCGCCCCAGTCTTGAGCTTCCTCTTGATCGATGTGCTGATCGGATCGCAGCGGAGATGATCTGTCCCTATCCGCCAGGGATTCCCTTGTTGGTGCCTGGAGAGCGCATTGATCACGCCCGGGTGCAATGGCTGCAACTGCAGCACCGGCGCTGGCCCGAGCAGGTGCCGGGTATGGTGAAGGTTCTGGCCTGACAGGCCGCGGGATCCAACGGGTGGTTGCTGACGGCACAATCAGAGAAGCGACTCTCAGGCGCAGCGGCATCGATCGCAAGCGTCTCAGTAGTGGTCTTCTGGCCGGCGTGTTCGGGGTTGTTGTCGTTGGTTTGGGCGGTTGGTGGTTCACCATTGCCCTTGGCGTGATTGTTCATCTCGCCCTGTTGGAATACTTTCGGATGGCCCAGTTCAAGGGCATGCGTCCAGCCACGAAAACGACCCTTGTGGCCTGCCAGCTCCTGCTCGTCAGCACCCAGTGGTCTGTGAACGGGGGACTGGCCTCACACCTTGCTGATGCCGTTTTGCCCCTGTCAGGTGCTGCGATCTGCGGTTGGCTCATTCTCCAGCCCATTACAGGATCAATCGCAGACATCGCGGCATCGATTTTCGGATTGTTCTATCTGGGGTTTCTGCCCAGTCACTGGTTGCGTCTTCGCAACCTCGTGACTCCAGATGCTGCGCCGATCCTCCAGTCAGTCAATGGATCCTGGATTAGCTCAGGTCTGCTCATCACTTTTGCCGCCTGTCTGATGGTGGTGGCCAGCGACATCGGTTCTTATGCCATCGGCCGTCGCTTTGGATCCCGTCCTCTCTCGCCGATTTCACCTGCCAAGACCATTGAGGGTGCCTATGGAGGTCTTGCCTCCGCCATCGTGATTGGTGCCTGTGCCGGTGCGCTGTTGATGTGGCCCCTTGGATGGTTCACGGGGGGATGTCTTGGTGCTCTTGTCGCTCTCTTCGCGCTCGTCGGCGATCTCACCGAATCGATGATGAAACGGGATGCAGGGGTGAAGGATTCCGGCGATGCCTTGCCTGGTCATGGGGGAATCCTGGATCGCATCGACAGTTATCTCTTCACTCCTGCCGTTGTTTTTTATGCCGTCACCCTTGCGTTGCCGGTGCTTTCCTAAGGCTGAATCTTGGCCGTTCCCTTCAACACGAGCTGGCCGGCCTTGAGAAGGACTTCCTCAATCTGGATCGCAGGATCCATCGGAATCAGCATGCCTCCTTCAGCGTCACAGTGATCAACCCGGATCGTTCCCTGTTCGGCGTACAGGCGGAAGCTGCGGCGTACGGGGTCTTTCCCAGTGATCACATCAGCCGTCAGCTTGAGGATGTCGTTGTCAATGGTGAGGGATCTCAGGGGAGTCAGTCCCATCAGTTGTTCCGAAAGCAGGTCGCCCAACCAGCGCCAGCGATCACTGGCGAGGGCTTGGTTGAGTTCGACACCCGAGAGCACCACTTCACCCGATACCAAGAAAGGTTCTTCGAATTGCACCGGTTGAGTGGGCTGACCCGGCCGTAGCGAAGCCTTCAGTTCTCCTGATTGAAGCTCAGCCCTGACAAGAGGCAGTTGCTGGAACTGAACATGTTTGGCCTGCAACGTCACACCCTTGAGGCGGCCTTTCAACAACGCGAAGGCGGACCCCTGCAGCGAGAGAGTCAAGTCTTCAACAGAGTCGCATTGGGAGCGGATCCATCGCTGCAGACCGCTGGCCAGCAGCTGTAAGACGGGGCCTGAACTGTGGCTGGACATGGATCAACCAGGCAGGAACACAGTGTTGCATCGTTCCGAGACGTCCTGAGGTCGATCAATGTGCGGGAGATGACCACAGGCGTCGAGGGCTTCCACCGGATGCTCCAGCAGGGCGCTTAAGGCTTGTTGTTGTCCCGCCCTGAGAATCCTGTCGTTGTTTCCCCAAAGCACATGCATGGGTTGTTGAGGCAGTGGGTGGCCACTGCCTGAGAAGCCACCGCTGCGGGCAAACGCTGCCAGCGCTTCACTCCAGCCTGGACATTGAAGATGGAGAGACGCAATCTGCTCTTCCGCAGGACCGACATCACGGTCTGGATCGGCAAACGCCTGTCGGCAAAGACCACGGCGCACGCCCGGGCGGCTGAGAAACCAGGCACCGAGTCGATCCAGTAGGGGTGGCACGGGCATGGGACGCCCGGTCAGTCCAGCCGGTGCCAGCAGGAGCAGTGTGTTGATCCGATCTGGCTGGCGACGGGCGATCTCCACCGCGACAGCCCCTCCCATCGATGCGCCGACGACACCGATCGGATGGTTGCCGGGGATCCGTTGAAGAACGCGCTCCAGATGGAGCAGAACCGGTTCTCTGCCGTAGTGAGCCGTGCGTGGTCTTGGGCTGAAACCGAAACCGAACAAGTCGGGGATGAACAACTGGAACCGACTGCAAAGCAGTGGTGCGAGCCGTCTGTACTCCAGAAAACTGCTATCGAATCCATGGAGCAGCAAGAGGGGCTGCCCTTGGCCGAGAACGGCGACAGGAAAAGGAGAATCGATCCCCAGTTCAGGGAGGTCCCACCACTGCAGATGGTCGAGAAGCGCAACAGCCTGGGGGTCCAACAGGTTGGAGCGGATGGCCTCGAGTTGAGTTTTCAAGGGCGTCGAACGGCGGGTTCGGCTGCTCCCACAAGAGCTTCCAGAAGCGCTCCAGGCGTCACGGAGAAGGGAAGATGGTGAAGGTCGGATCCTTCACGGCAGGCAAACTCGCACACCTGTTGAAGGTCACTCAAACTGGCATTGGAAAGACCGAGATCGTCGAGGCTCACCGGTAGTCCGAGTTGGATGAGCAGGGGTAACAATTGGCGATGGGCTTGTTCTGCCAAGCGATTGCCACCCAAACGTTCTTCGAGTCGCAACTGAACCAACACTCCGAAGCCCACTTTTTCGCCGTGGAGGGATCCGTGACAAGCCTGGAGTTGGGTGAGCCCGTTATGAACAGCATGGGCTGCAACCGTGCGGCAGCGAGCTCCCCCTAGTCCTCCGATGAGGCCGGCTGTCAGCCCGCAGGCTTCAATCACTCGCACCCAGGCGTCTCCCCCGGGGGACTGCATGGCATCCACACTGTCAATCAAGAGCTGATCCCGCAGCACCCGCGCCATCTGGACAGCTTGCTGAATCAGTCCATCGTGGCTGGCGCCGCTGCTCACTGAGGCTTCATACCACTTGGCAAGGGCATCAGCGATGCCACTGGCGAGAGTGCGGGGTGGTGCCTGGCGAAGAAGATCGTGGTCGAACACCAGAAGATCAGGACAGCGTTTCAAGGCCTGATCGCCAAGAAAGGCTCCTTCAGGGGTGTACAGATTGGAAAGCGCGGTCCAGCCGGCACAAGTTGACGCACTCAGTGGCACTGTGATGCACGGCAGATCAAGACGATCGGCCAAGAGCTTGCCAGCATCCAACACCTTGCCCCCGCCTGCGGCAATGACGGCATCACCGCGGTGAACTGTGAAAGCCGCTTCGAGACGACTTAAATCCTCTTCGCAGCAGTCGTGATTCAGGCATGCAGGCGTGACGTCAAGGCCTGCGGATACCAGGCTGGTAATCAGTCCGTTGCGCAGTGGTTGGGTTGCTGCGCTTCGACCCAAGAACAGTGGTCTGGAGCTGAGCGCACGGATCTTGGTCAGAGCGCTTTGCCATGCACCGGAGCCGCGAATCACGAGGTCCGGTGCAATGCAGTGTTGAGAGATCAAACAGTTGCTGTCTGTTGAGGACATCCAGGTCAGCGACCGGCACTGGCCAGCTCGGGTATGTCGCTGGGCGTGCGGTTGAGGTGTTTAACAACCACCTTGCCATCTTCCACATCAACTTCGGCTTCGTCCCCATCCTTGATGCGACCCGTGAGAACTTCCTCAGCAAGGCTGTCTTCAAGCAGGCGCATGACGGCACGACGCAGTGGTCTTGCGCCGTATGCAGGGTTGTAGCCCTCCTCGACGAGTCGTTCCTTGAACGCATCGGACACAGTGAGAGTGATCCCTTTCTCGCCGATACGCCCGAAGACTTCGCGCAGCATGATTTCTGCGATCTCTTTGACTTCGTCGCGATTGAGCTGCCTGAACACAATGATTTCATCGAGTCGGTTCAGGAACTCAGGGCGGAAGTACTGCTTCAGCTCTTCGTTAACGAGGGAGCGGATTCGGTTGTATTGATTCTCTTCGGCATTTTCGCCGGAGAACTCAAAGCCGAGGCCGCCGCCACCTTTTTCAATCACTTTCGAACCAATGTTCGACGTCATGATGATCAAGGTGTTCTTGAAATCCACAGTCCGACCCTTCGAATCGGTTAAGCGGCCGTCTTCGAGGAGCTGCAGTAACAGGTTGAAGACATCAGGGTGCGCTTTCTCAATCTCATCAAACAGAACCACTGTGTAGGGCCTGCGACGTACGGCTTCAGTGAGTTGGCCGCCCTCATTGAATCCCACGTAGCCCGGAGGAGATCCAATCAGTTTGCTGACCGTATGCCGCTCCATGAATTCCGACATGTCGAGGCGGATCATGGCGTCTTCACTTCCGAAGAAGTAAGCCGCTAGTGCTTTGGTGAGCTCGGTTTTACCCACACCAGTCGGGCCAGAGAAGATAAAGCTGGCAATGGGACGATTGGGATTTTTAAGACCGACACGAGCCCGACGAATGGCCTTGGATACGGCTTTAACAGCCTCGTCCTGACCAATCAAACGCTTGTGCAGCGTTTCTTCCATGTTGAGAAGTTTCACTGATTCACTTTCAGTGAGCTTCTGAACAGGCACACCCGTCCAAGAGGCAACGATTTGGGCGATATCTTCTTCATTCACGACCGGGGTTGTGCCGGTGACCGCTGATTCCGATGTTTCGGACCCTTCCGTTGCCAATGCAGGCTCTCCGGAATTTTCATCTGAAGCCTGCTGCTCAGCGGGGATGTCTTGGCGTGAGGTCTGCAGCAGGGATCTGATCTTGTCTCGAAGCTCAACTTCCTTATCTCGTAGTTCGCCTGCTCTGGTGAAATCTTGCTCGCGAACGGCATCTTCCTTTTCCTTCTGAACGGAGCGAAGTTCCTTGTCCACCTCCTTGGCTTCAGGAGGAAGCTTGGAATTTAAGAGGCGAACGCGGCTGCCGGCTTCATCGATCAGATCGATGGCTTTATCAGGAAGAAAGCGGTCGGAGATGTAACGATCACCGAGGGTTGCTGCCGCTTCAAGAGCTTCATCAGTAATCCGCAGTCTGTGATGTTGTTCGTAGCGCTCACGCAGTCCTCTGAGAATCTCAATGGTGTCCTCAATCGAAGGTTCTCCAACCATGACGGGCTGGAAGCGTCGTTCAAGGGCAGCATCACGCTCAATGTGTTTGCGGTACTCATCGAGGGTGGTGGCTCCGATGCACTGAAGTTCGCCTCTTGCTAAGGCCGGTTTGAGAATGTTTGCTGCATCGATGGCACCTTCAGCGGCACCTGCGCCGATCAAGGTATGCACTTCGTCAATCACAAGAATGACATTCCCGGCTGACTTGATTTCCTCCATAATTTTTTTGAGGCGCTCCTCAAATTCACCTCTGTATTTCGTTCCAGCGACAAGAAGACCTATATCGAGAGTAAGCACACGTTTGTCTTCAAGGATGTCTGGTATGTCTCCTTGTTGAATCCTCTGAGCGAGCCCCTCAGCAATTGCGGTTTTGCCGACACCTGGCTCACCAATCAAAACTGGATTGTTTTTGGTGCGTCGACCAAGAATCTGAATTACGCGATCGATTTCGTTATGACGACCAACAACCGGATCTAATTTGGCTTCGCCAGCAAGCTGGGTGAGATTGTTTCCGAACTCATCGAGTGTCGGGGTCTTCGTGGATCCCTTTGCTCCGGAACCACTGCCACCCCCTGCTCCTACTTCCGCAGTTTCTCCAAGCATGCGAATCACCTGCGTCCGCACCTTGGCAAGGTCGACTCCAAGGTTCTCCAGAACGCGGGCCGCAACGCCTTCACCCTCCCGGATCAGTCCGAGCAGAAGGTGTTCAGTTCCGATGTAGTTGTGACCAAGTTGACGAGCTTCTTCCAGCGAGAGTTCGAGGACCCGTTTGGCTCTCGGGGTAAAGGGGATCTCGACGGCGACGAACCCAGACCCGCGACCAATGATTTTCTCAACCTCGACTCTGGCGTCTTTGAGATTGACGCCCATGGATTTGAGCACTTTGGCGGCGACGCCCGTGCCCTCTCCGATCAAACCCAGGAGGATCTGTTCTGTGCCAACAAAGTTATGGCCGAGGCGACGAGCCTCTTCCTGGGCCAGCATGATCACCTTGATGGCCTTTTCCGTAAACCTTTCGAACATCGTTCAGGCCGGCAGCTGTTGGGACCAAGCTATCAGGAGTAACGGGTTTGCGTGACCTAAAAGGGCTCTGTGCGAGATCCCTGTGATGCCGAGGGTTGAACGCCGTAGAAAGTATTAATCAATGCCGAAATGTTATGGGTTTTCTGTTTGTTCAGTGTGGATATCCCTACCCGTTTTGATTTTTAGCCGCTGCAGGAGTGCATCACTCCCATCTCGGTAGTAATCACGTCGGAATCCGGTGGTCACGAAGCCCAGACTTCCGTACAAGGCAATCGCTGCGGGATTGTTGCTTGAAACATCCAGGTTCGCTTCGACAGCTCCTTTCAGCTGCCCTCGTTGGATCAAGGCTTTCACGATCAAGCTCCCTAGCCCTCGCTTCCTCTGATGGGGGGCAACAGCTACAGCCGTGATCTGGAGTTCGTCAGCCACCAGCCACCCTGCAGCAAGGGCGATGAGGTCGCTTTGTTCGTCTTCCAACCCCAACACAAGCCTGGATTCATCGGTCAGTTCCCTCTCCCATTGTTCTGGCGTCCAGAGGCCCTTCAGCGCGATGCGATCGAGGGCCAGGCAAGCGCCCAGATCTGCTGGACCGAGTGGATGCGGCCCTCTCAGGCCTGGAGGTGGCTGCATGAAAACTCTCCCTATGACGTGGCTCCGTACATTGCTTTTCACTGTTGGTCCACACTTCAATGCCTCAGCCTTTCGACCCCGGGTGTGACCTGAAGAGTCCCAACCGGAACCTCGCACCGATCACCGCGGAGATCGATGACCAGGGAAAGCTTTCCATCGGCGGTTGTGTGTTGAGCGAACTGGCGGAGCGCTATGGGACACCGTTATACGTTTTGGATGAAGCCAGTATCCGCCAGGCTTGTAGGGCCTATCGAGAGGCTCTTGAGCGTCACTATCCGGGCCCTTCTCTGGCGATCTACGCCTCCAAAGCCAACAGCTCGATGGCTCTCACAGCTGTCGTGGCTTCCGAAGGACTCGGACTCGATGCGGTATCGGCTGGGGAGTTGATCACAGCTCTCGATGGAGGCATGCCCGCCGATCGGATGGTGCTGCATGGCAACAACAAATCTTCTGAGGAGCTTGCTCTTGCTTATCGGAACGGCGTGATGGTGGTCGCCGACAATCAACACGATCTGGATTTACTCCAAACCATCGTTCCAGACCAGGGTGAACCGGTGCGGCTCATGCTCCGCTTCACGCCAGGGATCGAATGTCACACCCATGAGTACATTCGTACCGGCCACCTTGACAGCAAGTTCGGCTTCGACCCGGATCAGCTGGAGCCGGTCCTCCGTTCTTTGCAAGGCGCGTCCTGGGCCAGGGTCGAGGGTCTGCATGCGCATATCGGCTCTCAGATCTTTGAGCTAGAGCCCCACCGAGATCTCGCCGCCGTGATGGCCGATGCCCTCCTTCTGGCGAGAACTCTTGGGCACCCTGTTGAGGATCTGAATGTGGGTGGAGGTCTGGGGATCCGCTACACAGCCAGTGACGACCCCCCAAGCATTGATGCATGGGTTCAAGTCGTCGGTTCGGCTGTGGCGTCCGCTTGCCGAGAACGGAATCTTGAGTTGCCGCGCCTTCTTTGTGAACCCGGTCGATCTCTTGTGGCTACAGCAGGAGTGACGCTGTACACAGTCGGTGCAAGAAAGGTAGTGCCAGGGATCCGTACCTATTTGTCTGTGGATGGAGGCATGAGCGACAACCCCAGACCGATTACCTATCAATCGCAGTACACCGCCTGCCTTGCAGATCGCCCCCAGGCAAGAGCTGAGGAAATGGTCACTATCGCCGGCAAGCACTGTGAGTCAGGTGATGTACTGCTCAAGGACCTCGCCTTTCCCTCCTGCAGCAGTGGGGACATTCTTGTTGTTCTTGCGACTGGCGCTTACAACAGTTCGATGAGCTCCAACTACAACCGAATCCCTCGACCTGCTGCTGTTCTGATCAGTGCGTCTGAAGCGGAGCTGGTTCAGCGGAGGGAACAGCCAGAGGATTTGCTGCGCTACGACCTGCTGCCAGAACGGCTGCGATCGTTAGTCTAAAAAAAGAGGAGGGATGGATGAACGTGTTGGCGGTAATGCAGTGGCGCCAGCTGTTCGACCTTGTCTGGGCTTCAGTTGTGCAGTGGCGCCTTCTCGACATCCTTTGTGCAGTATTGGTCGGGTTCTTGCTGTTCTCTCGCGTCAGGGAACCGCGAACTCTTTGGTTGCTCAGAGGATATCTCTTTCTTGTTTTTCTGGCCTGGTTCTTCAAGTGGTCTGGGAAGCTCCCTCTCACATCAACGTTCATTGATGCGTTGGTTTTGGCATGCTCTTTGTCGCTGGCCATTCTCTGGCAGGGTGAGCTGCGAAGGTTGATGGAACTTCTCGGCACAGGCCGGTTGGCAGTGCTGCTTGGGAATCCACAGAGTCGACTCAGAACGACTGCTAGCACGGTTGCTCAGCTCACCGAGGCTGCTGGGCGCCTGTCGAAGAGCCGTCGTGGGGCTCTGATCGTGGTTGATCTCGGCAGTGATCTCAGGCCTGAGGACTTTCTCAATCCTGGTGTGACTGTCGATGCGCAGCTCAGTAAAGAGCTGCTTCTCAATCTGTTCGCTTCCGATACCCCTCTTCACGATGGTGCGGTGGTGATTAAGGGGAATCGCATCATTTCAGCTGGTGTGATCCTGCCTCTGTCCAGGCAGGGGGTCAGTCGCTACGGCACCCGACATCTGGCAGCACTGGGAATCACCGAACGCTTCGACCGCTGCATCTGCGTGGTGATATCCGAGGAGTCTGGAACCCTCTCGTTGGCAAACCAGGGAAGGCTCGAGCGCCCGATCACGAGTTCTCGTCTTCAGGACCTCCTCACCGAATTAATTGCCGCTTCTGTTTCATCGGCATCGATGAAAGTTCCGTCTCCACGTAGCGTTAAGACAGGAACTCAGGAATCTTTGCCTTGAGTCGTCAACTGGCCACCAGTGCCGATCAGGTTCATTCCAGATGCATTCCCGACGGTCTGGATCTGTCCAAGCTTCCTGGGCACCTAGCGGTGATCATGGATGGCAATGGACGCTGGGCCAAAGCTCGAGGGTTGCCCAGGGTGATGGGTCACAGAGCAGGTGTCGAAGCACTCAAGTCCACACTCCGACTCTGCAGCGACTTGGGCATCCGTGCCCTCACGGCCTATGCGTTTTCGACGGAAAACTGGTCGCGCCCCGGAGAGGAGGTGAATTTCTTGATGACCCTGTTCGAACGGGTGCTGCAGCGGGAACTCCATGCTCTGGAATCAGAGCAGGTTCGAATCAGGTTTCTCGGTGATCTGGAAGATCTCCCATTGCGACTGCAGACGCTGATCGCTGATGCCATGAGGCGAACTGCCGACAACCGTGGCATCCATTTCAATGTTTGTACCAACTACGGCGGACGCCGGGAGTTGGTCAGAGCGTCACGACGCCTCGCTGAGCGGGTAGCCCTTGGGGAACTTGAGGTTTCCCAGATCGATGAGAACACACTGGCCGCAGAGCTTTACACCGTTGGAGAGCTCGATCCGGACCTTCTCATCCGCACGAGCGGAGAGCGGAGGATCAGCAACTTCCTGCTCTGGCAACTGGCCTATGCGGAGATTCATGTCACCGACGTGTTCTGGCCGGATTTCGGTGCCGATGCGCTGTTCTCCGCTCTGCTCGACTACCAGAGTCGTTGCCGGCGCTTTGGTGGCCTTGACGGGGTCACGCCGGATGCTCTGGGATCCTGATCACTGCAGGACACGTGGCTGGTGCGATGAGCGAACAGGTAGATCAACGCCATGACTGGACTCTGGGGGAGATTGAAGACCTTCTCCAGAGCCCTTTGATGGATCTTCTTTGGAGTGCTCAGGGTGTCCACAGGGCCGCCAATCCCGGCTACAGAGTGCAACTGGCTTCACTGCTCAGCGTCAAGACCGGAGGCTGCGAGGAGGACTGTGCGTACTGCCCTCAGTCGATGCATCACAGCAGTGATGTCACCGGTCAGCCGGATCTTGAGGTGAGGGCGGTTCTGGACAGGGCCCGTGTGGCCGCCGAGGCCGGTGCGGATCGCTTTTGTATGGGATGGGCTTGGCGTGAGATACGTGAGGGGCCTGCATTCGAATCGATGCTGGCCATGGTGCGTGGTGTACGGGAGCTTGGCCTCGAGGCCTGCGTGACCGCGGGCATGCTCACTGACATGCAGGCTCAGCGACTGGCGGAGGCTGGGCTCACGGCCTACAACCACAACCTCGACACCAGCCCGGAGCACTACGACAACATCATCACGACTCGCACCTATCAGGAGCGTTTGGAAACGCTTCAGAGGGTTCGTCAGGCGGGCGTGACGCTCTGCTGTGGCGGAATTATCGGCATGGGCGAATCGCTGCGGGATCGCGCCTCAATGCTGCAGGTGTTGGCGTGTCTGGATCCCCATCCTGAGAGTGTGCCGATCAATGCGCTCGTTGCTGTGGAGGGAACCCCACTGGAGGCCCAACCGAGCATCGACCCCTTGGAGCTTGTGCGCATGGTGGCTGTCGCCCGCATCTTGATGCCCCACAGCAGGGTACGGCTGAGTGCTGGGCGTGAGCAGCTCAATCGAGAAGCTCAGATCCTCTGTCTGCAGGCGGGAGCCGACTCGATTTTTTATGGAGATTCCCTGCTCACCACCAGCAACCCAGCGGTTGAGTCCGACCGTGCCCTTCTCGCTGCAGCTGGAGTGCAGGCCAGCTGGCAGGAGCGCTCTGTCGCATGAGCCTGAAGCCTCCGGCTCCATCCCGGTTCCTGGTGGCTGCGTTCTACGCCTTCACGCCGCTAGAGGGGGACACGCTCGCACGATTGCTGGAGGAGCTTCCAGCACTGGCTGCTCAGGGGAACGTTCTCGGATCCGTGCTGCTCGCATCTGAGGGGGTGAATGGAACCATTTCCGGTTCCGATGAGGGGGTTGGCCAACTTCTGAAGCGCTTGCGGTCTGACCTGCAACTTGGCAATGCGCACTTTGAGCGCCTTCAGGTGAAATTCAGTCACTGTGACCGCCAGGTCTTCCGGCGGTTCAAAGCGAGGCGGAAAAAGGAGATCGTGACCATGGGTGTCCCGTCGGTCGATCCGCGCGCGCGAGTGGGCACGTACGTTTCCCCGTCCGAATGGAATGCTGTGGTGGACGATCCGGACACGCTCCTCATCGACACGCGCAATCGCTACGAGGTGGCCATTGGCAGCTTTGAGGGTGCTGTCGATCCAGGCACCGATAGCTTCAGAGAGTTTCCTGAATGGGTTGAAAAGGAACTTCGCCCGCTCGTAGAGAGCAGGGCTCCAGCTCGGATTGCCATGTTCTGCACTGGTGGCATCCGTTGCGAGAAAGCCAGCAGTTATCTGATGCAGAACGGTTTTCCTGAGATTCATCATCTTCAGGGAGGGATTCTCAGCTACTTGGAGCAGATTCCCGAATCCGCAAGCCGCTGGAGGGGGGAGTGCTTCGTGTTCGATCAGCGTGTCGCTCTCAACCACCAGCTTCAACCTGGGCAGCACAGGCTTTGTCATGCCTGCGGCCTGCCGCTCACGCCTGAGCAACGGACCATGGAGAGTTACATCCCCGGTGTGCAGTGTCTTCACTGCAAGGACCTGTTCTCGGATCGGGATCGTGCCCGTTTCCGTGAACGCCAACGCCAGTGGGAGCAGCAGCACGCAGGTGGTCACTGACCATGACAGCCCTGCCGATCCTCTACAGCTTCCGGCGTTGTCCTTACGCGATGCGAGCCCGCTGGGCCATTCTCGAGGCAGGCCTCCTGGTGCGATGGAGGGAGGTGGAACTCAAGGCGAAGCCCGCCGCCATGCTGGAGAGGTCGCCGAAAGGGACCGTTCCTGTTCTTGTGCTCTCCGACGGGACGACCGTCGATGAAAGTGCGGATGTGATCCACTGGGCTCTGCACCAGGCTGATCCCCGCGACCTCGCCCGTCGGCAGTGCCTCAAGCAGCAAGCCGAGATCCGTGATCTGATCAACGCCAACGATGGTGTGTTCAAGCATCATCTGGATCGCTTCAAATACACAGATCGTTATCCCGGAGCCTGCAAAGAACACCACCAACAGGCTGGTCTGGAGATTCTCCATCGCTGGTCGCAGCGGATCGACGGCCATGGAGGCTGGCTTCTCGACGGTGGATGTTCGCTGGCGGATGGGGCCTTGTTCCCATTTGTGCGTCAGTGGCGGATTGCCGATCCGCAGGGATTCGACAGTGATCAGGGGTTGAAGGGCCTGCGCGGCTGGTTGCAGGGCTTCCTCGACAACCCTGGATTTGAACGCTTGATGCAACGGGCCGATCCATGGGCTCCAGGGGGGCATCAGCCCCATTTCCCAGCCGACGCCATTGCCGTACCCAAGGACCAACCTCTGTTCCATCTGGCTCTTGCAGAGGACTGGTCGCAGGCCGAGCGTTGCGGCCACTACTCCACCTCAACCCGAGGGTTGTCTTTGGAACAGGTGGGTTTCATTCACCTGTCCTGGCGAGACCAGATACCCGATACCTTTCGGCGTTTTTACGCTGATGCCGGTGATGTTCGCTTGCTCACCGTGGATCCGATGCAGATTCAGGCCCCCTTGCGCGCTGATGCCGTTCCCAGTGGAGAGCTGTTCCCCCACCTCTATGGCGCCTTGCCTGTTGAGGCGGTGACCTCGGTCACCTCTTACCCCTCAGACTGAGCCAATGCTGGATCAACTTGAACGCGAGGCTTGCAGCCGCGACCTGTTGCTGAGGTTGCAGGTGGGACGTCCCCTGGGCCTGTGGAGTCTGCGTCTTGTGGTGGCCCGCTCCAGCGAGGAGAGGCTGCAGTTGCTCGGGGAGATGAAAGCCTGGGCCTATGGACGCTCCGGTGGACTTCAGCTCGACACGCTGCGTGTTCTCCCCGGTGCACCGGCGGGATGCGCTGATCTGATCTGGGCCGCGACTATGGCCTGGGCCCTTGAAGCCACCCCGTGCCGCCGTGCCCGCTTGCTCGCCATCAGAGATGACGAGCGTCAGCATCGGCGACTGGTCCGCTACTTCCAGGCCAAGGGATTCCAGTCGGTGCGGGAGGTGCAGGCTGCTCTTTTGGATCTCCCTCTGCGCATGGTGTGGGGCGGTGCAGGTGAACTGATGGTGGGCGACTGTGCTGTTGTGCTCGAAGGCGCTCTTGGGCGTTGGCGTGCTCAGGCCGCGGCGTGATAACTGCTGCGCACCAGTGGTGCGCTGCGCACTACGGAGAAGCCAAGCTCCCTGGCGATAGTCCCCAGTTCCGCGAATTCATCCGGATGCCAGTAGCGGGCGACGGGAATGTGGGCCAGGGAAGGCCGCATGTACTGACCGATGGTCAGGCGCTGGCAGTTCACAGAGCGGAGGTGCTCCATGGTTTGGATCACCTCCTCCCGGGTCTCGCCTAGCCCGAGCATCAGTCCGCTCTTGGTGGGAATCTCAGGTGCGAGTTCCTTCGCAGCGGCCAGCAATCCAAGCGAGCGTTCATAGGTCGCTCCCCGTCTCACTTCGCCCTGCAATCGCTCAACGGTTTCCAGATTGTGGTTGAAGCAGATGGGTAGGGCATCCAGAACCGTTTTCAATCGCTGCCGCTGGACCTGGACTCCTTCGCGCTGGTCTGGCCGCCCGCCCCAGAAGTCTGGAGTGAGCACCTCGATCGCGATCAACGGATTGCGCTGTCGGATCGCCTCCATGGCACTGGTGAAGAGGGATGCTCCATGGTCCTCAAGATCGTCTCGGGCGACTGCGGTGAGCACCACATAACGCAGCTCCATAGTGATCACGGCATCCGCCACCCGCTCTGCTTCCAAGGGGTTCAGGGCTTCGGGGGCCCGGCCCTTGTCCACCTGACAGAACGCACAACTGCGGGTGCAGATGGACCCACCCAGCAGAAATGTGGCCGTGCCGGCGGCATAACACTCGCCCCGATTCGGGCAGCGTCCTTCTTCACAGATGGTGTGAAGAGCGTTGGATTTCACAAGGGTCTGAACACGTTCGATCGCGGAGGCGTCGCCTACGGATCGCCGCAACCATTCGGGTAGACGTTCCCTCGGTGGGATGGAGGAATAGCGACTGATCTGACCCATGTCACTCGACAGCCCTTCGCCCTTCGAGCGCCCGGCTGAGGGTGACCTCGTCGGCGTATTCCAGTTCGCTGCCCACCGGGAGTCCGTAGGCGATTCGGCTCACCGTGGTGAAAGGTTTCAGCAGCCGAGCCACATAGAGGCTCGTGGTGTCTCCTTCCACGCTGGGTGTGAGGGCAAGGATCACTTCTTCGGTGTTGCTGGCTGCAACCCTTTTCACCAAGCTGGAGATCTGAAGCAGGTCGGGTCCGATTCCATCCATGGGCGAGATCAGGCCTCCAAGAACGTGATAGTGGCCGGAAAATTCCCGTGTGCGCTCTAGCGCCAGGAGATCGCGTGAATCGGCCACAACACAGATCTGGCCGTTGGACCGTTCGGGATTGCGGCAGATCTCACAGATTGGCTCTGCGCTGAGGTGGTGGCAGGTCTGGCATTGGCCGACCTCCGTTCGCGCTGCCAAGAGTGCATTGGCAAAACTGTGGATCTGCTCCTCCGGTTGGCGAAGCAGATGCAGGGCCAGTCGCTGGGCAGTGCGTGGTCCGATACCAGGCAACCGCTCGAATTGATCGATCAGCCGTGCCAGTGGGCGGGTGAAGCCGCTCAGAACTCTTTGGCAAGTGTCTGAAATCTAGGCAGGCATTTGCGCGGGCAGAATGGCCACATCCTGACGATGGCCCGATGCGTTTTTCGCTGCACTCTTCGCTCAGAACGTTGTGCGCACTGCTCTGCATCTTGATGCTGACCGCTTGCAGCGGAGCGGGGGCGGGGCTCAACTCCTTCAAGAGCCCAGATGGACGTTATGCCTTCCTCTATCCGACCGGGTGGACTCGCGTGGCCGTGACCGGGGGGCCGCAGGTGGTCTTTCACGATCTGATCAATAGCGATGAGACCGTCAGCCTGGTGGTCTCGGATGTGGATCCAGACGATGACCTTGAAGAGCTGGGTAGTGCCGTTGCCGTTGGCGAACGACTCCGCCGGGACGTGATTGCTCCGGACGGCAGTGGCCGTGAGGCAGATCTCATCGAAGCGCGTGAACGGGAGAGCGACGGTCATACGTTTTATGACCTGGAATACGCGGTTCATCTTCAGGACCGTGATCGACACGAGCTGGCCACTGTCGTGGTCGATCGCGGTCGCCTTTACACCCTGGCCACCAGCACCAACGAGGAACGCTGGACAAAAGTGCAGGGTTTGTTCGAGTCAGTGATCACCTCCTTCACCCTGCTGATCTGAGTTGCTGCCGTTTGTTTGAACTGTCCTCCCGCCTGAAGCGGCAGTCGCGAGTCAGCAGCAGGATGTTTTTTTGACGACATCCAGCCGGGTTGAACGACTCAGAGGTCGCTTGAGTGGCCTCTCTGACCACCAGCAGGTGGGGACGTTTTTGGTTGGCATCGGCGGTTTATTGGGTCTTTGGCTGATTTTTTGGCCTGTCCCGACCCAGGTGGAAGGTCAGGGCGTCTGGAACGGCAGCTCGAGCAGCAGAAAGGCAATCTCGAGCAGCTGATCCTTCAGAACGAGAAGCTCAACCAACGCGATGCACTGCGCATCGCCACTGCCAAGGCAGCCCTGGACACGGCTCTGGCCAAGCTGGATGACATCGAGATCCAGCGCAAAGATGAAATCGCAAAGTTTCAGGAGATCAAGCTTGGTATCGAAACCGAACAACTCGATTGAACCTTCCAGATCGACGATCTCAAGCGCAAGCTGAAGGTGACGGAAGCCAAGATCGCCTTCGATGGCACAGGTGATCAGGATGCTGTGACCCAGTCGAAGACTCTGTCGCAGCAGATTGCTGTCCAATCCATTCCTGACATCTCCGACAGTGTGGTTTTCTCCTCTGCCTTTGGCTCAGAACAGAAAGCGATAGCGCCAGCTGCTGGACTCAGTGGCATCGCTGCCCCGGGGCCTCTCACCCGGCCACTCCGTCTCCAGATAACTGATTCCATTGCGATAGAAGGGTCGCGCCGGTAGCCGTTCGGTTTCCAGTTCGGTGAGACCCATCGCCGTGATCAACCCCCCCAGTTCCATCGCGCCGAGATCTGTGTCGAGATTGCGGCCCGCCGCCTTGATCAGCGCTGGGAGCTTCAGCAGATGCTGGGGTTTCGTCAGGGTGCTGAACAGGCTTTTCAGAACCAGCTTTTGACGTTCGAGTCGTCCGAGGTCTCCTTCCCCGTCATGGCGCCAGCGCAGGAATCCCTCCAGCTCACGGCCGCGGAGCACTTGGGGGCCCGGCTGTAGATCGATCAGCAAACCCTGGCTGTTGTCGCGGTAGTAAAGCCGTTTGGGAACATCCACTTCCACGCCGCCCACCAGATTGCTCAGGGTGCGGATTCCTTCCAGATTCACAAGGATGTGATGGTCGATCGGACGTCCCATCAGCCGTGAAAGTTCCTTCTTCACGGCGTCCGCGCCACCACGAGCAAACAAGGCATTGGCCTTGAGCGGACCGAAGCTGCGTGAATCGATGTAACTGTCCCTAGGAATTTGGGTGATCGAAGTTCGGCCCGCTTCGAGCCTCACGGTGAAAATGGCGTCGGTGTTTCCGCCTCCTTCATCCACCCCCAAAACCAGGATCTCGCGATTGTCGAAGACCGACCAGGCCGAGAATGGATTGCTGACCGGAATCATTGGCGGGGCGTCCGCATCCGGCATCAGAGCTCGGCTCAGCGGAATTGCCAACAGAAATCCTCCTGCCAGCCCTCCGGCAGCCGCCATGAGAAGGGTTTTGATTCCGACGCGCTGCCGGTAGTTCATGCCTTTAACTTAGGCGGTTATTTCCCAGCTCTTAAGGCTTTCTTCACGTTGCTGCTTAGTGCAGGGGGTCGCTGACCACCAAGGAAGCGCACTTCAGCTGGTTCACCAGATTGCTTGTGCGGTCACTGGCAGGGATCGGCAGACCTGCAACTCGCCGTCGCTGAGAGCGCAGGATCACCAGATCGTGATTACGGCTCTGGACGTGAATGAATCGATCGATTCCAGGCCCTTCGCAGAGTTCAATGCGCAGATCAAGTCCTTCGGCGTCGTCCCGAGCAGACCAACTGAGCAGTTCTTCACGCATCCAAGATCGGTCATGCCGATTGAAGCGAGGGTCATGAATGTGGAGGAGGGTGATTCTTGCGCCATTGGTCTCCCCTGCGCTGCCCTGAAGGCGCAATGCCAGCTCGAACTGTTCCCGCGCATTGGAGGAGAGATCCTTGATTGGAACAAGGATTCTGCGGAATTCCGTCTCGGTCTCTTCCTTCAGATTCACCACCACCACGGGACAATGCGCCGTTCTGCAGACTCCATCCACCAAGTCGCCGAAGAGCCAGTTGCGCAAGCGATCGGGACGGCCAGCACCTATCAGAAGTAAATCGGCTCCTTGCTCAAGGGCGCTGCGGCTCATGCCGCCAGGGATGTCCTCATCCAATCGGAGTAAGCACCGTGTGTTCACCGAGAGGTGGTTGCCGATCACTGACGCCTCTTTGAGGCGCTCTCGTGCCGCGGCCAGGGCTCTGTTCAGACCACCTCTTGCATCCTCGAGATTGGGGCTGACCAGGGCCAGGGGCAGCAGCTGTCCGCTCTTGGCATCGTCTCCTTTGAGCAAGCGTGCAGCAATGGTCAGAAGGCGCCTCTCTGTGTCTGGATTCGAGATGGGCACAACCACGTTCAGGGGCCTTCGGACCACGGCTCGGATGCGCGTGTTGGCGGTTTCATTCCTTGCTGAGCCGCTGAGGATCGGATTGGAGCTGCTCTCATCTGGTTCCATCAGCGCCACAACGGAGCGGGTGGTCAGGGTCGGGCCAAGGGTCGCCGTCACCACCATCACGGCGAGCACACTGTTCAGCACCGTGGCATCAAGCAGTCCGGCTTGAAATCCCACGAAGGCTGTGGCCAGGGTGGCGGCCACCTTCGGCATCGCCAGGGACCACATCAGCAAGATCTGATTGTTGCTGTACCGGAACCAGCGGCCGGCGATCACAGCGGCCAGGGCCTTGCAGCCAAGAGCCCCAATCAGCATCAACGCGGTGAAGTCGAGCGTGTTCACGCTCGCGGCGAGGTCACTGAGATTGAGCAGCAGCCCAAGGTGGATGAAGAAGATGGGAATGAAGAGTGCCCCACCGACGAAGATCACCTGCTCCTTCACTCTCCCTTCCGGCAACACGGAATTAACGGCTAGTCCGGCGAGAAAAGCGCCCACAATTTTTTCGACACCTGCGAGTTCAGCGCCAAGTGAGGCGATGAACAGAGCAAGCAACACTGTGAGAAAAACTCGGTTTTCATCGGTGATGCTTCGCATCCAGAGACGTCGTCCGAGCCATCGGATCGCCCAGACCACCCCCAGAGAGAAAAGCGCGATGCTGGCGAACAACCCTGTCATCCCCGCTGCTGTGAGGTTTCCGCGACCAAGACCCAGGGCGACAGCGAGCAGGAGCAACGCGGCGATATCCGTGAGGATTGTGCTGCCAACGCTGACGATTACCGACTCATCACGCTGGGCTCCATAGCTGCGCACGATCGGGTAGCCAAGGGGGGTGTGCGTTGCCATCAGAGCCCCGAGGAGCAGGCTGGGGACCAGGGAGAAACCAAAAAGCTGGCCGATACCGACCCCTGTGGCGACGCCGAAGGCAAACACCAACAAACCGAATCCCACCGAGCGGTTTTTGACGCGGTTGAATTCCTCGAGATCGATCTCCAGCCCGACGGTGAACAGCAGGTAGATCGCGCCGATGTCGGAGAGCAGGGTGATGGTTTCTCCCTGGGCATCAAGCCATTGCAGGCAGTGGGGACCCACCAAAACGCCTGCTGCCAAAAGGCCCACGAGGTCTGGTAGTCGCAGGCGTCTGGTGAGAGGTGGCACCAGCACGGCGATGGCCACCAGCAGGGCGAAAATGCCCAGCGGATGCTCCATCATGTGATGTATTGAAGCTGACATCAGCTCCTGCGATTAGAGGACCAGAGCTTCGTCGCTTCGGAGACCGGCTTGCACGCGCCAAAGGTCCGCATAGGCACCTGGCTGATGCAGAAGTTGATCATGGGTTCCGTCTTCAACGATGCGTCCCTGATCCATGACGACGATTCGATCGGCATGACGCACCGTGCTGAGGCGATGGGCAATCACCAGTGTGGTGCGGTTGGCGGTGATGTGCATCAGGGATCGCTGGATCGCCGCTTCAGTGTCGTTATCAACGGCGGCTGTGGCCTCATCGAGCACCAGGATCGGCGCATCTTTCAGGATGGCCCGTGCGAGGGCGATGCGCTGACGCTGACCACCCGAGAGCCTCTGGCCTCGTTCGCCCACCACCGTGTCAAATCCATCCGGGAGGGCGTCGATGAAGTCGAGCGCTTCGGCCTGTCGGGCCGATTCACGCACCGCCGCTTCGGTGGCCTCCGGAGCCGCATAGGCGATGTTGTCCCTCACGGTGCCATGAAACAAGTAGATGTCCTGGCTGACGAGAGCGATCGCTCGCCGCAGGTCACCCAGTTGCAATTGATCGATCGGGATGTCATCGAGAAGGATCTGGCCTCCGCTCAGGGGATACAGACGCAGCAGAAGTTTCACGAGAGAGCTTTTCCCTGATCCGGTCGCGCCGACAATCCCCAGGGTGCTTCCTGCCTTGATGGTCAGATCGAAGTGATTCAGGAGAGGTGGCCGGTCCCGGTACGAGAAGTTCACGGCCTGATAACGCACTTCGCCCCGGATGCGGGCTTGATCCAGCGTCCGGTTGCCTCCAGCGATCCGGATCGGTGTGTCGATCAGATCCAGTACCCGGTGGGTGGAGGCCATGGACCGCTGGTAATCATCAAGCGTGCGGCCGAGCGTGGTGAGAGGCCAAAGCAATCGCTGGGTGATGAATACCAGAAAGCTGTAGGTGCCAACAGCGATCACGCCTTGCCACGCCTGGAGACCTCCGATCAGGAGGATTGCCAGGAACGCGAACAAGATCGCAAAGCGAATGAGGGGGATGAAGGCAGCCGAGATGCGAATGGCGCTGCGGTTGCAGTGCCGGTAAGCATTGCTCTCCTCCCGCAGTTGCTCCATCTCCCAGGCCTCGTTGGCGAAGCTCTTGATGGTGAGCATTCCCCCTAGGTTGTTGCTGAGTCGGGCTGCCAGGTTGCCGGCCCGTTCACGAACCTCCCGGTAGCGCGGAGCCAGCTGGCGTTGAAAACGCAGGGATCCCCAGAGAATCACTGGAATGGGCAGAAAGCTGAAGAGCGCCACCCCTGGAGCCACAACGGTCATGGCGCCTCCTACCAGCAAAACGGTTGTGATCAGATGCAGGATTTCGTTGGCACCGTGATCAAGAAAGCGCTCGAGCTGGTTGATGTCGTCATTGAGAACGGTCAGCAGCCGGCCGCTGCTGTCGCGCTCAAAAAAATCCATCTCCAACTTCTGGAGATGGTCGTAGGCCTCAAGCCGAAGACTGTGCTGCGTGGATTGGGCGAGATTTCGCCAGAGCACTCCATATAAGTACTCAAAGAGCGATTCAGCTGTCCAGACGATGAAGGACATCCCAGCCAGCACCGTGAGCTGGGTCGGCACCGTTGTCGCACCGAGTTTCGCCAGCCAGGACGTGTCCTGCTGGACGACAACATCCACCGCAAGGCCGATCAGCACTGGCGGAGCGAGGTCGA
The DNA here is from genome assembly GCF_000153285.1 of Synechococcus sp. WH 7805. Lineage (NCBI taxonomy): Bacteria > Bacillati > Cyanobacteriota > Cyanophyceae > Synechococcales > Synechococcaceae > Synechococcus > Synechococcus sp. WH 7805. The sequence continues at coordinate 722,157 of NZ_CH724168.1, read as the reverse complement.
AGATCTTGTTGATCACTGAACAGCTTGCCGCCACCCAGACTCTCCGCCGATAAGGCCTCAAGTGGAGAATCAGACGGCTGAGTGCGGCCGGACTTCGTGCTGGAGCAACAGAGAACGGCATCTGCGGATTCTGCAGTCCTTGTATTCAAGCGTTGTGTTGCACCTGAACATCCACAAGAGCAAGGGCGCTGTAGACCTGAAGAAGAACGAGGAGGACCTATGGCCCGTTCCCGCGACAACACCCGATTTAATCGCTATCTGGCAAAAAAACATCGCCAAGATCTGAGGGGAGCTGTTCCTTCACTTTGCGCTGATGCAGGTCAACCCATTGATGTCAGTGGGAGGTTGATGAAGCGTGCCATCAGCCTTGACCAGCGACTTGAGTTCTTGACCGAGGAGGAGCCGGCCTTTTGAGCCGGCTCCGGCAACGGTTACCAGCGGTTTCCACCACCGTCGTATCCGCCGCCTTCTCCTCCGCGGCCGCCACCACCGCCGTAACCGCCACGGCCGCCGCCGCCGCCGCCACCACCAGTGCGCTCACGAGGAGTTGCCTTGTTGACACGGATCATGCGACCCATCCATTCGACGTTCTGAAGGTCGTCAATGGCCTTCTGTTCGTCTTGATCGCTGTTCATTTCCACGAATCCGAAACCGCGCTTGCGGCCGGTTTCGCGATCAAGAGGAAGGCTGGCACTCTTCACCTCGCCGTATTGGCTGAACAGATCGAGCAGATCTTCCTGCTCGGCCTGAAAGGAGAGGTTGCCGATGTAGATGGTCATTTCCTGTTGGGACCGATGGACATTTGATCAGTGAAGCCGTGGTCCGAATTGGAAAGTCCTTGATGCTGAAGCCGGAAAGCTGAAGCCTGGGGGAGCGAGCCGTTCAGAGCCGAACGCTGAATCTGATGCATTCCCAAGCTACAGCCTGGCCTGTAGCAACGTCACGACAATCAGAAGACAATTGGAAGGGGTGGGCGAATTTCCTTCAGGGCAGGGCATTGTCAGGAGACCCTGACGGAGAAGTTGATGACTGCACTCAGCCTTCGTTGTCTCGGATGGACGGCCGAGGGAGAACTCGATGCATCCGATCAACTTGAATTGTTGCAAACGCTGTTGTTGGGCGCGCAGCCGGATGTTCAGATCGAATTGATTTATTTGATCGAAGCCACAGCACTGCGCCAGCCCTGCGCAAGCCTCGAAATCACTCCATTGACAAGCTTTTAGAGCTTGTAGCGGTCAGCTGCTTTCTGCTTGCAATTGTCCTGAGCGGATTGGATTGACACTCCTGCATTCACCTCATCGAGAAAACACGTGCAGGTGTATTCGCCCATTCCCGCAGGAGGTGTCTTGCCGGCGCTGGCCATGGCACCGTTGAAGCCAGCCATGCACAGACGATGAATCATGTTTTGATCTTCTGATGCAAGCGCGGGCAAGATCGGTGCGACCACCAAGCTCAGCGCAAGAGTGATCGCAGAGAAACCGGCAGTCGTCAGGGTCATGAAGCTTTCGTGATCTGCAATTCCCGATTCAGCACCTTAAGGCGTTGCAGCGAATCGAAAACATCGTCAGGCATACCCTTCGGTAGGTCTACCAGGCTGTGGGATTCAAAGATCTGAATCCGACCGATCATCCGTCCCTGAAGACCAGATTCGTTGGCGATTGCTCCCACAAGATTGCCCGGCTTGACTCGGTCGCGATGGCCAACTTCCACTCGGTAGCGCGTCATGTTGTCTTCGGGAGGGCGGGCATCACGCTCGGGGCGACGGCGATCCCGCCCTCGATCCCCCCGCCGATCATCGCGGCGCTCGGTGCGCACAGGCGCCTGAAGCCAGCTCTCATCACCACTCACCAGCAGCGGTTGATCGCCAACCACAAGTCTCAACGCAGCCAGGGCCAGTTGATCTGCTGAGAGCTCATGCTCCTGGGCCACGCGCTGAATGAGCTCCTGCAGGAGGGGAGTCTCGTCATCGGCCTCGCAGACAGCAGCCTCACTCAGGCGATTTCTAAGTCGATCCAAACGACTTTGATTGATTTCCGCGTTGCTGGGAATGTCCATCGGCTCGATCGACTGATTCACAGCCCGTTCGAGGTTGCCTACAAAGCGCCGTTCACGCGGTGTGACGAACAGGATGGCTTCGCCCGTTCGACCTGCTCGACCCGTGCGGCCGATGCGGTGCACATAGGCCTCGCTGTCGAACGGCATGTCGTAATTGATGACAAGGCCGATGCGGTCCACATCAAGGCCGCGTGCTGCAACATCGGTGGCCACGAGGATATTGACAGTCCCCTTTCGCAGCCGATCAACGGTGCGCTCTCTCTGGTTCTGCGGGACGTCTCCATTGAGGACTGCGACATCGTGACCCGCCGCTTCCAGAGATTCAGCCACCGTCAGGGTGATTGCCTTGGTGCGGGCAAAAATGATCACGCCTTCGCCAGTGACGGCCTCGAGTACACGATTGAGAGCTTCGATCTTGTGTGAGTTCTGCATCGTGATCGACCGCTGGCGGATGCGTTTCGCCTCTCGATCCTTGGTTTTGATCGTGATTTCAGCGGGTTCCTGCAGATAACGCTTCGAGAGGCGACGAATTTCATTCGGCATCGTTGCCGAGAAGAGCACCACCTGTCTCTCCTCAGGGAGCTGGTCAAGAATCCACTCCACGTCATCAATGAAGCCCATCCGAAGCATTTCATCGGCTTCATCGAGCACCAGGCTGCGAAGCCCTGTGGTGTCGAGGGTGCCTTGCCGCATGTGATCCATCACCCTCCCTGGGGTGCCCACCACCACATCGACACCTCGTTTGAGGGTATGGATTTGGGAGCGGAAATCCGATCCCCCGTAAATCGCCAGCACGTTCAGATGGGGATGACCGGCGGCGTAAGCCTTGAACGAGTCAGCCACCTGCATGGCCAGTTCCCGGGTTGGGGCCAGCACCAGCACCCGGGGCTTGCTGCTGCGTCCTTCAAGACGCTCGAGAAGAGGAAGGGCGAAAGCTGCTGTTTTGCCTGTTCCGGTCTGGGCCTGACCAACAAGGTCACGACCGAGCATCAGCTCGGGAAAGGCTGCTTTCTGAATCGGGGAAGGCTCCTTGTATCCCTTCTCCTCCAGAGTTCTCAGCAATGCTTCGCTGAAGCCAAACCCGGCGAATCCAGACTCTTCTTTGGTCGACTCTTCTGCGATGGACTCTGCGGGTTCTGCGTCATTGCAGGGAGCGATCACGGTGGTGAACAGCTCCTCGTTGGGGAGTGTTTCCGAAGACTGCTCGGAAACAGTGAGATCCACGGCGCAAGGCACTGCGGCCTGCGGGGGTGTCTGGGTCATGGTGAAGACGGCGCTCAGCCTGATTGATCCTTCAAATCAGGCTTGCAACGTCCCATCGGCAAATGCCGCGCAGTATTGCTTGCCGTCTGTTCAAAGGTGAATTTTTAATTTATCACCCGGCCAAAGTCATCTTCGAGGCGTTCGATATCACTTTCCTCGAGCGTGCCTCCGTGTTGTACCTCGATGATCAGGAGATCGCCCGGCCCACCACTGGCGCGGTGAATCGAGCCGCAGGGGATATGGAACGTGGTTCCTGCCTTGGCTTTCACTAGGTGACCATCGCAGAGCAGCTGTCCTGTTCCAGCCACCACGGTCCAATTCTCGCTGCGATGGCGATGGCGCTGCAAGCTCAGTCTGCAGCCATGGCGCACCAGCAGTCGCTTGAGTTTGTAGCCAGGACCTGAAAGCAGGTCTTCATACCAACCCCAGGGGCGTTCCACCCGTGTTGACACGCTTTGAACCGTCACTGCTTCTCTCACAGCATGCCGTCATTGACGGCATGCGCCAGTCGGTACAGCTTCAGCTGTTGGCGTGCCCGAGTCATCGCTGTGTAGAGAAGGGCGGAAGAATCCAACGCGTCTTGCGGAGGCCACAGCAGAATCACATTGGTGACCTCACTCCCCTGCGCCTTATGGATGGTGAGGGCCAGCGCTGGCTCCAGCTGGCGGATGCGCGCAGGATGAATCAGTCGGAACTGGCTGCCTGCATTGCCGTCGTTGCAGCGGAACAAAAACCGTCGCGACGCACCCTTGCCGACCGCGAGACCCAAGTCGCCATTGGCGAGTCCGAGATCCATCTGATTTTCGCTGCACAGCACCGGCAGACCTTCAGGCCATCCCGAAGGATCATCTCCTTGGACCAGATCGCGATGCAGGGAATCAACACCCCATGGTCCCCGGCGGCGAGGACAAAGAACGATGAGATCGTCGAGCCGACTGAGCAGTCCTGCGCTGGTTGTCGGGTTGGGATGGCCCTCTGAGTCGGTGGAAAACTGGGCCGTTGAGCGGCCGAGTTCCGCCAGACGGTTTCGCAAGACTTGAATCACGGTGTCGGGGATCCGACGGTCATGGCAAATCTGGAGGGCGACATTTGCCTGCTCGTCCAGCCCGTTGCACGCGTCCCAGAAAGCCTCTTCCCCCGCGTTGCGCAGCAGACTCCCCAGCCGTGCCAGCTCTCCTCTGTTGCGGTAAATCCGGTTGAGGCAGATGGCGGCATCACCGAAACGGTGCCGGCGTTCTGGGTGCTGGAGGTGTTGCCAGACCGCTCCAACGCCGATGGGCGGCAGTTGGTTGGCGTCTCCCACAAGCACCAGCTGTGCCTCTTGAGGTAGGGCCGCCAGCAGTGCCTGAGCCAGGTTGAGATCCACCATGGATGCTTCATCAACCACGAGCACATCAAGATTCAGTGGGTGCCGGCTGTTACGGCCGAAGCCTCCTGGGCGCGCTTCCAAGAGGCGGTGCAGGGTGGTGCAGTGCAGGCCCTTGGTTTGCGGGTCGCTCTGAAGCGCTTCCTCCAGGCGTCGGGCCGCCTTGCCGGTGGGAGCCGCCAGATGGATACGCAAGGCCTCGCGTTCAGCCATTGCTTGGAGCAGCATCGCCTGCACGGTGCTGGTTTTCCCCGTCCCCGGGCCGCCGCTCACCATCACCAGGCGATGGCGTGTGATGGCTTGGACAGCGGCCCGCTGCTCCGCATTGAGCGTCCCGAGCTCTGGCGGATTCACGGCGTTGGCTTGGCCCCCGCTGGGCAGGGTGTGACTGCGATCGATGAGTTCCTTCTCCAGGCACTGCATGGCTTGATGCCATCGCTTCCAGTGCAATTGATCGCCATCGAGAACCATCAACTGGGGCGGATCAGTCAGCCATCCGCTGCGCTCGAGGAGCTCGCGCTGCCCTTCCTCGATGCTCAGGCTTGTTTCTCCCACGCTGAGAGCTGCCGTGAGTGCCTGTACGAGATCCTCGAGCGCCTGTTCATCCGTTGCTGACAGGCTTGCCACGGGCGGACGGCGGCGGCGCAGCATGGCCATGATTCCGTTGGCGAGTTGCTGGCTGAGTTGTGCGCCTTCGCTGCGGTTCATGGCTGGGTTCCTTGGAGCAGCTGATTCAGACGTTCCAGCCGCTGCAACGGTGCCGGTTCGAGGATCACGCCGCTCCCCCCCCGCTCGCTGACACCGCGAAGAAAGACGTAGGCATAGCCGCCGAGATGGCGATCCGGGGAGTAGTCGACCAGGCGCCACCGCAGGAAGCGATGCAGGGCCACCAGGTAAAGATGGGCTTGGAGGGGGTAGTGGTGCTGGAGCATCTGCTCCTCCATCGCGGATTGGGTGTAGTGCCGTGGGCCGCAATAAAGGGGCTGTCCTCCGCCGTCCCGCTCGCCGATCCAGTTGCTCTTCCAGTCGGCGACCCACCAGCGGGCAGTGGCGAGATCATCACCATCGGTGAACACCAGATCGATTGAGCCTGTGAGGAAGCCCCGGCTGTGAATGTCCAGGGTCTCCAGTCGAGCGGCATAGTCCGGACCGAACCGCTTGTGGGGGTCGCGGCGGAAGGCACTGGCGAGAGCCGATGCCCGCACAGCTCTGCCCGTATGGGCCACGGGAAGATCGAAGCTGAGTTCATGCAGGCGCCGACCGCTGTGGAGATCAGCCAGGCGCAGACTGTCGAGGGGGCCGCCGAGGGGTGAGCGGAGCACCGTGTTGACGGCCTTGAGAACGTCCTCTTTCAACGTGAGATCCAGGCCGGAACGACTCAGCTCGCGCTCGACGAGCTCATGGTTGCTGGGCTGATCGATCGGCTGATCGAAGGGAATCTGCTCCAGGATCCGGTGCAGGCAATCGCCTGCTGTCGCTCCACGCGGAAACGTACCGAGAGAGCCGGTGCGCGGCAGTGGCTCTCCGCTTGGCTGGACGTCTGGCACCTCGTCTGGCCCCAGGTCTCGTGCGCTTGTGGATGGCGCTTCGGTTCCGGCATCCACATCCCGGCCTTCTTCGAGTTCGTGGGGGTTGTTGCGATTGCTTTGGTGTGGGCTGGAGGCACTAGCAATCCATGCTGAGTAGCTGCTGCGTCCCCAGGAGCGATCCAGGGCTTCCTTCGGTACCGGTCCGCACTGAAGCGACTGGGGTTGTCTGGATGGACTCCAGCGCAGGTCTGGAGGGATGGATCGCGGGTGATGCAGGCTGATTCGCGGATCGTCATCGCCTGCGCGTGCATCCAGCCAGGGATCCAGAGGATTGCCGCTGGGGTTGGCTTCACCGGCACTGAAGAGCACCAAATGGCGTTCAGCGCGGGTGACTGCCACGTAGGCCAGGCGTTCGGCCTCCGCCATGCAATCCAGGGCATCGGCGCAGGCGGCTGCGTGCCCGCTGCCCCAGTGCGGATTCAGGGCCACCCTCCAGCTCCCTGAGCGATCACCTGCGGGAAGACGCCACAGCGGCCCTTTCCCAGGGGATGGCGCCTCCCAGAGGTAGGGACAGATCACAACTGGATATTGCAGACCCTTGCTGCGGTGCACCGTGACCACGGCCACTGCGCTGGCCACTAGATCGCTGTAGGGCTGACGCTGTTCCGGCACGTTATCCGGTGGATGCAGGCGTTGCCGGCGCAGCCAGTCGGCTCCGCCTGCAGCATTGAGTCCTTGTCGGTGCATGGAGTCCTGCACCAGGCGTGCGCATTGCTGCAGATCTCCCAAGAGACGTCCGCGTGTCGACAGGTCGGCCAGGGTTTCCCCTTCCAGGAGCTGGGCCAGGCAGCCCATCACTCCAAGCCGAGGCAAGGCATCGGCGAGGGCCTGGAGTTTGGCGGCGAACTGGTCGAGTTGCCCGTTTCGATCGCATACTTCAAGGGTGTCGGCAGGCCATTGCATCAGGGCTCCTGCCGCCAGTCGGCGCAGTCGTTCATTGTCCGCCGGGCGGGCCAGACCATCAAGAAACCATTGCAATTCAACGGCTCCACGGCTGCTGAGCACATCCCCGGGGCTGATCAGGCGGCTGGGCAGGCCCACCCTTGAGAGCTGGTCACGGATTGCTTCAGCCTGCCGGTGGCGACTGACAAGAATGCAGAGGTCTGCAGGCGTGAGGGAGGTGTCGTTGCTGAGGATCTGAAGCAGCAGATCCGCAGCGAAGCAGGGGATGCTTGCTTCCAGATCGGTTCGGCTCCTGCTGCCGCCGGCATCCTCGGGATTGAACGCGAGGATCTGCAACGGTGCCTCGCCTGCCGGCAGTGACAGAGGGGTGCAGCTGGCCTTCGCCGATACCGCTGGTACGGCGAGTTCGGAGTGTTTGAGTCCTGGAGACATCAAGCGATTCATGGCCTCCATCAGGGGAGGTGTGGTGCGCCGGTTGTCGAGCAGATCGTCGATGCGATCGACCTGAGCGCGTGCACTCTTGTAGGTGTTGAGATCACCGCCGCGAAAGCGATAGATCGCCTGTTTGGGGTCCCCCACCATCAGCAGGAGATGCTCGCGGGAGGCAAAGGTCTGGCGCAGGAGTGTCCACTGCAGGGGATCGGTGTCTTGAAATTCATCGATCAACGCAACCTTGTAGCGGGCCCGCAGGGCTGTAATCCATGGTTGAGACCTGGATGGATCCGTGGGGTTCAGTGCATCCAGTAGGCCGGAGAAACCCACCACTCCACGACGTTGGCGTCGTTGATCGATCTCGCGCAGTCCGCGCATGAGCAAATAGCGCCAGGTCTGCTCCCCAGGTCCATCCCAGAGCGCAGCGATGGCTTGCATCAGCTCTGGTCGAGGCAGGCTTGGTGAGGTTTCGCCGCATTTGCGGGCTGTTTTGGAGAAGACGCCTGGGTGGAAAAAAGTGCCAAGAATGGCCTGGCTGCGCACGTCTTCGTAACGAATTGGTAACGATTGCGTGTCATTGCGCGTTTCAATCCAGCTGCTCAGCAGGGCGGCGCGATTCTTCGTGGGTTTGCGGCTGTAGGGCTTCGTGTCCTTGCAGCCGAGGCTGTGCCATTCCTGGGCGCAATCGCGAAGGCACTGCTCCAGTTCAACGCCTTCGCTGCTCCAGAGCTCGTGGAAGTGCAGCCATCGCTGCTTGAGCCAGAGGGGAAAAATATCCCGTAGAGCGTCCTCAGGATTGATGGTCTCGGCGTGTTCGGCGATGCGCACACCGCAATCGCCATCAAGACGCAAGAGTTCAGCCGTCAGGGTGTCTTCCCGCAGTCCTGTCTGCAGGAGCCCGGCGACATCCCCGGGATCAAGCGTGAGAATCTGCTCGCGCCAGAGGTCATGGGCCACCTCTTCCACCAGGGTCTGAGGGTCATCGTCGAGCGAGAGATCCAGGCTCCTGCCACTCTCCAGGGCTTGCCGGCGCAAGGTGCGCCGGCAGAAGCCATGAATGGTGGTGATATCGGCTCGCTCAAGCGCTTCGAGAGCTTCAAGAAGCAGGCTGGCCTTGTTTCTGCGCCCTGCTCGATCGCGGCCGTGCTCCTCCAGCCACTCCAGGAGAACCGCATCGCTTGCCGTTCCCCCGCCATCGTCTCCCTGTTCTAGACGCAGGAGCCCTTGAAGCGCTCCGTCGAGTCGCTTGCCGATGCGGTCACGCAGTTCATCAGCTGCTGCTTCTGTGAACGTCACCACAAGAAGTGCATCGAGCTTGAGCTCTCTTTCCACCACAAGCCGCATCACCAGATGGGCCAAGGCAAAGGTTTTGCCGGTGCCTGCGCTGGCCTCCAGCAATCTCAGCCCCGGGGTGAGCGGGTAGCGGTTCGGCTCGAAGCGGATGGTGCGGGCTTCCCCTTGACCTGTCATTGGCTTCTGGCCTCGAGAAGCGGGGCATACAGGCTGTCGAAGGCGCTGTCGAACCCGGGGCTGTTGAGGAGATAGTCCGCATCACAACCGTCACCGAAACAGGCCTGGAGATCACCTCGATCCCGTTCGGCCCAACGCTTGATCCCGCCATGCCAGCAGGTGCTGAAGGCGCGGTCGGCAACGTCTCTCCCTTTGGCCAGGGTGATCGCCCTGGCCAGTCCGCTTTCCGGGGGGATCGGCCAGCAGATCCGGAGCCCCTCATCAGCCAGTGCAAACAGGTCGCTGAGCAATCCATCAGCCTGCTGCGGCTCCATCGGCATCCAGCGCATGGCGACGGAGAACGTCTCGGCTTTGCTGCTGCTATCACCGCGGCAAATCACCACGGTCGGAGAGCCTCGGCCCTCCCGCTGGTTGAGAAGGTGTTTGAACCAGCCCTCCAGCACGGTGCGGGCCTGAAGCTTGGAGGTGCTGATCATCACAGCGGTTTCTCCCGCCACTGGCAGTGGCGGAATCGCGAGCTTCTGCCATCGCGGAGGCTGCTGCAGGGTTCCGAGGCTGAACAGGGCGGTTTGTAGGTTTTGCCAGCGCTGTTCCAGGCGGCTGTCGTCCAGCGCCGCCCCAGCCCCGGGCGGTAGCAGCCCTCGGCCGCAGCTCCATTGCAACCAGTCTCCGGACTTGGAGGTGTCCCACCGGGCCTCAGGGTCTCTCGTGAGCCCATCGAGTTCATCATGCAGGCGCTCTGTCATCAAGGCGCGAAGGGCGCGTTCGGGTAGGGCCAGCGGTGATCGATCTTCAACGGCATCACACCACTCCCCAGCTTCGATGCCCCGCTGCCGGAGCCAGGCCCGTTGGGGAGCTTGCAGCCAGCGTTCCAGCTGTTCCACTTGGTCGCTGTTCAGAGTGTTGGCCTGCGCTGCCGCGGGTTTCGCTTCCAGGGTCCAGTGAATGGGCAGGGCGAGACCGAGGGGGGCATGGCCTGGGGCCGGGCGTTGCGGATCATCGAGGCACTGCCTGGCCTGAAGCAGGCGACGATCACAGCTCAACGCGTCAGTTTTGGCAGGGATGAAGTTGGCTGCGTCCAGAGGGTTGGCCGGTGGTTCGATCAACACCTGAGCCATCGCCTCCTCGCTGAGCTCCTGTCGCAGCAGGCTGAGCCACTGCTGCACGGGCGGACAGGGTGGCAGGGTGTCTCCGCGTCGTTCATCACGGCTGCTCCAGCTGATCAACAGGTGCTGACGGGAGGAGAGCAGCGCCTCGAGTAGCACGTAGCGATCCTGATCCGTACTGCTTGGATCCCCAAGCCTCCGCTGCCGCTCCAGCAGATGAAATCCCGGGCGTTCCCGTGTACGAGGAAAGGAGGCGGCATCCAGCCCCATGAGCACGATGACCCGATGGGGAATGGCACGCATTGGTTCGAGGGCGCTCACGGTCATGGCACCGCTGCGGTGCCCGAAGCGGCCACTGTCGGCCGAAAGTGCTTCCTCGAGAACCGAGATCACCACAGTGGTTTCCAGGTTGAGTTCGCAGTGGCCAGCCTGTAGCACCCAGCAGTCCAGGCATTGCTGGATTGCTTGCAGTTCCCAGTCCCAGGCACCACCGTCGCCGAAGAGATCGGAGAGCAGCCGCCGCAAGCGTTCCACCCACGCCGAGCAGCTTCCGCTTTGGCGCAACTGAGCGATCCATCGTGCAACCTGATCCAAGAGCGGCCACCAGCGCTCGAGCTGCTGAAGGCTCAGATCTGGGAGGGCGGGAGCACAGGTGCCAAGTGCTAGGCCAGGCTCATCGGGGAGGATCAGGCCGATGAGCCAGCGATCAAGACACCAGCGCAGGCTGTGGGTGTCATCGCCATGGCGTTCCTCACGATCGAGTCCCCAACGGAAGCCGCTGCGTTGCAAAGCCGCGGTGATGTCCATCGCCTCCTGGGCTACGAGACCCTGAAGACTGAGAAAGGCCGGATTGCTCATCAGTGCTTCCAGTCCTGTGGCGGTGAGACGCTCCGCACTGAGCTGAAGCAGGGTCATGAAGGCCTGCTGCAATCCAGGGCTGTTCTGCTGACTGCGGTCGGTGAGGCGCCAGGGCAGATCCACTCCGGTGGCGTCCTGGTCAGAGAGCACTGAGGCCAGCAGCGGGGCATAACGCTCAACATCAGGCGTCATCACGAGGATGTCCCGTGGTTGAAGCGTGGGATCGTCGGCCATCCAGCGAAGAATGCGATCCCGCACCAGCTGCACCTCCCTCCAGGGGCCTGCGCAGCCCATGAACAGCAGGGATTGATCCGAACGCTTGAGCTGTAACGAAGCGTGCTCGGGGCTTGCGAGCTGTCGTTGTAGTTGCTCCAGCAACGACGCCTGCCGGCCTTCGGAGGCTGCCATCGCCACCGGGTCGGCAAACAGATCAGCCTGGTCCGTGCTGCTGAGCAGGCAGTCACCACTGCCCTCCAGCAGCAGCTGGAATTCCCCTCCCATGCGACCGAGGATGGCTTCCAGTTTCGGGGCCTCGATCAGCCAGGTTCCATCTGGGGATGCGGTCCAGTTCTCGCCCAGTCGGCGCCGTCTTCGCGCTGATCGCTCCCATAGATCCGGGCATGGTGTGAGCAAATAAAGCTCCACCTGCATCACTCCGGCCAGCGCCTGAAGCAAATCAATCTGCACCGGGGCGAGGTTGCTGAGACCGAACAGCCTCAGGCGCCTCGGCAGCGTTGTGGCCGGTGCTTGCCCCAAGCGGAGGTGATCAACGGCCCGTTGAACCTGTAAGCCGAAGGGATCGCTCGGAAGCCGGTCAGCGAGCGCACGCACGAGAAGGGGCTGCCAGCGCAGCACGCCCGGGAGGTTCCCCCCGTCATCTCCAGCCAGCCAGTTAGCCAGTTCCTGAGGTCTGTAAAGCGCGTAATCGTCCACCGCATCCGCCAGTTGGCGGGCGAGCAACCACTGCTCCCGCGTCAGAGTCTCGGATGCTGTGCGGTGACTGTTCCACCACTGCCTGAGCGGTTCAGCCTCCTTGCGCTGCATCAGTTGCGGCAGCACAGCGAGCACCGTCCAGACCAACCGTTCGGCTCGCCAGGGATCATCAATGGGGGGCTCCGTGCTCAGCACCGCTTGCACCAGTTGGCGCAGGCGGCTCCCGGGGAAAGGGAAGCGCACAAGAGCGCTGATTCCGTTGATGCTGGCCAGTCGTTCCCCCAGCCAACGGCTGGTAGGCCAGGTATTGACCACCACCTCGACCTGTTCAAACGGGTTGGGAGGGTTGAGATTGAGATCCTGGGCGAGGAGCTGAGCCAGAAGCTCCGCTCTGTTGCTGCGGTAGATCCTCAGCAAGGCAGCCCTGTGGCCAGTTCCTGTTGGTGCGCTGGACTCACAGACACGGCTCTGGGTCCATGCACCTGAACTACCGATTCGGTTTCAGGGCAATAGGCGGTTAACAGGCCTCCGAAGACCGCGCCGGTGTCAATCATCACGATCTGGCCTTGAAACTCAACAGTCGGACGCGGGGTGTGCCCCACCACAACCTTCCCGTAGCGCCCGTTGTAATGCTCCCAAAAGGGTTCACGGATGTTCAGGTCGGGGCGACCACTGTCGTCAAATCCTGCGTGGGTGGCGACCCACCCATCGCCTTGAAACACATCAGGAAGCTGCTTAAGACGATGCAGCCACTGGTGCGAGAGACCGTCCCCAAGTTGGCGGTAGGTGTCCATCGTCAAGAGTTCGGGATGGCCGATGGCGGGGGAACTTTCGAGTCCCAAGATCAAGGCCTGCTCATGGTTGCCACGCAACCATGTGGCCCGTCCTTCGCAAACCAGCTCCCAGACCAAATTCATGCAGTCGGCGATGGCTGGACCTCGGTTGATCACATCACCGCAGAACACCAAGTGATCGTTGCGTGGCAGAACCGACAGCAACCTGACGAGGGCTTCGTGGCACCCATGCACATCACCGATGATCCAGTGGTGTTGCGGCGGAGGTGCCATTGCCATGAACAATCTCTAGAGATTCTGCCCGCTGAGCCTGCTTCTGTCAGTGGACGTGGTTACGGTGAGCGGCTTTCGTCGCTGGTTATGGATCCTCGTTCCCTCCCTGTGGCCCGTCGGGTCACCCTGTTGGTTCAGGCTCTTGATGGAGCGAAAAAAACGAACGAGGCCTTAGCACGCTGCAACAACGGAGAGGAAATGCTCGATGTCTTATTGGGTGCGTCTCAAAAGCTTGGGCTTGGGCTGACGCGCGAGCAGCTGGCCAACACCCCACCCATCCGGGACTGGGTGTGGTGGAAAAACAAAGAAGCGCCGATCACAATTGGCAGTTAGAGGCGATCACCAATAGTTAGTTCTGTAGTGACTGTGGAGGAGCTTGAATGAATCTACATTGGATGCAAATTGATGTGATTTAAGGTGTATTTTAGGTGGATTGGTTCGATGGATGTTTGCGTTGGAAGCGTCATTAATCGCGAGAGAAATATGTTCTCTTTGCTCTGATTCTCAGTTTTTTTGTTGAGTGTTTGCTGGCTGCTCGTTCGGCACGGCTTCGAACAACACCACATCCAGTTCGCCGACCCAAGCCACGATGGCGATCAGTCCAATGATGGATCCAAAGGCCAGTATCAGGCGGTTCACAGTCATGCGTTGGAACTACTGTGAAAAAGAACGGAGAGGGTGGGATTCGAACCCACGGATGCTTTCACATCGCTGGTTTTCAAGACCAGAGCCATCAACCACTCGACCACCTCTCCTGACACAACCCTCACTGAAGGTTGAAAACCCATCTTAAAGGAGTCCCTCTGCAGGGACTCCTCCATTGTGGTCAGGAGTTCGGCTTGGCCAGAGGCAGCAGGCATTTATCGGAATCGCAGCCTGCAGGACCCGCCTCGCTGATCTCTCCCATGTCGTAACGCTGGAGGGCTTCGAAGAAGTCCGCGCTCACGCGGCGCTGGATCACCTCGTTCTGCATGCGTTCATAGGTGTCGGCATCAATGGGCTCAAAAGGGAGCCTCGGGAACGTGGCATTAGCGTCGAAACGGGCCAGCAGGGCTGCTGAGATGTAGCCGTCGCCGTTTTCGATGGTCTTGTGAAGAGCATCGGTGAGTGTTTCAATCTCGTGCTCGCGGAACTCGATGGTTGCCGAGGTGTTGTGCGCGGTGTAATGCGTCTGAACCTGCATGTAGAAGTCGAACTGCGCCATTGCCGAGAACGCGTTGATGTCCACGGCATCAGCCCCGGGAAGATTGGCCCAGCTCACTTCCGTGGGGATTTCCACCAACCATTCAGTGCAGCGCGGATCAAATGGATCATCGAGAAGTCGACCCTGCTCGTCCTTGTCGGATTGCGATGGCACAACGGTGTAGCCGTAGTCCATGCACGCCATGGCAACGGGGTCGTTCTTGCGGAAGGTGATGCGGCGGATGAAACGCTGGGCCTTGGGGGGGTGCCAGCCTGGTGCCGCGCCAGTGAGCAGGCTCTTGGTGCCTGCGGGTTGCACGGTGGTGCAACGGTTGGGGCGACGCAAGCCATGGCGGTCGCAGTACTCCCACACGGCCTCATTCACCGTGGCTTTCCAGCGGCTCAGGTACTCCGCTTCACGCCGTTTGAACTCCTGGCCTTCCTCGGTGTTGGGTCGTCCGGCTTCCCACCACTGCAGCCAGGGGGTGCCGAAGGCATGCACGAAGAAGTCGAACAGGCCGGTGAAGCTCACGCCCACAATCGGATCCCAGGCACGACTCTGGCGGTAGCGCTCCACTTCAAATTGATGGTTGAGCAGGCAGGCCACTGACAGCGCACCCGCGCGGAAGGCATCGCGTTGGCCCTCGTCATCGCTGGGGTCGATCTGGTTGAGGTGGATCTCCGCCAGGTTGCAGTGGAAATCGGCACCGAGAATTTCGCCGCAGGGGTTGAGGCCGTAACGGCCAAGACGGTGCTCCAGTTCGGCCACATCCATGGGCCCGTGGTTGAGATCGAGCCAGCGGCCGGCCTCGTCCCGGCCTTGATCGCAGTAGATCTCGATGAACTCCCGGCGCAGTTCCGGTGTGTTGAGGAGATCGGCGTTTGAACGCGCGATCGCCTCAGGCGCGAACTGAATGGCACCCTCACCACTGTGGAATTGGCGGGTGACAGCTTCAAGGAGCACGTCGCGAGTCGGACGCGTGTGATAAACGCGAGTGTGATTGGCCATGCGCAGAGCATCCCGTTCAGGATCGATGCGCCAGTTGCCCTCGTCATCCTGTTGCCAGAGATTGTCCTTGGCACCGGCTGCGCTGGAGTCGTCAGAGGCGAACTGGCGCATGCCAGCACTGCGACGGATGTTGCCCGCCACGATGGTGACGGCGGCTTCGTCGATGAGCAAGCAGCACTCCACGGAGGTGAGCTTGCGGCCGATCGCTTTGCCGAGAAGACGTGCAACCCTCCCATACAGATCTTTGAGCTTCACTGGATTGGCCATCCCGCCGAAGCCCTTAAGGGTTTCGCCGACCGGGCGGACATCAGAGAGATCAACCTCAACCTTGACGGTTCTGCCAGCAAACCGAGCATCACTGCTGAGTTCCAGCAGAAGTTGGTAACTGTCCACCCAGCCGCGTCGGGTGTCTCCGACCTTGATGGAGACCAAGTCATTGCTGATGGTGTGGCTGGTCTGCTCTTGACGCTCTCCAGCGGGGGTGACACCGATGTCAGACACCGAAAGGATCTCAATCGGGTTACTGACCATCGGCAGACGCTCGATCAGATGGGGCTCAATGATGGCTCCAGTACCACAGCCCATCATCGCCAGATCCATCATCAGACCAAAGGCTTCCCAATCCACAAGGTTGGTGGAGGTGCAGTTGTAAGCACCGGAGAAATTTTCCTGCTGCTCGATCCACGGTGTGCCACCGATCCAAAGCCATCGTCCGGATGGGAGTGCTTTCTTCTCGGCTTGCATCCGAGCCATCAACTCCATTTCCTCGGACGTGAGGCTGCCGAGCTTCTCCAGTCCGCCAAGGTTGCGTGCGCCGACCTGCGTCCAGCTTTCCCGTCCCACGCTGCTGCGACGGCTGTAGGTCCGGTAAAAGACGGGATTGGCGGCGGGGGCGGTCGCTGGGAAATCGCCATTCCCAGGCAGCGTTGCATTGGTGTCCGAGCTGACGCTGCGGGTTGGAGTCAGGGTCACAGGGCTTGGGATCATTACTGGCACCCTAACGCCAGCGATGGGGCCAGCAAGGGTGTGCCAGCACCACCTGCAGTGTTCAACTCGGCGTTGTGTCTGCCTTGGTAGCGGTGGCTGCATTCACCCTCATCGATGCATCCTTTCGGTTTCTGAGCGCGTCGGCCATCGCGCGTCCCTTTTGAAGTCAGACTTTGGAATTGAAGTCCACTGACTCGACCCGATGATCCAGCGGACGCCTGAGCCGGAGCTCATGAATGAGCCACTGCAGGTGAAGGCTTACGCGGCGGCGGATTTTGCTTCAACTGACCAGGCGCTGGTGGAGCGCCTTGATCAGTTGCTGCGGGACGCTGATCGTTGGCCTGCCCATGGCGACTGCCTGATTGATCTTGGTTGCGGTCCCGGCAACATCAGTGAACGTCTGGCCCGGCGCTGGCCGCGTTGCACTGTTGTCGGTGTGGATGCCGCCGAACAGATGATCCTTGAGGCGGAGGACCGCCGCCGGCAAAATAGTATCCCCAGTGATCGGCTCCAATACGTCGTCGCTCCGCTCCCCTGGCATGCGCCCTCATCCCAGGCGTCTTTGATTGTGAGCAATAGCCTCCTGCATCACTTACATGATCCTCAGAAACTCTGGGGATGCCTTCGTCTCCTCGCCGGTAGCCACTGTCTGGTTCTGCATCGGGACTTAAGGCGACCGTCCAGTTCATCTGAGCTGGATCAGCTCTGTGAGTGCTACACGGCTGATGCTCCGGAGTTACTTCAGAGGGACTATCGGGCTTCTCTTCACGCAGCTTTCACGGTCGAGGAGGTGAAAGAGCAACTGCGGGACGCCCAACTCGATCACCTCCAGGTTCGAGAACTTGAGGATCGCTATCTCGAAATCAGTGGCTGGATCACGGGCTGTCAGGCTGGTCTCGATCAGCCCAGCGCATGAGCACGGAATCAGGTCCACAAGACAACAGCGAACTGTTGGAGGCGGTGGCACGCCGCAGAAATTTTGCGATCATTTCCCATCCAGACGCGGGCAAGACCACCCTCACAGAAAAACTGCTCTTGTACGGCGGTGCCATCCAGCAGGCTGGAGCCGTCAAGGCCCGGGGAGAGCAGCGCAAGGTGACCTCCGACTGGATGGAGTTGGAGAAGCAGCGGGGGATTTCGATCACTTCAACGGTGCTGCAGTTCGACTACACGGGCAACACCATCAACCTGCTCGATACTCCCGGACACCAGGATTTTTCAGAGGACACCTACCGGACACTGGCGGCGGCTGACAATGCCGTGATGCTTGAGGATGCGGCCAAGGGATTGGAGCCTCAGACGCGCAAGCTTTTTGAGGTCTGCCGAATGCGGCAGATCCCGATCTTTACCTTCATCAACAAAATGGATCGACCAGGGCGCGAGCCTCTGGCGCTTCTCGATGAAATCGAAGCTGAACTGGAATTGACGCCCTGGGCTGTCAACTGGCCAATCGGCAGTGGCGAGCAGTTTCGAGGTGTGATCGACCGGCGGACCCGTGAGGTGGTGTTGTTCAGTCGTGCTGAACGCGGCAAGCAGTCAGAAGAACGTCATCTGTCTCTGGATGATCCAGAACTTCTGGATCTGGTGGAGTCCGACCTCCTGGATCAGGCGGTTGAGGAGATGGATCTTTTGGACGCTGCCGGAGCGGAGCTCGACCTCGAGCTGGTGCATGCCGGTGAGCTCACGCCGGTGTTCTTCGGATCAGCGATGACCAATTTCGGTGTGCGTCCTTTCCTCAACGCCTTTCTGGAGATGGCGCAGAAACCAGTGGCTCGACTCGGTCATGACGGGCCTGTTGATCCATTGAGCCCAGATTTCAGTGGCTTCGTGTTCAAGCTTCAGGCCAACATGGATCCACGCCATCGCGATCGTGTGGCTTTCGTGCGGGTGTGCAGCGGCAGGTTTGAGAAGGACATGACCGTCCGCCACGCGCGAACAGGCCGAACCATTCGTCTCTCCCGGCCCCAGAAGCTCTTTGGTCAGGATCGTGCTGTGGTGGAGGACGCCTATCCCGGGGATGTGATCGGTCTCAATAATCCAGGCATGTTTTCGATCGGGGACACTCTTTATGTGGGTTCCAAGGTTGAGTACGAGGGCATTCCCTGTTTCAGTCCGGAGATCTTTAGTTGGCTCCGCAATCCGAATCCCTCAGCCTTCAAAAATTTCCGCAAAGGTGTGAATGAGCTGCGCGAGGAGGGTGCCGTGCAGATTCTCTATGACACCGATGAGAGCAAACGCGATCCGATCCTCGCGGCTGTTGGTCAACTACAGCTTGAGGTGGTTCAGCACCGTTTAGAGAATGAATATGGCGTAGATACCAGGCTTGAACCTCTGGGTTATCAGGTAGCCCGCTGGGTGAATGGTGGTTGGCCAGCGCTAGAGAAGGTGGGTCGGATTTTCAACTGCAAGACCGTTCGCGACGCATGGAACCGCCCGGTGTTGTTATTCAAGAATCAGTGGAACCTCAATCAGTTGTCTGAAGAGCATCCTGCTCTCGAGCTCAGCACGGTTGCTCCTGTGGTGAGTGGTGTCGAGCCGATCAGCCTTTGAACCAGACGTTGATCAGAGCTTGAAGCCACGTCTTGACATCGTGGGCAGCAGCCTCGGGCCAAGTGCCTGACTCAAACGCCAATGGCTGGCTCTGACGAGTGGATGGGGGTCGGGTCAGGGTTTGCATCACAGCCTCTTTCATCTCCATTCAGCCTTAACCCACTCTTTACTTGCGTCCGGTGTGGCTGTCCGTATCCCCGGATGGTCCTCACGGCAGCAGATTGAAATCGCCAGACTGCATATTCTTGTGCGGTGTGGTTTGGACACCCTCTGGCTGCTTCGGCCCTGTGATGACGGAGGAACGGATTACGTTTGCTTCCGTGATTGCAGAGATCGCGTGGAGGTGCTTGAGGGATATCACCTGCCGCCGCAGATGCCGTTGATCAAGCATCGCCAATTTCTTCTCAGCACTGAAGTTCCCGGTTTCCGCCATCGTTGCGAACGTCAACAAGGCTTCCGGCATGGGCCCCCTCTGTTCTGAATCGTTTGTCGATGGCGGTTGATCAACTCATCTGGTCTTCATCCTCGATACCATTCATCAAGAGAAGAGAACATCGATGGCGGCAGGGCTGAACCCTGGTGAGGACTCCGATGGACAGGATCCTTACCAGCTGTTGCAAATTCAGTCCGACGCCAGTTTTGACGAGGTGCAACGCGCCCGTGATCGAGTTCTCAAGGCCTGCGGTGACGATGTAGTGGCTCGCGCGAAGGTCGAAGCGGCCTATGACGGCGTTCTCATGGATCGTCTTCGCGATCGTCAGTCCGGCCGCCTGAGCGCTGAAGCGGCGACAGCTTCGCGCGTAGAGCGTCAGCAGGGCGAGGGAGGGATGGTTCAAACCACCAACGGACCGGCGGCTCTGCTCACTCGGTTTCGCAATCTTTCACTTCCAGCTCCTTCTTTTAAGGGATCGGCGATGGTGCCCGATCTCACGCTTGTTGAAGGTCAGGGGCTGTTGGTCCGCCTCTCCCTAGGAGCTCTTGCTCTGCTCTTGTTGCTGTTTGCACCGCAGACGATCGAGCTGCTTCTCGCTTTGGGAACGATCGGTTTGTTCCTTAGTCAGATCCGCCGTGGACGCCGTCCCCTTAGCTCCTTGGGTTGGGGCGTCTTGTTGTTAATCCTCGGTCTTGTGGTTGGGGCCTTGCTCAGTGTTGCCGTGACCGGCTCGGGTCTGCCTTTCACCATGGAACAGTTGCAAGCATTGCCTGCCCTGCTGCTGCTCCTCGCTGGAACGCTGCTTCTGGCCTGATCAAGCCAAGGTTTTGATCAGTTCCGCAAGCTCAACCTCATCGACCTTGTACACCTCGCTGCAGAAGTGACAGGTGAGCTCTGCGCCCCGATCGTTTTTCAACATGTCGGTGAGCTCATCAGGGCCAAGCAGCGTGAGGGCTCCCAAGCTGCGCTCTCTGCTGCAAGGGCAGTGGAACGACACTGATTGCATCGGTTCACCACTCGGAATCGGTTGTGGATCCAGATCGGGGAAGACTTGTTGGATCAATTGCTCCGGATGATCACCGCAGCTGTTCAGCTGTTTGCTGAAATCCTGAATCTCACGGCAGCGTTCCTCAAGTAAGGCCACCAAGGCGGGCTCTTCAGCGGCTTTGGGAAGAACCTGCACCAGCAGTCCACCGCTGCTTTCCAAGCCATCGCTGTTGATGGTTTCACCCACAAACACTGCCGATGGAGTCTGTTCGGAGTGCAGCAGGTAGGACGCCACATCCTCACCGATGCATCCGCTCACGAGCTCGACCGTGCTGCTGAAAGGTTCACCTTTCCCTTCGTCTCGCACCACATGCAGGTAGCCCGTTCCCGCGGCCGTTGTGAAATCAAAACTGGCTTGACCGTTGGTGGAGCGGACTGGATCGAGTTCCAGATTTGGATTGCCCACATAGCCACGAACCCGTCCATCCCGTCCGGCGTCCACCGAGAGACCTCGGATAGGGCCGTCCGACCCCAGTCTGAGATTGACCCTTCCGTGGCTCACCTTCATGGAACTGGCCAGAAGCAGCCCTGCACTCATGGCCCGTCCAAGCATCACGGTGGTGAGATAGGAGAGCCCGTGGCGAACCTGGGCGTATCGGGTTGTGTCGCTGGTGGTCACGGCGACAAGCCTGATTCCCCCCCCAGCTGCGGTCGCCCGCACCAGCCGATCAGCCATGGCTGCCCTGCATCGCAGCGGTCATGGTGACAGAGCGAGCAGCTGGCCGTCGCGCAGTTGGTTGTGCTTGCAGTTCCAGCTCCGGAACAGATCGGGTTCATGGGTCACCACGATCAAAACATGCTGTCTGGATAGGTTGAAGAGCAGGTCCAAGACCTCACCTCGAACCGACCAGTCCAGGCCCGCGGTCGGTTCATCAAGGAGCAGGACCTCTGGTTTTCTCAGAAGCTGCACGGCCAAAGCCAGCCGTCGTTGTTGCCCGCCACTGAGCCGCTCCGGAGCCTGTCGGTTGTCCACCCCATGCAGTCCCACCTGGCTGAGGACCTCAATCTGGTCGTCACCGGCCAGTCGGCGATGACCCAGTTTCAGTTCCTGGCTCACGCTCAGTCCTAAGAAGTGACGTTCAGGAAATTGGAACACGACACCGCAAAGCCAGCGTCGCTGGCGTTGATTCAGGCTTGCTCCCTTCCAGGTGATGCTGCCGGATTGGGCTCCGACCATGCCGCTGATGATCTCCAGGAGGCTTGTTTTACCGCTGCCGCTTTCCCCTGAAATCAGCAGGGGGCTGCCCTGTTGCGCCGTCAGGGAGACTCCGTTGAGGATGGAACTTCCTGCGGTTGCCGGTTTGTAGTGGATATCGGTGAGTTCCAGCATTTCCTAAAACGCGCTGTATCCCTTATCCAGGCAAACCCAGCATGGTCGATCAGGCTGAAGCCAGCGATGATGCGGTGGTCATCTGAAGGCCATGCACGTTCGCTTCCGAGAGGTTGATCCCTTCAACTGCTGGCTCTGGCTGCGCTTCAGCGAAGTTCCTAGCCAAGGTGAGCGCAACTATGTCGATGGAATCTTCGACAGCTGGTACGTGCTGGGAAGGCTTGGAGGCTTCAATGCGGAATCCATGCAGGTGCACGAAGAGGGTGATGAGCTCAGCTGGATGAGTTACGACAATGAAGAGTCCACCTCAGTGATGCCGGCGTTGATGCACAACATGGGCCAACTCGAGTATGAGCAGGATTGGGCTCGTTGCTGGGTCGATCTTGGAACGAGTGATGGGTTCTCCCTTGATGTGCTGATCAACGCCTTGCGTCAACTCGATTCTGATCTTGTACAGATCGAGGAACTCTTGATCGGAGGCGTGAATGAGGATTGGCCAGTTGAGGACCATCCAGACAGCATCTTCCCGGGTATGACCTGAGCGGCTGTGGCTGAGCGACGGCGGCTGCTGATTGAACCCGCCAGGCTTCGTAGCGCTCAGGCGCTGAGCCGCATTGGGCTCACCGTGGCGGAGGCGCGTTACCTCAAGCGAGTGCTCCGCTTGCGGCCCGGTGCTGAGGTGCACGTCGTGAGTGGTTGCGGCCAGTTGTTCAGCACTCGACTCACAACAGAGGGTGATCTTGCGCTGGATAGTGAACTTGGCGCGCTCCCTTACACCGTTGCAGCACCCCACCCACCGTTAGGGCTGGCCGTGTCCTTGATGCGCCGCGGTATGGATGAGGTGATGCGCATGGCCTGCGAGCTGGGGGTGGATCGCTTGCAACCTCTTCAGGCCCAACGCTGTGTACCGCAGGCGGAGTACAGGCCTGATCGCTGGGGAGTGATCCTGCGCGAGGCGGTAGAGCAGTGTGAACGACTCTGGGCTCCTGAGCTTCTGCCTGTCCTGTCGACCGACGACTGGTGGGGCAACCCTTCCGCGGAGCACCTCCGCCTGATCGCGGTGACCCGTGATCAGGCCTGTTCTGATCTGTCGACTCTGTTGGCGGTCACGAAGTCCTTGCCTGATGGCTGCTGGATCACGATCGGGCCTGAGGGTGGCTGGACCAGCGCAGAGCTTCGCTCCGCAGCCGAGGCCGGCTGGTGTGGAGTGGGCCTCGGTGACACGATCCTGCGCAGCTCAACGGCGGCAGTGGCTGCAACCACGGCTCTCTGCAGTTGGAGGCGAGAGGTTCAGCGCTCCTGACCCTTGTAGGCATCCATGAGCTGGCGGGCCTTGACCCCCATCCGGCGCAGTCGGGCAATGCGTGCACTCGTCAGAGGTTGCTCGCGGGCCGCCCTGGGCCTGGCCTCCTCATGATTGGATTGATCACTGAGCCCGATCCAGCTCAGAAAGCCAGCTGCTCGCTTGGATTTCAACGTCATCTCGGATGTTTAGGCCTGACTCAGCTCTTGAACAGCTCTGAGGCCATCGAGCGGAAATTGGAGAGATTGCGGCCGGGCTTGCGTTTGCCAGGGCGAAGTCCGGTGCCGGGCTGCAGGGCTTGCGGTGCAAACGTCACGTACTGAATGGCAGGACGGGATGCTTCCGCAGCAGCCAGTTCTGCGGCCATCGCCTCTGCTGTGGTGAGGGAGGGTTTTGGTTCGGTGCTGGTGGATGTGGTCTGAACCCTGCCAGGAGCTGGTGCTGCTGCGACTGCAGATGTTGCGGCTGTCAGAACAGCTGATGCGCTGACCGTACCGTCCGATTCCTCTGGGGATTCGGACACGACTCTCACCGTGCCGAGCTGGAGCTTTTGCGTCTCAGCCGACTTCGCCGTATCCAGTTCGAGATAAAAACCCTTACGCAGCAGCACCATGCGGATCCGGAATGACACCAGTGGTGATTATCCGCGCAAGCGAAGCCTTCAGCGCTGATGCTTAGGGCAGTGCAACACATGCCATGGCCTTTGCTACGCCAGATTTCCCAACCCAGGAGCCAATGCTCTGGCTGACGGCGTTGGTGGTGAACGGTGTTCTGATCAGCGTGGCGCAGCGCTTTCCGGTGCTGACGCGTGCTGGTTGGTGTCATGCGGGACTTCTCGGCACGGTGCTCTGGGGTGCCTTGGGTTGGCGGGGGTGGCTCGCGGTGGTGGCTTACCTGGTCTTGGGTTCATTGGTCACCAAGCTGGGATTCGCGCGCAAGCGAGATCTGGGTCTTGCCGAGGCCCGGGGAGGACGCCGCGGGCCTGAAAATGTCTGGGGTTCAGCTTTCACCGGCCTGGTGCTGGCGATGCTTGTCGCCGCTGGACTGGGATCTGAGCACCTCTTGCTGGTCGGGTTTGCGGCCAGTTTCGCGGCCAAGCTTGCCGATACGTTCGGCAGTGAAATCGGGAAGCGCTGGGGACGGACCACCCTGCTGATCACCACATTGCGACCAGTGCCGGCAGGCACTGAGGGTGCCGTGAGCATTGAGGGGACTCTTGCCAGTGCTCTGGGAAGCCTGTTGATGACCTTCGTGATGGCACTGCTAGGCCTGCTGACAACGGCTTCGTCTGTGGTGCTGGTGTTTGTGGTTGGGCTGGTTGCCACGCTGCTCGAGAGCTTTTTGGGAGCCACCGGCCAGGGTCGATGGCCCTGGCTCAGCAATGAAATCGTCAATGCCTTGCAGACAGCCTGGGCTGCCTTGCT
Source organism: Synechococcus sp. WH 7805 (assembly GCF_000153285.1). Lineage (NCBI taxonomy): Bacteria > Bacillati > Cyanobacteriota > Cyanophyceae > Synechococcales > Synechococcaceae > Synechococcus > Synechococcus sp. WH 7805. The sequence goes on along the minus strand of NZ_CH724168.1, from coordinate 697,850 downwards.
GGCGATGGCAGCGGCGGCATTCCTGGGGGTGATGAATTGAATGTTGATCCAGCCTTGTAGCGCAGGTCCCGCAGTGTGTCCTGCAGGATTGTCGACAACCTTCTTCGATTCATCTGTTCCTGTTCAGCCAGGCGGCTGATGGGAATGCCGTCGATCCAGTACGACCAGAGCCAGCGGCGATGATCCGGATCAAGGTTTTGCAGGGCCTCATGCAACCAGCGTTGTTGGGGGTCGTCGTGAGCCTCGCTCCCTGGGCTGGGAAGCAGCTCGATCTGTTCGTCGCCATCGTTTGGTCTTGCTCCTTTTTTCGTTGAAATCGGGGTGTTCAACGACACCAGGCGTTGATCCAGATGGGCGCTTTTCGCCTGCTGCCAGCGGCGAGGGGACACCCCCAGAGCGGCGGCCAGATCTGCATCGCTGAAGGTTGCCTGGCCTGCATGCAGGCGCTGCTCCTGCAGCCGCATGCCACGGGTGTGCAAATCCTTCAGTCGCCAGGGAATTCTCAGTGTTTGCAGACGATCGCGCCGGTAGTGAAGGATCTGACCCGTGGCATGCGGCATGACGTAACTGCTCACCCGGTGGCCACGGGAGGGCTCGAAGCAGTCCAAACTTTTCACGAGTCCGAGACAAGCTTCTTGGCGGAGGTCGTCGTACTCGCCGCCGCCCCGGGGCAACTGTTGATTGGCCGCATGGTGAGCCAGCCCAAGGTGTTGCAGCACCTGTCCATTGCGCTTTTGGATGGATGCAGGAATCGGGCGGTGCTGCTCCCGGCGCTGCAGACGTTCGAGCCGGCGGCAGGGCGGGGTCGGTGGTGTGGTGGAGGTCATTCGCAGGCATTGCGTTGGGACCTTTTCACCGTCCGCTGCCTGTGTCTTTCGATGCCTCCCCCCTGCGGATGAACGCTGTTCACCCTTCAGGGGGATGCAACTCCCGAACCTGGTTCAGTGCTTGCCGGTGCGACCTATCAGATAGGCGCTGAAGGCCAGCATCAGCACACCGGCACAGTATTGAAGGAGTTCCGTGATGGTTTTCACCTCGAAACCCACCATCACCTTGAAGGCGGTAACGATCAGAGCCACGATGATCACCTTGGTGAGCTTGTGCTTCAAACCATCGAGGGATTCGATATTGAGAAGATTCCGACGTTCCTGAGAGTTGTCCTGCTGGCGGACATCGATGTCGGAAATAATCAGCTCATAGATGCCGTAGCCGAAGATCAGCAAGGCGATGCCGATTAGGTAGTAGTCGATGCCTCCAACAACCTTGCCGATCAACAGTGTGCTGTTGGCGTAGGTGAAATGACCTTGCATCACCTTCGTGAGCACGGTGAGCTCTTCGTAGGTTCCAAGCACGAAGCAACTGACGCTGCCCATCAGGCTCATCACCACAGGGATGAGCGTGATCAGGCGGAACCTCCAGATCGCACTTTCGAAGCGTCGCTCCACACGGAGCTTGCGTGTGGGTTTGAGGTTGTCGCCCATGCTCGACTGATCACTCGCTCTTCCTTAGCAGCCAGGTGCCCATCAGGCCGTGGTTTGAGCCGCAGGAGGCCGTGGTTGCGGCGTCGGGGTCAGCAGGGCCGGGATGGAGAACGCGATCAAAGCGGACCCGACCGTCAGCAGCACGAACAGAGGCCCCGGCCGGACCAGCGGCTGACGTTCCATCACGGTGCGACAGCGAGAACACACCGGCACGGATCCTTTTGGAGGATGCAGCACGATCGCTGGACCACAACAGCATTCGGGGCAGCGGTACCGAGGCATGGGGAACGAAACCGATGGCAGCACACGAACGCGTGCAGTTGATTGCGACAATCATGCGTTGCCGCTTGTGGTCACGCCATGCCCCTCAGCTCCCTGGTGCGTCTGCTGCAGACCTCGGCGCTGAGCGGTGAGCTGTGTGATCGGCTCGATCGCTCGGACCGTTTGCTGCTGCGTGGAGCTGGGCGCGCTGCCCGCGCTTTGGTGGCTAGCGCCATGGCCCGCCATCAAGACCGGCCTCTGTTGGTGGTGGTCCCCACTCTGGAGGAGGCCGGACGCTGGACCGCGCTGCTTGATCTGATGGGTTGGCGCAGTGCCCAGCTGTATCCCACCAGTGAGGGGTCTCCCTATGAACCCTTTGATCCCACCAGTGAGATCACCTGGGGGCAGTTGCAGGTTCTCAGTGAATTGCAGGTCGAAGGGCAGAGCAACGACCTGGCGATCGTGGCCACAGAGCGCTGTCTTCAGCCCCACCTGCCGCCCCCGCAGGTGCTCGCTGACCGCTGCCGCACCCTGCGCAAAGGCGACACTCTTGATCTCGAGGTGTTGGCCCTTTCTCTCAGCCAGCTGGGTTACGAGCGGGTGTCGACGATCGACCAAGAAGGCACCTGGAGTCGGCGCGGGGACATCGTGGATGTGTTTCCGGTGAGCAGTGAGCTGCCGGTGCGGCTTGAGTTCTTCGGCGATGAACTCGACAAACTCAGGGAGTTTGACCCCGCCAGTCAGCGATCCCTGGATCCGATCGACAGCCTGCGGCTGACCCCGACCGGGTTTAGCCCTCTCATCGCCGAAGCCCTGCGCGAGTCGATGCCCGATGGGTTGGATCAGCTTCTGAATGAGCAGGCTCTCAATGAGCTTCTCGACGGTGGCACCCCGGAAGGGATGCGTCGGTTGCTCGGACTGGCCTGGCAGGAGCCCGCGTCTCTTCTCGACTATCTCCCCGCAGCGTGCTGCGTTGCGATTGATGAGCGCCGGCATGGGCGATCCCATGGCGATCAATGGTTCGACCACGCCGAAGAGCACCATGGTGATCTCGGACTGCCGTTGCCAAAGCTCCATCGCCCGATTGATGAGGCCATGGCTCTGGCTGATGCCTTTCGTGGTTTCGATCTGGCTGAACTGCAGGAGAAGGACGATCACCCCAATGCTTTTGATCTCAACAGCCGGCCGGTTTCGGCGTATCCCAATCAGTTCGGCAAGCTTGGTGAGCTGATCAAGGGCTACCAGAAGGAGAAGCAGGCGGTGTGGCTGCTGTCGGCCCAGCCGAGTCGTGCCGTCGCCCTGCTCGAAGAACACGACTGTGTCAGTCGTTTCGTTCCCAATGCGGCCGATGCTGCGGCCATTGAACGGCTGGTCGAGCAGAGCACACCGGTGGCTCTGAAAACCCGTGGCACCGCTGATCTCGAGGGACTGCAGCTGCCCGCCTGGCGCGTGGTTCTGATCACTGACCGTGAATTCTTCGGGCAGCAGACACTGACTAGCACGGGGTATGTGCGTCGGCGGCGGAAGGCGGCCAGTCGCACGGTGGATCCCAACAAAATGCGCCCCGGCGATTTTGTGGTGCATCGCAACCACGGCATCGGTCGCTTCCAGAAACTCGAGAAGCTGGCCATCAGCGGTGAGGTGCGCGACTACCTCGTTGTGCAATACGCCGATGGCATCCTGCGGGTGGCCGCAGACCAATTGGGAAGTCTGGGGCGATACCGAGCCAACAGCGATGCTCCGCCTCAGCTGAGCAAGATGGGCGGTTCGGCCTGGGTGAAAGCCAAGGAACGGGCCAGCAAGGCCCTGCGCAAAGTGGCGCTCGATCTGGTGAAGCTCTATGCCGAGCGCCATCAGGCTCCGGGGTTCGCCTTCCCTGTGGATGGTCCCTGGCAGACCGAGCTTGAGGAGTCGTTCCCATACGAACCGACACCCGATCAGCTCAAAGCCACGGCAGAGGTGAAGCGGGACATGGAAAAGTCCCAACCGATGGACAGGTTGGTGTGCGGTGATGTGGGCTTCGGCAAGACCGAAGTGGCCATCCGGGCGATCTTCAAGGCGATCACCGCGGGGCGTCAGGTGGCCATGCTTGCCCCCACCACGGTGCTGGCCCAGCAGCACTGGCGCACCCTCTCCGAACGTTTTGCCCCTTACCCGATCAAGGTGGCTTTGCTGAACCGGTTCCGCACGGCTGGAGAACGCAAGTCAATCCTCGAGGGATTGAAAAAAGGCACCATCGATGCCGTGGTCGGTACCCATCAGTTGCTCAGCAAAAGCACAGCGTTCGACAAGCTCGGCCTGCTTGTGGTGGATGAGGAGCAACGCTTCGGGGTCAACCAGAAGGAAAAAATCAAGGCCTTACGCAAGGACGTTGACGTTCTCACGCTTTCGGCAACGCCGATTCCACGAACGCTTTACATGAGTCTTTCTGGTGTGAGGGAGATGAGCCTGATCACCACACCGCCTCCGTTGCGGCGTCCGATCAAGACCCATCTTGCCGCTCTCGATGAGGAGGCGATTCGTAGCGCGATCCGTCAGGAACTGGATCGGGGTGGGCAGGTGTTCTACGTGGTGCCTCGCGTGGAGGGGATTGAGGATGTGGCTGGTCAGTTGCGTCAGATGCTTCCTGGGCTGAAGTTGTTGGTGGCTCATGGCCAGATGGCCGAGGGTGAGCTTGAAAGTGCCATGGTGGCCTTCAACGGTGGTGAAGCCGATGTGATGCTTTGCACCACCATCGTGGAGAGCGGTCTCGACATTCCACGGGTGAACACGATTCTCATCGAGGACGCGCACCGTTTCGGACTGGCTCAGCTGTATCAGCTGCGCGGTCGTGTGGGCCGCAGTGGCATTCAGGCCCATGCCTGGTTGTTTTATCCCGGTAATGCCTCCTTGAGTGAGGCGGCGCGTCAGCGTCTGCGCGCGATTCAGGAATTCGCCCAGTTGGGAAGTGGTTATCAGCTGGCCATGCGCGATATGGAGATCCGGGGCGTCGGCAATCTGCTTGGTGTGGAACAGAGCGGACAGATGGAAGCGATCGGCTTCGATCTCTACATGGAGATGTTGCAGGAGTCGCTTGCGGAGATTCAAGGGCAAGACATTCCTTCTGTGGATGACACCCAGGTGGATCTGCAGGTGACAGCCTTCATTCCTGCGGACTGGATCACCGATGCAGACGAGAAGATGGCTGCGTATCGCGCTGCAGCGGAATGCCTCAGCAGTGATGAGCTCGTGGAGTTGGCGGCTCTCTGGGCTGACCGTTATGGAGCGCTGCCAGGACCGGTTCAGTCGTTACTGCAGCTGATGAATCTGAAGCTTCTGGCCAAACGCTGCGGTTTTTCCCGCATCCGTCCGGAGAAGCCGAACATTGTTTTGGAGACGCCCATGGAAGAGCCGGCCTTCAGGTTGCTCCGGCAGGGCTTGCCCCAACACCTGCACGGCCGGTTGGTGTACCAGGCTGGACCGGGTGCTGCTGCCAAGGTGCTGGCCCGGGGACTGGGGGTTCTGCCGATGGAGAAACAGCTGGATGAGCTCAAGGGCTGGCTGGAGCAGATGGCGGCTCAGATCCCAGATGCTGACGGATTGACTGCTGAGCAGCGAGAGCAGCAGCAGAAAGACCGTAACGAGGCTGTTCTGAGCGTCTGAGCCATGGGGGCGCTGATGGAACCAGATGAATATGAGAAACGTCCGACACATTGCGCAATTCTTCGTTACAGTCACTTCAGATATTTGGAACCATGGGCGAATTCATCGATCCGATCAGTTCCGTTGGCTCCTTCGGACTTTTGTCAAGCCTCGTTGGGGCAGCTGCCCTTGGCATCTTTGCTCTTTGGCAGGACGATTCCCAAAATGACGACGATGACTCTTCTCCTGGTGGCGGCTTGATGCAACCGGTCGCCTGAACGTTTTTTTTGATTCGTCATATTCCCTAAACCATCCCCCAACTGGGGGATGGTTTTTTTAATGCTCCGTCCGAGGGTGGCCGAGTCCCTTGCAGCGGTCCATGTCCTTGCCTTCAAGGTGTCAATCCTTTCTGTTGGTCGGAGTTTCTGGTTTTGTTCTGAGCGTTCTGCCCGCGCGCGCCTCCTCCTGGGATGCCATCGATGCCTTGCGGGGACGGCTGACCAGCGCCGGTGTGCGTGTCATTCAACAAGACTGCTCTCGCAGCGGTTTGCAGGGCTTTTATCACCCCAGGAGTGACACTCTGGTGGTGTGCCGATCCCATCAGACCCCGTCTCAGGTGTGGGACACCCTGGCCCATGAGGCCACTCATCGCATGCAGCAGTGCGCCGGTGGGTTGATCACCGACCAGCGGCATCACCGGGCAATGGCGGCCGCCCTCGTGCGCAGTCATCCCGCCGAGATCCGTTCCATGCGTGCCTACCCCCTGGGACAGCAACTGGCAGAGCTGGAGGCTCGGTACACCGCGAAGCTTCCGTCCCAGCAGGTTCTCGAGCTGTTTGACCGGTATTGCGGATCGCAGGTTCACATCTAAGGGGGCTTCGGCTCTGGAGACCCCCTTGTTCTTTCATCTTTTTTCAAATGGATTCACTTCTCATGCAACTTGCTGCGGCCGCACTCGGTCAGTTCGCCGCTGGCGGAAGCAGCATGCCGATCGGCATGCCCGTTGGCGGTTTTCCGGTCGGCATTGCTGCGCCCAGCGTTGACAAGACCTTTTCGCTCCAGCTGGCATCCCTAGCCACAGCGACCTGCTTGTTGCGTGAAGGTCAGATCAGCCGCGACCAGGCTCGCAGCATGCTCTCGCGTCAGGGAGACGTCTGGGGGTGGGATGCCCAGTGGGGCCGACGCATCCCCTTAAGACGGGTCGACCAAGCCATTGGTGCTGCAGGTGGCTGTGCGGCGATGGTGAACCGGATTCAGGAAACAAGGACTATTTCGCCTTACTCGGGGGTCGTTCCCGTGAGCGAGCGGCCGCGTTTCGGCTCGAGTCGCAGTGCGATGGAAGGCTTTGGTCTCTATCCCTACCGTTGAAGCGCTGACTGGAGATTGGCGCTGCCCGGTTGGAACGCCTGGCCACGTTCCGGGGAGCGCAGGGCTTTGATCAGCGTGGTTTCCGCTGCCCGGTATTGACTGTCTTTGCCCGTTCCCAGCTGATCAACCGTGAGCGATTGAATCTCCCTTTCGCTTAGTTCGACCGGTACATCAGGACGGATCCCGTTCTTGTGAATGTCCGTTCCTTTCGGGGTGAGGTATTTGGCGATCGTGACGGTGAGTCCGGAGCCATCCGAAAGCCCCCGGACCGACTGAACCAATCCTTTGCCGAAGGTCTTCTGACCAACGAGGACCGCTCGTTTGTTGTCTTGAAGTGCTCCCGAGAGGATCTCGCTGGCGCTGGCGGATCCCTCATTCACAAGCACCACCACGGGACGATCCGTCACCGCATTCCCGGTGGCCCGGCGGATGTCCTGAATGCCATCGCGTGTTTTGGTACTGACAATCGTGCCTTCGTCGAGCCATTGGCGGGCGATGTCCACGCTGGCTTCCAGAAGGCCACCAGGATTGCTCCGCAGATCAAGGACAAAGCCTTGGGCACCCTTCTGCTCAAGTTTCCGGATCGCCGCCCTCATCTCCCGGGAGGCTTTGGCATTGAACTGCTTGAGGCGGATGTAGCCCACCTTTGTGCCGTCTGCACTGGTATTCAGCCGACTCTCGACGGCGTTGATCTCGATGCGGGCCCGTTTGAGGGGAACGATGACCACCTCTCCCTTTCGGCGCAGACCGAGGGTGACTTCACTGCCTTCTTTGCCGCGGATCAGCTTCACCGCGTCGTCGGTGGTCATCCCCTTGGTTGTCTTGCCGTCGACCGAAACGATCACGTCCTTAGGTAGAACACCAGCTTTCGATGCCGGAGTTCCTTCGATCGGCGACACCACCACGATTTCCTTGGTGTCCTTGTCGAGAGTGATCTGAATGCCCACCCCGGTGAGTTCACCTGAGGTGTCAATCTGCATCTGTTTGAACTCTTTGGGGTCCAAAAAGCGCGTGTAGGGATCGTCGAGGCTGGCCAACATTCCCCGAATCGCTTCATACGACTCATCGGTGCCTGCGTAATTCTTGGTCAGCAGGTCACGGCGCAGGCGTGTCCAGCGCTCCGGTGAGTAGTTGCCGGTGGAATCCAGGTAGTCGCGATAGACGATCTGCCAGACCTGGTCAATGACCTCCTTCGGGCTGTCAGTAATCGACGATGAATTTGTACTGGGAAGGCCCAGACCCGGTGCCGCGATCGCCACGGCGGCTGCGATGCCTCCGGCACCAAGAATCAGCAGAATGCCTTGGCGATGGGAGTGCTCAGGGCGCAGTCGGGGAGTGGGCATAACGTCCTAGAGGACTGATAGCTCACAGTAACGACATCAGTCGGGATCCACCCAGCGTCCGTCGTCCTTGATGATCTGGATCAGCGCTTCAACTCCTTCGGTTTCCGGCACCTTTCGGATCTCATCACGCCCTCGATAGAGGGAAATGACTCCAGGGGTCTTGCCGACGTAACCGTAGTCGGCATCGGCCATCTCACCTGGGCCATTCACGATGCAACCCATCACAGCAATGTCGAGACCGGTCAGGTGGGATGTGGCATCCCGAACCTGATTTAGAACCTCCTCAAGATTAAACAAAGTGCGACCGCAGCTTGGGCAAGCCACGTATTCGACCATCGTTTTGCGCAATCCGAGGGCTTGAAGGATTGAAAAGCAGACGGGTATCTCTTTCTCAGGTGCTTCGGTGAGAGACACACGGATCGTGTCTCCGAGGCCCTCGGCCAGGAGTGTGGCGATCCCGGCGGTGCTTTTGATCCGGCCGTAGTCCCCATCACCCGCTTCCGTCACCCCGAGGTGAAGGGGGTAGTGGAAGCCCTCACGATCCAGGGTGTCGGCCATCAGGCGATAAGCCGCCAGCATTACCGGGGCCCGGGACGCTTTCATCGAGATCACGATGTTGTGGAAGTCGAGTTCATCGCAGAGGTGCACAAACTCCATGGCGGATTCGACCATTCCCTCCGGTGTATCGCCGTAGGTGAACAGCATCCGTTCGGCCAGTGATCCATGGTTCACGCCGATGCGAAGGGCCTTGTTCTGCGTCTTGAGGACTTCCACAAGGGGAGCGAAGTCGTCCTTGATGCGTTGACCAATCGCCTGAAATTCTTCACGGCTGAAGTCCTGCCGATCCGGGTCGGGTTTATCGAACACGAACAGCCCCGGGTTGATGCGCACCTTGTCAACGTGCTTTGCCACTTCAAGGGCGATGCGGATGCCGTTGTGATGCACGTCCGCAACAAGAGGAACACCACAGCCCTGCGATCGGAGGGCTGCGCGGATGTCTCCCATGGCCTTGGCGTGCGCCATGGAGGGCGTGGTGACGCGAACGATCTCGCAGCCGGCATCGGCGAGCCTTCGGATGCCAGCCACGGCACCCTCGATATCAAGGGTGTCTTCATTGATCATCGACTGAACGGCGACCGGGTGCTCACTGCCGATCGGCACGTCGCCCACCATGACGGTGCGGGTCCGACGCCGGTGAATCACCGTGTCGTACCGCTGACTCCGAGCGGTGTCATTGCCGGTCTGAGAAGCGGTGGCCAGGGTGCCGGTCATGGATCGTTCAGGGACCTTGGCCAAACCATGGCATACCTATCCCCCTTGTGCGCTAAGCCTGCGTTTCGCTTCCTGCAAATCCTGGAGGGTGAGGGCCTGGGGGGATCCTGCTTCCCGCGATTGAAACCGCAAGAGATAGGAGGGATGAAACACCGGCATGAAGGCCCTTCCCTCCTGCTCGTGCCACTGACCTCTCAGCTTGCTGATCCCGCTTTTGATCCCTAGCAGCGCCTTAAGAGCCGTTGCTCCAGCCATCAGCACCAAGGAAGGGTTCACGAGCTCGAGTTGTTCCTCTAGCCAGGGTCTGCATTGTCTGATCTCCTCAAGCGTGGGCTTTCGGTTGTTGGGGGGCCTGCACTTGATCACGTTGCAGATGTAGAGGTCTTGGTCTTCATCCAGTTCTGCTTCCTTGAGCAGCGCACTGAGCAGCCGGCCTGAGCGGCCGACGAAGGGCAGCCCCAGGCTGTCCTCGTCGGCTCCGGGTGCTTCACCGATCAGCATCAGATCGGACCCGGGGTTTCCCCTGCCAACCACTGCCTTTTGCCGATGATGAGCGAGATCACAGCGCCGGCAGGCTGCACATTGGCTGTTTAAGGCGTCGAGAGCTTTCACTTCGCTTCCTCGGGTGATTCTTTTGATTGAGTGACCAGCAGCAAAAAGCGTTGACCCTCAGGATCCTTGAGCCAGCTTTCTGCGCCGAATGATTCTTGGCGGGGTTCTTCCGCACTGGATCCGCCCAGAGCGATGACCTCATCTCGCCAGGAGCAAAGTTCCTGCAGGGGGTTGTGGCGTGTGATCCGTTGAAGGCAAGGTGCCAGCACGGCGCCTGAGGCCGGCCAGGGGCGACGTCGTGATGGGGTGTAGATCTGCAGCGACCCTCCCTCCGGTAAGGGAACGATCCAGTGGTGTTCAGCCAGGCCCGATTGGGCTCTGGTCTGAAGAAGACCGGCATAAAACGCTGCCAGTCTCTGAGGGTCCCGTGCGGCCAGGACCCAGCTGAGGGAGGGCTTTGGGTTGTCCATTTCCCCATGGTCCTCCCTCGGATCGAGGCCCTTCTGCCTTGGCGCTTGGTTGTCTGTGACACCACATCAGGCAGGATGAGTTCTTTCGTACCTGCGCATCCACTGGAGGGGTGCCGCGCTGATGTCACGCCCGCTCTCTCTATCCAGCCGGGCCGAAGCCCTGCAGCCTTCGCTCACGCTGGCGATCAGCGCTCGGGCCAAGGCCCTGCAACAGGAGGGGCGCGACATCTGCAGCCTCAGCGCCGGAGAGCCAGATTTCGATACTCCTGAGTTCATTGTTGAGGCCTCTGTTGAGGCCTTGAGGAACGGCATGACTCGTTACGGTCCCGCTGCCGGGGATCCCACCCTGCGTGAGCTGATCGCCAGCAAGATCAGTAAGGAGAACGGCATTCCAACCTCAGCGGCCGAGGTTCTGGTCACCAATGGCGGGAAGCAGGCGATTTACAACCTTTTTCAGGTTTTGCTGAACCCCGGCGACGAGGTCTTGATTCCTGCGCCGTACTGGCTCAGTTATCCGGAGATGGCCCGCCTCGCCGGTGCCCGTCCGGTTGCTGTTCCCTCGTCGGCTGACGATGGCTTCCGCCTGGATCTCAATGCGCTTGAAGCCGCGATCACTCCGGCCTCCCGGGTGCTGATTATCAATTCTCCTGGCAATCCGACAGGCCGTGTGCTCAGTCGCGATGAGCTGTTAGCCATTGCTGAGCTGGTGCGTCGTCACCCTCGGCTTGTGGTGATGAGCGATGAGATCTATGAATACCTGCTCGACGACGGCGTGACCCACGACAGCTTTGCGTCTCTTGCTCCAGATCTTCAGGATCGCTGTTTCATGGTGAATGGTTTCGCCAAGGGGTGGGCGATGACCGGATGGCGCCTGGGTTATCTCAGCGGCCCTGAATCCGTGATCAAAGCTGCATCCGCTCTCCAGAGCCAGAGCACCAGCAATGTCTGCAGTTTTGCCCAGCAGGGAGCCATTGCCGCTCTGACGGCTCCACGGGACTGCGTTCAGACGATGGCTGAGAGCTACAACCGCCGCCGATCCTTTCTCGTGGCAGGCCTGCAGGCGATGAGCGGTATCACCCTGGTCCCCCCCCAGGGTGCCTTTTATGCATTCCCTCAGCTGCCTGAAGGGTGCGGCGATTCAATGAGTTTCTGCCGCAGGGCCCTGGAAGATGAAGGGTTGGCGATCGTTCCCGGAGTCGCCTTCGGTGACGACCGCTGTGTACGGGTGTCCTGTGCGGTCTCGCGTGAGACGATTACAGATGGCTTGGCCCGACTGGCCCGCCTGCTTGCTGTGAATTGACACCTTTTTCGCAGTTGCTGAAGGATCGTTTCACCAGAAACCAGTTCATGCCCATTCGAGAACGAGGGGCCGTCGCCCTTCTGGCTTTGTCTCTTTGCCAGGGGTTGACGGTCCTGCCGTCCATGGCCAAACCGGCGCTTCGCGTCGGCGCCATTCCCGATCAGAACCCCGAGCGACTGAATCGTCTCTATGGCCAGCTTGCTGATGAGCTCAGCGACCGTCTGAAGGTGACCGTTCGCTACGTGCCGGTGAGCAACTACCCCGCTGCTGTTAGTGCCTTCCGGACCGGTGGCTTGGATCTGGTCTGGTTCGGTGGCCTGACCGGGGTTCAGGCCCGTCTCCAGACTCCCGGAGCCAAGGTCTTGGCGCAGCGGGATATCGATGCTCGCTTCCGCAGTGTGTTCATCGCCAATGCCTCAGCGGGTCTCCAACCGATCCAGTCCATCGGCGGCCTCACCAGTTTGCGCGGGAAGCGCTTCGCCTTTGGCTCGGAGAGCTCAACGTCTGGCCGTTTGATGCCGCAGCATTTCCTCGAGAAAGCCGGGGTCACTCCCAGTCAGTTCAGCGGAGGCCGGGCGGGCTTCAGCGGCAGTCATGACGCCACCATCGCTTTGGTGCAAAGCGGGGCGTACCAGGCAGGTGCCTTGAATGAGCAGGTCTGGACGTCCGCTCTCAAAGAGGGTCGGGTCAACACCGACAAGGTCGCTGTGATCTGGCGAACCCCTGAATATGTTGACTACCACTGGGTTGCACGCCCTGATCTTGATCAGCGCTTCGGTTCGGGTTTCACAACGCGCCTGCAGAAGGCGATCCTGGCTTTACAGCCAACCACCCCCCGCCAGACCACGATTCTCGAGCTCTTCGCTGCCAAACGTTTCATTCCTGCTGATGCCAGCCAGTACAAGCCGATCGAAACGGTGGGTCGCCAGCTCGGCAAAATTCGTTGAGTTCCCTGCTTCAGCTTGAAGAGGTTCAGTTGGTCGGCTCGCAGAGAGACCGGCTGATCAGCCTGTCGCTGCAGGTCCACCGCGGAGAGCGTGTGGCTCTCTTGGGCCCCAGCGGCGCCGGCAAGAGCTCATTGATGTCTGTGATCAATGGCACCCTGATCCCACAACAGGGAACGGTTCTCTGGCGAGGCAGGAGTCTGCAGCAACGCAACCGCCGTCAGCGCTGTGAGATCGGCACCCTCTGGCAAGACCTGCGCTTGATTGAGGAACTCAGTGTTGGGCAGAACATCAATGCCGGCGTCCTTGGTCGGCGTGGATTGCCCTGGGCGTTGGCGAATCTTCTGTTCACCATTGGCTCAGAGCCCTGTCTGCAGTGCTTGCGCCAGGCTGGATTGGAGCCCCAGGTTTTGGGCTCTGAAGGTTTGGATCGCCCCGTGAAACGGCTGTCGGGAGGACAGCGACAACGGGTTGCCCTGGCCCGGTTGTTCCGGCAACAACCGTCTCTGGTTCTTGCCGATGAGCCTTTGGCCAGTCTGGACCCAGCCATTGCCGCCGAAGTGCTCGATCGCCTTCTGGAACGAGACGCTGATGGCTCCCTCGCCTACGGTGCGGAAGCGGTGATGGTGTCGCTGCATCGACCGGATCTGATTCATCGTTTTGATCGTGTCCTGGCCCTGCGGGATGGACGTCTGTTGATCGATGCACCGGCAAGGGCTGTGACGCCTGGGGAGCTTCAGGATCTCTACGCACTGTGATGGCTCTGCCCCGACCCAGTGCACCCGCGCTCGCCGTGCTGCCAGCCTTGGCACTGCTGCCGGTCTTGATCACCGTTCTCGCTGGGATTCACGCCGGTGGCGTTGAAATCTGGATGGCGTTTCTCTCTGCAGCGGTTCATCCGTCCCTCGACCCACTACTGCTCAAAGCTCTATTGAGAGCTCTGCAGGTCACGCTGGCGATGGCTTTGGCTGGATGGAGTCTCAGCCTGGTTCTTGGGGTGCTGCTTGGGTGCTTTGCCTCAGAACGTCTCATGCAGACGTGGAGATGGCCAACCTGGCCGGCGTGGATCCTTCGCCGCTCCCTGGCACTGCCTCGATCGGTGCATGAGCTGATCTGGGGACTGCTGCTTCTGCAGGTTCTCGGTCTGCATCCCTGGGTGGCGGTCGCCGCGATCACGATTCCCTATGCGGCCCTGGTCGCTCGCGTTTGGCGCGACCAGCTGGATGCGCTTGATCCATCCAGGCTTCAGGCACTGCTGCAGGGCGGTGCGCCCCCCCTCGCCGCTTGTTGCACCGCACTGTCCCCCGCCATGGGCACAGTGTTGATGAGTTATGGCGGGTATCGACTCGAGTGCGCATTGCGAAGTGCAACGCTTCTGGGTGTGTTTGGCCTGGGAGGCCTGGGCACTGATCTGCAACTCAGCCTGCAGTCGCTGCAGTTCAGAGAGCTTTGGAGTGGGCTGTGGTTGCTTGGCCTTCTCAGTGTTTCTTTGGAGATCCTGCTCACGCTTTGGCGACGTCAATCCCACAAGGCCCAGGCAGGCCAGCGACGTCTGTGTCTCTTCCTCGCTGGTGTGATTGTGGCGGGGATCACAGGAAGCACCTGGCTCCATGTGTTGTTGCCGGATTCCGGCAGTGTCGTCTGGCAGGGACTGGCGTTGCCGGATTGGGGCCGTCTGATGCTGGCCGCTGCAGAACTTCCCTGGTTGCGGCTGATCTATGAGACGCTCCTGCTCACAGTGCTGGCCGCTGGGATTGCGGTAGGACTTCCTCCGCTGGCGATGTTGTTGGTCCCCTCACGGCCGTGGCAGGTCGTTCTCAACGCTGTTTGGGCTCTGATGCGTCTCATCCCCCCACCGCTCACGGTGTTGCTTCTGCTGCTGAGCAACCGTCCAACCCTTGCAATCGGTGCGTTGGCGCTCGGGTTGCACAACGGCGGGGTGATGGGACGTTTGTTGCGCGAAGAATTGGAGCAGCAGTCTGCTGATCAACAACAGGCCATGGGCGCGTTGGGAGCTTCTGCACGGCTCAGCTGGCTCTATGGCCTGTTCACGCCGCGCAGCCCCGGATACTTGGCCTATGGGGCCTATCGCAGTGATGTGATCCTGCGGGAGACCGTTGTGGTGGGCCTGATCGGTGGAAGTGGACTGGGCTGGCAGTTGCTGGAATCGCTCAGTTCCTTCCACTGGGATGCTGTTTTGGTGTTGATCGGGGCCTATGCCTTGATCACCCTGCTCGGGGAGTGGCTCAATGATCAGTGTCGGGACCGCTGGCTGCAAAGCTGATCACCCGTTGTGAGTGACTGAATCCATGCGCCATCCCCGTCAACTGGTGGTGATTGGTGATAGTGGCGTGGTCGGCTGGGGAGACACCGAGGGTGGCGGCTGGTGCGAGCGGTTACGGCGCTCCTGGATGGCGCTTCCGGATGCACCTGTGATCTATCCATTGGGGATTCGCGGTGACGGACTCGAGTCGGTGTCGCAACGATGGGAGGATGAATGGGCCTGTCGTGGGGAGCTGCGACGCCAACATCCGAAGGCTTTGCTGGTGGCGGTGGGCCTGAATGATTCAGCCAGGGTTGGTCGTGCCGACGGCCGGCAACCACTTGATGCTCAGGCCTTGCGCTTCGGGTTCGAACAGATGCTTCACGCCATGACGGCTCGAACCCAGGTGTTTGTTCTGGGACTGTCGCCGGTGGATGAACAGGTGATGCCGTTTGCTGACTGTCTCTGGTACAGCAACAACGACATCGCTGTGCATGAAGCCCAAATTGAAGAGGCTTGCCTCGAGGTGGATGTTCCCTTCATGCCTCTCCACGCGGCGATGCAGGCAGAGCCGGGGTGGCTGGCCTGGATTGAGCCTGACGGCATCCATCTCAACAGTGACGGGCATCACTGGATCGAGCAGCGGGTCCGGTCGTGGGGTGCTCTCCAGAGCTGGGCAGGTCTGGAGTTGCAGGCACAGCTCACCTTGGGCTGAGGCCTATCAGACTTGCTTGAGATGTGAGATCGGGCATGCGCGTGTTCATTGTTGTCTTGGCCGCCGCACTTCAGGCGACACCAGTTCTTGCACAGAAGGATTCGGTGACCTGTGAAGCATTTTCCAGCGGTTTCACCACGCCTGATGGCTGCCTGGATGGCAGTCAACCCTCATCGGGGCCCATTCCCAAAGATCAGTGGAGTGTGGATTACGACGATGATTTCTGGCCGGACGGTTGGTATGGCCCTGGTATCGGAGACACGTTCTGAGTCGTGGCGAGATGCTGAACCGGTGAACTGTCGCCCTTGGATTGGGATTTCAGCGGGCGCGGAATCCGCCGTCGGCGGCGTGATCAGTGAGTGTGCTGGCTTTTGAGCAGTTGAGCAAGCTCACCAAGGGGCCATCCGAGGTTGCGTAGATGGCGAAGCAGGCCTTTCGAGGCCTGGTAGTACCCATTGCTGTACTGAGGCGCGTAGCCGATTTCCTTCAAGGTGAGCATCAGCAGGCGATGTTCCCGTCGGGTTCCCTCCCGCGCTTCCAGGATTTGAAACCCCCGTTCCTCCAGATCAATCCGGGTCTGCCCACTGAGGTCTTCACTGAAGCCGAGCTGGATCACGTGGTCGATCTCCCTGTAAGCGGTGAAAACGCGCGCTCCTCGGTGATCCTCCAGAAATTGATACCGCTCGGTCACGGCGATCACCGCTTCCATGCACGGAGCCAGCAACGCCTGCTCGAGTGAGGCTTGCTTGAGGGTCATGACAGTGCTCCTCCAGCGGTCAGGCGCTCTTCGCACGCCATTTCGTAATTGCGGATCGCGCCGGCAGGGATGGAGCCGTTGCTTTTTAGCTGGCGTACAGACAGTTCCACGCACTGCAAGACAACACTGGTGAGCTCGCGACCTTCGCAGAGAGCCCAGCTGCGCAGCAAGACGTGAAGGCTTGGCGGAACAGAGACCGTCAGCTTCACCTGGTTTTCCCGTGGGACAGCCATACGACGGGAGATTGGAGTGAGTCAAATTTAGCCTAGAGATGCTGCTGAGCAACTTGTGAGTAGCTGCTGGGTGTCTCTAGGGGTGCTTTGAGCTGGATTAATGCTCACGCTCTCATCGTTCAAGCAGGATGATTCGATTGTTTGAGGGCATTAAGCGAATGTCTTGAAGGGCGAGTCCGGCTTTCCGGGCCTCCTCGACCACAGCCTCCTGCTCGCGGACTCCCCAGCTCGGATCGCGTTCCTGCAACGCGTCGTCGAAGCGTTGATTGCTTTCGCTCACATGCTTTCCACTGACCCGAAATGGGCCGTAAATCAAGAGCTTCCCTCCTGGTTTCAGGTGGCGGACGGATCCCTGCATGAGAGATCGTGTGCACTCCCAGGGGGAGATGTGGAGCAGGTTCACAGCCACAACCATGACCGGAGCCTCTGAACCATGCGTTAACCAGTCATGGGAGCACACATCCAATGACAAAGGCTGCGGCATCACAGTGGTCAGTCCTTCTTTGCTGATCCATGCGCTGATGCTGCGGCAGTGATTACGGTCTGGATCACTGCACTGCCAGGTGATCTGGGGAAATCGCTTTTGAAAGGCAACGCCGTGTTCGCCCGATCCACTGGCCAGTTCGAGAATGAGTCCCTTCGGGGGGAGAGTCTCGGCCAGGACATCCCCGATCGGCCTCCTATTGCGTTGCGTCGCTGGAAAAAACAGCCTTGCGTCGGGACTGGAGAGATCCATCAGGATTAGTCGCTGCAGCTGTTGGCCGGTGTTTCGCAGGAGCGAGTGAGCTCGTGAAGCCATCCCTGCAGCGCGTTCAGGGCTTCAGTTCGAATGCGGTAGTACACCCAGCGTCCGCTTTGACGATCCCCTAGCAGACCTGCTTCCTTCATGACTTTGAGGTGAAATGAAAGGCGTGACTGGGACAAGGTCAGAGCCTCTGTTAGGTCACACACGCAGCGCTCGCCGGTGGACAGCTGATCGAGTATGCGGAGTCGCAGGGGGTCTGAGAGTGCTTTGAGCAGGCTCTGAGCTTGGTCGCTATCCAAATTGAGCACTTTGTCCACGGAGGACGTCATGGACTACGTCGGCATTCATGCCAGCGTAAGTGGGCCAGTTTCGAGGGATTGTCTGCAGGTCTGCAACTTGTTCAGGATTCCTTGTTCAGCCCTGAATCGCTTTCCAGGTAAACGGTTTGGCTCGGGAATGCGAATTCGATGCCCATATCTTCAAAGGATTGCATGATTTTGAGATTGATCGCCTGCTGATCATTGAGGGCGACGGTGTAATCGCGTGTATCGATGTAGTAAGCAAGCTCGAAATTCAGGCTGGAGTCTCCGAATTCAGTGAAATGACAACGGGAGAAGGTGCTGTGTTCCTGCTGGGCGATAATGGCTTCAATCATCGCCGGAATCGCTTTCATCTGTTCCACGGTCGTGTCGTATGTGACGCCAATGGAGTAAATCATTCGTCGCTGATTCATTTCAGCAAAATTCTGAATTGTGTTTTCCGTGAGAGTGGAGTTGTTCATCACCACAAGCTCACCACGCAGGCTTCGTAAATGAGTGGATCGAACTCCAATCTTTTCCACCGTTGCCGTCATCGATCCTGACTGGATTGTTTGCCCCAGAGTGAAGGGCTTGTCCAGAAGAATCATGAGGTAAGCAAAAAGTTCTTGGGCGGGTTCTTTCAGGGCGAGGCCGATGCCAATGCCGCCGGCGCTGAGCAGACCCCAGATCACGGTCATTTTCACGCCCAGGCTTTGGAGGAGGGCCAAGATTCCGACGATCCACACCAAAGCTCTAAGCAAAGGCAGAAGGCTTGTGAGCAGCTGTTGCAGCTCTTCCCCTCCAGAGCGCCTCGCGGCAATGGTGAGGAATCGGGAGGCGACTCGATTCGCGTAGCGGACCATCACGATTGTGACGACGGTCCGCAGGCCGACGCCATAGGCCACCTTTAAGTTGCTGGCTAGGCCAAGATCCTGCTCGGTGAGAACCAGGATGATGATGATGCCGATGGGGATGACGGCATCCGCGAGTGCGCTGATCGCTAAATCGTCAAAATCGCCTTTTGTTTTGCGAGTGAGTTGAGGTAAAACTCGTCGCAATAGGTAGGACAGCACCAAGGTGATTGCTGCGCCGCCCAGAACAGTCCAGAGGAGATGACTCACGTTCATTGGCGATTCAATTCACTTCTGAAAATTTTGCTAGGCATCGGCGTTGCCTGCAAGCTCATTGTGTTCAAGCGTTCTTGTCCGTCGAGCGCGACCCATGAGGCTGCCCATCGGGTTCGTCCTGGGAACCAGGTGGTTGCATCAATCAATGTTGATCAATCAAGATAGTTTGATCTTTTCGGGCGATCGAGCCCTTTGATCTCATGCGGATCGGCATCAATGGCTTCGGGCGCATCGGTCGCCTTGTGTTCAGAGCGCTGTGGGGGCGACCCGGCATCGAACTGGTTCACGTCAATGACCCCGCCGGTGATGCCGCAACCGCCGCTCATCTTCTGGAGTTTGACTCGGTCCATGGCCGCTGGGATCGCGCGATCAGCAGTAGCGCTGAGGGATTCACCGTGGAGGGGGCCCTTCTGACATGGTCGAGTGAGAAAGATCCCACCGCTGTGCCTTGGTCTGAGCGCGGGGTGGAGATGGTGCTGGAGGCCAGCGGCAAGATCAAAACGCCAGAGACCCTCAACCCCTATTTCGAGCGGGTAGGGCTGAAACGTGTTGTTGTGGCTTGCCCTGTGAAGGGTGTCGTTGCCGGTGCGGAAGCTCTCAACATTGTTTACGGCATCAACCATCACCTTTACGAGCCCGATCGGAACCGGTTGGTGACCGCGGCCTCCTGCACCACCAACTGCCTGGCGCCTGTGGTGAAGGTGGTGCATGAGAGCTTCGGCATTGAGCACGGAATGATCACCACCATTCACGACATCACCAACACCCAGGTGCCGATCGATGCCTTCAAGAGTGATCTGCGACGGGCCCGCTCTGGCCTCACCTCACTGATCCCCACCACGACCGGATCGGCCAAGGCGATCGCGATGATCTTCCCTGAGCTCAAGGGCAAGCTCAATGGTCATGCGGTCCGTGTACCGCTGCTCAATGGTTCCCTCACCGATGCCGTGTTCGAGCTCAAGCACAGCGTCACGGTTGAAGAGGTGAATGCAGCGTTCAAGGCTGCTGCGGAAGGTCAACTCAAGGGGATCCTGGGTTACGAGGAGCGCCCTTTGGTGTCTTGTGATTACACCAACGACAATCGCAGTTCGATCATTGATGCGCTGTCCACGATGGTTGTTGATGGCACTCAGTTGAAAGTGTTCGCTTGGTATGACAACGAATGGGGTTACAGCTCGAGAATGGCTGATCTCACTTGCCATGTTGTGGAGAGTGAGGCATGAAGCTCTCCGCTCTGCAGCAGTACGGAATTGTGACGGCCAATTATTGGGCGTTCACCCTCACTGACGGCGCCTTGCGCATGTTGGTTGTGTTCCATTTTCACGAGCTCGGATACTCCACCCTCGAGATCGCCTTTCTATTTCTCTTTTATGAATTCTTCGGGGTTCTCACCAATCTCTATGGAGGCTGGATCGGAGCTCGTTATGGATTACGTCTCACCCTTTGGGTCGGGACGCTTCTGCAGATCTTTGCGTTGTTGATGCTGGTTCCCGTCGCGGAATCCTGGCCAAAGCTCCTGAGCGTGGTGTACGTAATGGTTGCTCAGGCGATCAGTGGGATTGCCAAGGATCTCAACAAGATGAGCGCCAAGAGCGCCATTAAAACGGTGGTTCCCGAAACCCCAGATGATGCTCAAAAAGGTGAGAAGCAATTATTTAAGTGGGTGGCGATCCTCACCGGTTCCAAAAATGCTCTCAAGGGGGTTGGTTTTTTCCTTGGCGGAGTTCTGCTCACAGCATTGAGTTTCAATGCTGCCGTGGCCTGGATGGCTGCAGGTCTGGCACTGGCTTTTCTCGTCACTCTGGTGTTGCCGGGCGAGATCGGAAAAATGAAGGCCAAGCCTGCGTTTTCGTCTCTGTTTTCGAAGAGCCAAGGCATCAATGTGCTTTCGGCCGCTCGTTTCTTTTTGTTCGGTGCCCGCGATGTGTGGTTTGTGGTGGCACTTCCGGTGTTTCTGGAAGCCTCCCTTGGCTGGGGGTTCTGGGAAATCGGCGGCTTCCTCGGCCTCTGGGTGATTGGTTACGGGATCGTGCAGGGCACAGCCCCCGGGCTGCGTCGCCTCTGGGGACAGCGTGAAAGTCCCGGGGCGTCTGCTGTGCAGTTTTGGAGTGCGGTTCTCACCGCAATTCCCGCGCTCATTGCCATCGCCCTTCTTCGTGAGGTTGATGTGGCGGTCGCGATCGTGGGCGGTTTGGCGGCTTTTGGAGTCGTCTTCGCGATGAACTCCTCGATTCACTCGTACATGGTGCTGGCTTACACCGATGAGGAGAACGTGAGCCTCAATGTGGGCTTCTATTACATGGCGAATGCGGCAGGCCGTCTGGTTGGAACCTTGCTTTCCGGTGCCGTGTTTCTGATCGGTGGAACTCCCTCCTCAGGGATGCAGGCCTGCCTCTGGACTTCATCTCTCCTTGTCTTCCTCTCGTGGTTCACCAGTCTGCGGCTTCCTGCTGTTCGGAGGTCGGCGGCTTAGCGTCGGATTAACGAGCCCCATCCCGCTGTTCTGCGGGTTCCTCACCATGCCCCATCCCGCCCGTCTGGCTGCTCTTCAGGCCATCCAGCAGCGCACTCCTGTGGATTGTGCCCCTGCACAACCCCTTGAAGACATTTGGGCCAGCGATGTGTTCACGCTCGCAAGGATGAAGAGTGCTCTCCCAAAGGAGTCTTATAAGGCTGTTCGTCGAGTGATCCGTGATGGCGGGCGTCTCGATCTCGATGTGGCGGATGTCGTCGCTCAATCGATGAAGGACTGGGCTGTGTCCAAGGGCGCGCATTACTACGCCCACGTCTTTTATCCCCTCACCAACTCCACTGCGGAGAAGCACGACGGTTTCATCAGCCCGCAAGGTGATGGTCAGGCGATCCATGAGTTCTCAGGCAAGCTCCTCGTGCAGGGTGAACCTGATGGCAGCTCCTTCCCCAATGGAGGTATCCGTTCCACCTTTGAGGCCCGGGGGTACACGGCCTGGGACATCACCAGTCCGGCCTACCTAATGCGCACTCCCAATGGGGTGACGCTCTGCATTCCCACAGTGTTTGTGAGCTGGACAGGTGAGGCCCTCGACAAAAAGACACCGCTGCTCCGCTCGAATGCCGCCATGAACCGGCAGGCGCAGAGGCTGCTTCGCATCCTTGGCAATGTGGATGTGGCCCCTGTCAACAGCTCCTGTGGCGCCGAGCAGGAATATTTCCTGGTGGATACTCAGTTCGCCACCCTCAGGCCCGACCTCCTTCTCGCGGGTCGCACGCTGTTCGGCGCGGCATCACCCAAGGGGCAGCAATTCGATGATCACTATTTCGGTGCGATTCCGGAACGGGTGCAGGTGTTCATGCAGGACGTTGAAAATCAGCTTTACAGACTGGGAATTCCAGCCAAAACTCGACACAACGAAGTTGCGCCCGGTCAGTTCGAGATCGCGCCGGTTTATGAAGCCGCCAATGTCGCGACGGATCATCAGCAACTGATCATGTCGACGCTGCGCAGCACCGCTAAGCGTCATGGCTTCACCTGCCTGCTTCATGAGAAGCCCTTTGCTGGGATCAACGGGTCTGGGAAGCATGTGAACTGGTCGGTTGGCAACAGCACCCAGGGCAACCTTCTGGATCCCGGACATACTCCCCACGACAACCTTCAATTCCTGTTGTTCTGCGCCGCGGTCATCCGTGGTGTGCACTGCAATGGCCCTTTGTTGCGTGCTGTTGTGGCCACGGCAGGCAATGACCATCGCCTTGGCGCAAATGAAGCCCCTCCGGCGATTATTTCCGTTTATCTCGGACAGCAGCTGGAGAAGGTCTTTCAGCAGATTCAACAGGGCGAGGTCACAGGAAGCTCCAGTGGCGGAGTCATGTGTCTCGGTGTGGATTCTCTTCCTGAATTCCCCAAAGATGCCGGAGATCGCAACCGCACATCCCCCTTTGCCTTCACCGGAAACCGATTTGAGTTCCGAGCGGTTGGCTCCGGCCAGTCTGTTGCTGGCCCTCTTGTGGCCATGAATACTGTGTTGGCTGATTCTCTGGAATGGATCAGCGATCGCCTCGACGCTGAAATGGGCTCTGGCCAGAGTCTCGAACAGTCGGCGGCGTCAGTGCTCCGGCAGATCATGGAGTTGCATGGTGCCGTTGTGTTCGGCGGTGATGGCTATTCCGACGCGTGGCATCGGGAAGCGACCGATGATCGTGGCCTGGAAAATCTCCGCAATACCGCTGAAGCACTGCCGGTGCTGCGCCGGGAGGAGGTGAGAAGCCTGTTCCAGCGGCATGGGGTGATTTCACCTGTGGAGATGGAAAGCCGTTATGAGGTGTATGGAGAGCAGTATTCCCTCGCGATCGAAGTGGAGGCCAAGGTGGCTCTCTCCATGGTGCGTACGCAGATCAGTCCTGCTGTTCAGAAGCATCTGAGCGGTTTGGCACGCAGCCTTCAGCAGCAACAGGCTCTCGGACTTCAGCCTGAAACCCGTGTTCTTCACCAGATCGCTTTGCTGCACGGGCGTATGGACGACCATGCAACGGCTCTGGAAGGGGACTTGCATCAATTACATAGCGGAGACACCGCCGCAGCCATGAACCACTGCGCGGGTGTGATCCTTCCCCGTCTGCAGCAGTTGCGTGAGGCTGTGGATGGCTTGGAGGAACTCGTGGATGATGATCGCTGGCCCTTGCCCTCTTACCGGGAGATGCTCTTTGTTCGCTAAGGCTTCACTCTTGCTAATCCCGATAGGGTGAATGATGTGCGGGATTGTGCGTTGCCGCTGAACTCCGTTGCCGACTTGCTCGACTGGGTCATCAGTTTTGATGCCAAGAAGGTTCGTTTCGAAGTTGATCGTCTGCGCCGCCGTTATCCGGATGCCACAACGTACGAACTCGCTGAACGTGCCTTTGGCGACGCACGATTGCGCGTGATCACAGCAGGTGCCGCTTCGGGACTCGCCGCTAATCCCGTTCTGAGTGTTGCTGGTGCGCTGGCTGATCTGTCAGTCACGACCCGGACCCAGCTGTTCGCAGCTGCATGCGCTGCCGAGCTCTTAATCCCAGGTTTTCTGGAGAGTGAGAACGCCCGCCACGAGCTGCTGTTCCCGGTCTTCGGGTCCAGTGTGATCAGTCAGGTAGGAGTGGAGCTGGGGTTGAAGGCTGCTCACACAGCGACTCGCGAGATGGTGTTGAAACTGATCAACAAGCGCAGCCTCGCGCTGATCAATGGTGTGATGACCAGGGTGTTCGGACGCAGAGTGAGCCAACGTGCCTTGATCACCAAGACGGTTCCCCTGGTGGGGTGCGTGATTGGTGGCACCTGGAATGCTGTTGAGGTTCAATTGATTCGTCATCGAACGCTCCGGTATCTCACGGCGCAGGCCATGGAATCTGGTGACTTCATCGATGTAGAGGCGGTAGCGGGCTGATGAGAAGACTGCAACCAAAACTCTTCCCAAGACCGATCAGCTTTGCTGGCGCGGTGATGCTCTGGCCCTCGCTCCTAACAACGACTGCCGTTGCTGACCCTCATCCGCGTCGGGAGGTCACGGTTCTGACCGTGAATAATGGGCAAGAAGTTCTTGTGGATCTTCAGGGTGAAGGGCGGGCTGTCCGACTGGCCTGCATTCAGGCGCCGCTTGCTGAGCAGAAGCCCTGGGCGGAGCGTGCCACGGCCCAGCTTCGTCGCTCACTCCAGCCCGGAAGCATCGTCGCTCTCGAATTAAGGGCCAGGGATGTCTACGGCAGGGTTGTGGCGCGATTGATCAACAATGGGGCTGATGTGGCTGCTCCACTGCTGCGACAAGGTGCAGTGTTCGCCTACGACGGTTATTTGGGTCAGTGCAATGACCTCGACTATGACCGTTTTGAGAGCACTGCCAAAACAGCTCAGCTCGGGATCTGGAGCGTTCCAGGAGGTATCAAACGCCCGTGGAATCTGATTGAGGCGTCTGGTGGACGCCTTGCTCCCTGAACGATCCAAAACCGTTGTGGTTGACACAGCCGATTCTGTCTAGGTGGATCTGAATAATATGAGAGTCATCAACGTGATGAGTTACGAACCAGGAAGCACGGATTGCCGTTTGTTAATTGACGCCAAGCACCATCTCGAGCTTGCGTTGACATCCCTCAGTGCTCTTCCCAATAGCGATCACATTCAACGACAACTCAAGGCCGTTCATCAGCAGCTCGAGGGGATGCACGATCTCAAGCGCAAACAACCCATTCACTCCCCTGTCTGAACGGCTGGTTCTCCATCAGAATGGAATTCCAGATCCGAGCTTCGATGTTTGAGAACAAAAATCGTCCTGCTTGGGTGAACTGGCTGTTCTTGGGTATTTTTCTCTGGTCCAGCTGGCAGCTTGCAGGATTCTGGTTTGCGCAGCTCCGGGGTTGAACCTGACAGGAAGCATCCATCAGAGCTCGGATCTTTTTATTTAGTCCCATGTGACCGTGCATCGGTAGGTCTTCGAATGTCCTGCTGTTCCAATTACTTCACAGGTTGTATCCGTTACGGATTTTCCCTGAGGTACTTTGGCTAGTGCTCGATTGGTTGCAAGCTCCTCGCTGACCCCACCCATGGTCACTGATCCCGCATGAGCTGCCATGGCGCCGCTAGTGAGGATCAATGCTGCGAAAATCTGAATCATGTTTGGCATTGGAGTGATGCAGCTGTGCCTTTTCATAGCCAGCATTGCCGAGCTCTGGAAGTTCTGGCGTTTTAATCATTCAACCGTCGCGCATCAATGATCCGGGCGAGTTCTAGTACATAGCCTGCAGTGCACCAGCGACCGTGGCTGCGAACTCGGTTTTCAGGATCCGAGCGTATTTCAGCCGTTTCTGCCATCAAGAGGTCAAGTTCTTCTTGCGGCAGTTCGTAGAGATCCTGCAATTCCACCTCCCGACCGAGCAGATGGCTACGGAACCATTTGCGCGTTTGTTCTTGTGCGGGGATTTCATACGGCATGCATTAACTCCGCTGTTCTTTCAGTTGTAGGGGTAGGCATTCGGCACGAAGAACTGTTCGTTGATGGGTGGGCGGGTGTAGTTGCCCTGCTTCGGCCGCGGGGGAAGTTCGATGGCTGGAGGAGTCATGTCTTCCCAGGGAACTTTGCTCAGCACATGTCGCAGACAGTTGAGGCGTGCTCTGCGCTTGTCGTCGGCTTCAACGGTGAACCAGGGTGCCTCCGGGATGTTGGTGCGGTTGAACATGGCGTCTTTCGCCTGGGAAAAATCCACCCAACGATTACGTGCTTCCAGATCCATGGGGCTCAGCTTCCAGCGTCTGGTGGGGTCGTCGATCCGCGATTGGAAACGGGCTTCCTGTTCCGTGTCGCTGACAGAGAACCAGTACTTCAGCAGAAGGATGCCGCTGCGCACCAACATCCGTTCGAATTCGGGTACATCATCAAGGAATTGTTCGACTTGCTCCGGCGTCGCGAAGCCCATTACCCGTTCCACTCCGGCACGGTTGTACCAGCTGCGATCGAACACCACGATTTCACCGGCTGCGGGGAAATGTTCCACGTAGCGCTGGAAATACCATTGTGTTTTTTGTCGTTCGGTTGGTGTTCCAAGAGCGACAACACGACAGCCCCTTGGATTCATCGGCTCTGTAAGGCGTTTAATCGTGCCGCCTTTTCCAGCCGCATCCCGACCTTCGAACAGCACGATCATCCGGTAACCGGTGTCCTTGATCCAGTACTGCATTTTCACAAGCTGGGTCTGGAGTTTCTCCAGTTCGTCTTCGTACAGCTTTTTATTCAGCCTTTCGATCTTGTGATTCCGACCTTCCAGCAGGTCCTCCAGCAGCTCTGACGGACTGTCGAGATCGTGCTCGCTACCAGCCATTCTCTCCAACACTGTGTCAGGCAGCTTGTCGCCGTTGTGCTTTTTTTTGTCGTGACCCTTTTCCTTCCCCTTCTCTTTATGGCCCATGGTTCTGCAACGCTCTTCTGCATTGGTGATTGATTCTTGGCGTCACGTCGTCAGTGCTTATCTTTTTATCAGCTTTGCATCGGTGCAGAGGGCTGATCGTTCAAAGCAATCGGGATGCTGAGGCGGATGGCAAATCGCCCCGGAGGGGGTTGTTGGGATTGAAGTTTTCCTCGCAAACATTCCAGACGTCCACCATGAATCCTCGCCACATGGGACACAATCGCCAGCCCAAGCCCGCAGTGACCCTGCTGCCCTCTGGAACGATCGAGGCGGTGAAAGGGCTGAAGCGCCTGTTCCCATTGGTTTGCGGGCATTCCTTCACCCTGATCCCAGATCTCGATGATGCACCGTGCGTCGACCTCACGTAGTCGTAGAACGACTGGTGCCGAACCGTAAGCAAAGGCATTGTCAATCAGATTGGCAACCGCCCGGCCCAAGGCCACCGGTTTCACCGCCAAAGACAGAGGCGACAGATCCAGCTGGAGTTCGTCAGCGGGATGACTATTGGCGACTTCTGCCAACAACTGCTCGAGTGGGACCTCGACCGAAGCTTCACTTTCACCTCCTCCTGCAAACAGCAGAAACTGTCCTGTGATCCGCTCGAGGGACTGGAGATCTCCGGCGCAACGTTCCCGGTCTTCCGGGGAGAGTTCAGGTAAGGAGAGCCGGAACTGAAGGCGTGTAATCGGTGCCCGTAGATCGTGGGCAATCCCAGCCAGCATGGTTGCCCGCTCCTGCCGACTGGCTGCTAACCGCTGAACCATGGCATTGAAGCGCTGGGTCAGGCGTTGCACTTCCGGTGCGCCTCGAGCTGGCACCGCATCAGGACCGCCCCCTTCCCCGACTCTGGCAAGTGCCTTTTCCAGGCCGCGAAGAGGGGCTTCAACCTCCACAAGCAAGAACAGACCTCCACAGATGATGCCCGCTCCCACCAGTGAAAGGCCCAAAAGGGTCGGCTCCGGGGGCCATCGCATCATCGAAGGCACTTTCACTCTCAACCAGATGGGTTCCAGGGGGGAAATCAACTCGATCCATACACTGCGGTCCTCCCGGGCCGAGTGATGGGGATGCACCATGGGGCAGTGGGACAACCGTTTGCAAAGCTGTTGTTGCAGCGCTTCAGCCTGGCGCTTGAACGCAGTTGATGGAGTCAGTGGCGAGAGTTTGGGGCGCACTGTGACCACCAAGTCCAGTCCTGTCAGTTCTGCCACAAGGTGTGGCGGGTAGCGTTCCAGGGCCAGTTCTGTGAGTCTGACGTTGAGGGCTAAGTCGCGTCCGAGCTGAATGGTCTGAAGCTGCTCCAACTGGCGACCGAATAGGGCTTGGAAGACGATTAGACAGAACGCTGAACTTCCCAGCGCCAGGGTTCCCCATCCAAGTAGTGAGCTGATGCGCTTCTGCCAGGACGTCGAGGGCATGGGAAGGGTTCAGCGAGAGCGTGGCTGGCCATCAGGAACGAACACATAGCCATACCCCCAGACGGTCTGCAGGTAGCGGGGGCGCGTCGGGTCAGGTTCCACCAGTTTGCGCACCCTGGAGACCTGCACATCCATGCTGCGGCTGTCGGTGTCACAACCAGGCCCCCGAGCTAGCTCGATGAGTCGTTCTCTTGAGAGCGGACGGTGGGGGTGTTGTACGAAAGCGGCCAGCAGGCTGAATTCCCCGCTGGTGATGACCACACACTTTCCATCGCGGCTTAGCGTCCTGGCGGCCAAATCGAGAACGTTTTCGCCAAAGACGACATCCCCTCCCTCAGCCAGAGGGGTGCCGGCCGGCAAAGAGCTGCGGCGCCGAAGAACCGCTTCGATTCGCGCTGAGAGTTCCCTTGGCAGAAAAGGTTTGGCGAGATAGTCATCAGCACCCTGTTCGAGGCCGATGATGCGGTCGACTCCTTCGCCGCGGGCCGTCAACATGACGACGGGTAAGTCGTCTCCCGCATCGCGAAGTCGGCGAAGGGCTGTCAAACCATCGTCTCCTGGCATCATGAGATCGAGAACGACAAGATCAGGCCTCTGAAACTCGAGCCTTGCCTCGAGTTGCTTGACGTCGCTGAGGCTCCGCACGTCGTACCCCTGGTCGATCAGGTATGTACCCACCATTTGGCGCAGCTCAGGATCATCGTCGACGACCCAGATCATTGAGGAGCGTCCCATGGTTCCCATCCCTGAATTTCATTGCATTGATGGTATGGAGATGGCAGCGCCTTGTCGCCCAGTGAAGGACCTTGTCACAGCTGATCAAAGCATTGTCACTACTGAGGCATCCTCACGTCCCTGAATGTCCATAATCTGTCTTGATGATGTTTTCAACGCCATCACTGTTGATCGGGGCGAGTGGCCTTCTGATCATTCCACTGACTGCTGTCCCCGTGTGGTCTGAAGCCAGACCTGTCGTTAATTACGGCAAACGGATGGAGGCCCTGTTTGTGCGTATGGATGTGAATGGCGACGGCCGGTTGGAGTCAGGAGAGGTGAAGGGGGTGACTTACTTGGAACGCAGACTGCGACGGCAAGATTCGCGAGGCTTCCTGCGTCTGGATGATCTCAGGCCCTCAACGACGCATCCCAGTGGCCAGCGTCTGCAGCAACGCTTTCGTCAGGCAGACCGTAACGACGATGGTCAATTGGATCGAGCGGAATGTCGTTCTTTGCCTTGGCTGAACCGTAATTTCGTCAGCTTCGATCTCGATGGCAATGGAGGTCTGACTCTTGAGGAGCTTTGGACTGTTCAGCGCGCACTCGCTCCTCGAGCTCCAGCACCTTGATCGGATACACGTCCCTCAACGTCTGCGTTTTGGCTGGGGATGGATTGGTCGAACGCGCTTCTTGGACATTACTTGTGAAAGCCTGATGCACCCTTTGATCAATCGCATAGCTCCGGCGAAGAAAGTGACCAAAGCGAACATGAGTAACAGGGCGATCAGGATCACCGCTGCAATACCCAGGCAGGCTTCCACAAGTTGAGTGACTCCACGGATGAGATCCGCGATGGCTTCACTCACCAGAACCATGGCATCGAGTTTCTGAGGAAGCCAGCTCAGAAAGGCGAAGGCACCTGCTCCGAGGCTGAGCAGCAGAACAGATTCGAGAAGCTGCCGGACAATCGATGTCGATTGGTGAGCCCGTCCTTTACTGAAGACTTTTTTTTGGGACTGGCCCTTGAGCACAGGACGAAAGTTCGAGGGTTTCATGACGTCGCCTCGTGGCCGGCACCTCGCATCCACCGCTCGAACTCCGTCAGCACAAGCTCATTGGGACAATCGATCAAGGTGAGATCGCCGACTGTGCAATCTCCATATCCACTGTGATGGAGAGTGATGTGATAGCCAGATCCACTGAGACCGCAAACTTCCGGATCGCTCCGGACGACGACATCAAGTGTCGCTCCAATTCTCGCAACCTTACGTCGGAGATCTGACCAGCTTGATGTCATTCAATCGTTGATCTCCTTTCATCATTCTGAGGATCTCTCTCATGAGGTCAAGGCTCTCCATCGGCTTGTGAAGGATTGCTAATCAGACTTTCCTGCGAATTCGTCTGGTTCTCTGTCTGGGAGGGGGCATCAGGATTAGGAATGGGCACGAGCAGGCCTGCAAGTCCGAGGATCATGAAGGTTCCGGCACCGAGAACAGGAGCAGCCAAGCGTTGATGCAGAGGGGTTCGCTCTGCTAATTCCCGTTTTGGTAGGGGGGTATGAACAATTGGAGGCCAATTGATACGCACCCTTGGATCGCCGCGCAAAGCATCGAGACAGCGAACCAGGTCTGCAAGGTCCGCGTCATCGAGCTGAAGGGTTAGAGGAGGCACTCCACTGCGACTGCTAATCAGTTCCAGTTGGTGCCCCTGCTCGGCGGGATGGATCCGCACAGGGCCGTCATCGTTGCCCTGGACTTTTCCTACTCCTGAAAGCTGAAGACGGGCATAAGGGATGACTGAAGCCATGAGGGCTTCGAGATGGTCCCGTTGTCCTTCCATTTCCGGTGCACCGATCATGGTGAGTCGCCAGCTGGAGAGAATTCCGATCGCATTGCTGCCATGGTTAGCTGAAAAGTCGGGAAGACCCTCAACTTCCAAGCGTGCAGCGGTCTGGTCGTATCGGAAGGACTGTTTCAGCATCACCATTAGGGATTTGGATCGAGAAGACTGGCGCGGAGTCGATCGACTCCCCCGGGACCGGCCGCCAAGGCCAGTGTGAGCACAAGCTGGCGTTGGAGGGGCTTGGATTGTTCGCCATCGAGAAGTCGTTGAATCGCTCCTCTGCGGAGGTTCATGCGCTCCTCAATCAGGTTCCTGAGGCGTTCATCCAGAAGAGCCCAGCGCTCGCTGGTGAGATTGTCCGGTTCCCTGCTTGACAGCAATTGACGCAGCATCGGATAAAGACGATCAGCCATCGCGCAGAGGATGCGGATCAAGGCTTCCGTTTCAACGGCTGAGAGAGAGCCACGACGGGTTGAGCGTCGCAGAGGGTTGTGGCATCGGCGCTTCCAGAGTTCCACACGATTGGGGAAGACCGCTTCGAATCCCAGCTGACGGGTTGCCCAAAGCATGGCTTCACCACCATTGAGATCAAGTGACTCCACGGTCAGCAGCAGAAGGTCCAGGCGCTCAAGCGAACGACGGCCGAGAACGGCTTCGGGTTGAGACGGATCGGATACCGCCGGAACTGAAACATCGGTCATGGCTGCGATGATGCCAGGGTTAAGGCCTTTACGTCACCACCTTGTGGATCTTCGTCAGTACGTTCGCGATATTCCCGACTTCCCTAAGCCCGGAATCTTGTTCCGAGACATCGCCCCCTTGCTTCGAGAACCCACCGGCTGGGCTGAGGTGATCCGACGCCTGATTGCTGTGTGTGAGCGATGGCAACCGGATCTGATCGTGGGCATCGAATCCAGGGGGTTCATTGTTGGAACGGCGCTGGCAACCCAGCTGCAGAAGGGGTTTGTACCCGTTCGCAAGCCAGGCAAATTGCCTGGTGAAGTGATCGGAATCGATTACACCCTCGAGTACGGCAGTGATCGACTGGAGATTCACGCGGATGCTCTGACTGATCATCCGAGGGTGATGCTTGTTGACGACCTGCTGGCCACCGGGGGGACTGCCTCGGCCTCGGCTGAATTGGTGACCAAGGCCGGCGGAGTGCTCGTCGGTTGCGGTTTCGTGATTGAACTAGCGGAACTTGATGGGCGCAGGAAGCTGCCAGCTGGTGTTCCTGTCGAATCTCTGATTATTTACGAGTGATTCCTCACTCGTGTTGATGTTGCCAGTCCAGGACATCTTGGTACTGGCTGAGGTTCAGCAGTCCGAAGCTCCAAAGCACGACAGGGAGTGGAGCCTGGTCCAATGCGGCTTGACGCAATCCCAAATTGAGTGCGTTGTCACTAAGTCCCATTTTCTGCTGAAGAAAACTGAGCAGAGCTGGACTTGGCTGAGGTTGTGGATCGCTGCTGATCACCATGGTGGGCAATCGTTTGGCCACACTTTGGCAAGCGGGAGAACAAGTTGCCAGGCCCGTCGGTCATGGCTGAAAGACTGATGCGACGAACCCAACGGAGGTTCGCCAGAAGCTTCATGATCAGGATCCGCATCGGCAGAATCAGTGGCTGTCGATTGGAGAACAATCGGATCAGGAGGTCTGTGGAGAGCAGAACACTGGTCAGATCAGGAAGGCGTCGCCAGGTGTAGAGGCGCCCCAGATGTGATGGAAGGGATCCGCTGACACCTCTGGATTGCGTGAGATCGAGCAAGTCGCTCACATCCCTCCAGCAGAGATTCAATCCCTGACCACCAACGGGGTGGCAGCGATGCCCCGATTCCCCCACCAACAACAGGTTCGAGCGGTTGAGTTGTGGGGCGAGACTGAGTTCCAGAGGGAAGGCCCCTGGGTGATCCAAAAGAGCAGTGGGACGAACTCCCTTCGGAAGCACGGCCGCTAACTGCTGGAGCAGCTGATCGGCTTGCAGGCTGGAGCGCTCCTGACAGTGCTGAAAGGGTGCACTCCACACAACCTGGTAATGCGTTCCACCCAACGGCAGAACAGCCATCGGTCCTTCTGACCTGAACAATTCATAGGCACAACGTTGCTCAGCGCCCTCAAGAGAAACCTTGGCTGTTAAGCAACCTTGCTCATAGGTGTGACTCCAGAACGGCATAGCCCTAGAGCGACGAAGCGTGGAGCGAGCACCGTCTGCAGCGACAACCCAATCAGCATGCTTATGGAATTGAGAAAAGGATCGTTCGTCAATTCCGTAGCGAAGATCAACCAGCGTGTTGATTTCAAGCTCACTCAGAAGCGCCGTCATCAACGGCTTGTGATCCAAAATCCATCCAATCGCTTCAAACCCTCGATTACCGAGTCTTAAATCACGGTGGCGGAACCAGGCCGTTAATCCCAGAACTCGATCGTCGAGCCGCAGGGATTCAAATGGCTCCAGAGATGTTTTTAATTGATCCCAAACGTGAAGTCGCTCCAATAACCGCCTGGACGAATGGGTTAAGGCGTAGGCACGACTTCTTGCGGCAAGTTCGGCTCGTGACAGTTGATCACACAAGAGGACTTGATATCCCTGTTGTGCAAGACCGAGGGCGAGAAGTGAACCTGTTGGACCGGCTCCAACGATGAGGAACCGGTGAGATGCCGCAACGTCTGGCAAGGAATCAGCCGATGCCCAGAAGGCCGCGGGTGAAGGCTTCGCCGCCCAAGGCGAATTCGGTTGCCAGGAGAGCAATGAAGCCAAGCATGGCCATGCGTCCATTCAGTTTTTCAGCGCGCTCGTGGAATCCCCAGCCGCTTTCAGTGTCCACCACTTCCATTCTGGGCTCAGTGGCAAATGCGTTCAAACGGCCACCATCCTCTGTGGTGACGGTTGCTCCGCGAATGACTGGTGAATTTGCAGGTACTTGGGACATTTGTCTCGTGCGTCTTTACATAGCGTAACGCATCTTTTCAGAACTTTGGATGACGAGAGCTCGTATGCAAGCGCAGTCGGCAAAGATCTTCGAAGGCTGGCCTCAGCAGGAATGGGTAGTCCCCAACCCAGAGCCGGACTTCAGGCAACCAGGCATCGGTCAACGCTCCCAAGCGGCTGAAATCCTTGCGATCACTGAGCACGACGCAACGGACCACCATCCCCGCCCGAATTAATCCATGGGCCTTGGTTTTCGGAAAGCTGATGCGTCCGAGGTAACCATCTTCATCGGCGAGGTCAAGGACCATCCAGGTTCGCCTGTTCTCAACCAGTTCGAGACGACCGTTGGCATCGGCCTGTTCCCGCTGGTTCTCCACGCGTTCTCGTGTGAAGGCTTCCACCACCTCGCCTTCAAAAAGTGCAGCTGCGGGATAGCGCCGAAGCTCGGCATTGCGGCGACCCGCTTCAACGATCGGGCCCCAGAGGATGTAAAGCAGCAGGATGACCCCTGCGATGAGCCAGACCGACCCCCAGCGATTGAATGACAAGCTCTGGCTGATTAGAAGCGTGATCACCCCGCCGATTCCAGAAATCAGCAAGCGCTGGAGGATTTTGCGTGGATTACCAAGGGTTGCTCTGAATTGAGTTCCCGTGGCGACTGCCGGGATCAGACGCTGGAGTTCTCCCGGTCGCAAAGGCAGAAGCATCGTGAATCAGATCAGGCGTTCAAGGCCATAGACAAGCCCCTCGAGTTGACGAACCCGGCGCACACATAAAAGAACCCCAGGCATGTAAGCCGAACGATCGATCGTGTCATGGCGAAGGGTGTACGTCTCTCCCGGAGCACCAAACATCACCTCCTGGTGGGCGACCAAGCCTGGCAACCTCAGTGAATGGAGGCGAAGCCCACTGGGGCGGCGCCCCCCCCGGCTGCCTTCGAGCGATTCATGTTCTTCAACCTCCTCAGGGTTGAAGGATTTGCCAAGTTCTTCCATCAGTTCAGCGGTTTTGATGCAGGTACCGCTGGGTGCATCAGCCTTGCGGTTGTGATGGAGCTCCGTGAGTTCGGCATGGTCGTAGAAGCGTGCCGCTGCAGCAGCTGCCTGCTGCAGCAGAACCATTCCCACGGAGAAATTGGGAATCACGGCGCCGCCGATGGAGGCTTTCTGCGCAAACTCACTGAGATCGTTCATCTGCTGCGGTGATAAACCGGTTGTGCCGATCACGGGGTGCACGCCGTAAGCGATTGCGGCGCGGGTATTGCCGTAAACGACCGATGGATGGGTGAAGTCCACCATCACGGCACCGCCGCCGGGGCCTTGATCTCGCACAGCCTGGCTGCATGAGCACAGGCAGCCTTCGAGATCTGCTGTGACGGCCACCTCGAGCTCTCCCAGGCCAAGGGCAAGACCGACGTCCTCACCTTCCTTCCCGGGAGTGGTATCAACAGCACCAACAAGGTGGCAGTCCTCGGCGGCCCTGATGGCTCTGATCACTTCGGCACCCATCCGTCCGAGTGCTCCTGTTACCACGACAGGGATTGAACCACCCGCTGCTGAATTCATGGCACTGCTGTCACTCGCTTGAGCCTATGGGCTCGGGGGACTTGTAACACCAGACCCCAAACACTCGCATCTTGAGCGCAGACCGCCGTATGTTCTTCACATTGCTCAAAGAGTGCAGATGTTTACACAGGTCCGCTCCGCAGATCGTCGCGTTGCTCCTGTGGAGGGTCAAAACCACAAGTCCGTGATGAAGGCGGTGTATGTGGTTCTGGAACCTCAGTACCAAAACTCACTCACTCAGGCCGCCACTGCTCTGAATGCGGCTGAAGGCGATCTGGGCATTGATCTTTGCGGCTATTTGATCGAGGAACTACGTGATCCCGATAATTACGAAAATTTCAAGCAGGATGTCAGCGAGGCGGATGTATTTATCGCCTCTCTCATTTTTATTGAGGATTTAGCGCAGAAGGTCGTCGAGGCAGTGGCCCCCCACCGCGACCGTCTCAAAGCGGCTGTGGTGTTTCCTTCGATGCCGGAGGTGATGCGCCTGAACAAGCTCGGCTCCTTTTCGATGGCGCAGCTTGGGCAGAGCAAGAGCGCCATTGCCGGCTTCATGAAAAAGCGGAAAGAAGCCGGCGGAGCTGGCTTTCAGGACGCCATGCTCAAGCTCCTCAACACGCTTCCGACTGTTCTCAAATACCTGCCAGTGGAGAAGGCACAGGACGCGAGAAGCTTCATGCTCAGTTTTCAGTATTGGCTGGGCGGAACGCCGGACAACCTCAGGAATTTCCTGCTGATGCTGGCCGACAAATACGTTTTTCCAGCTGTTGAGGGTGAAGAGCGTCCGGCTATGGAGGTGGCGGAGCCGGAGGTATTCCCTGATCTGGGGATTTGGCACCCACTCGCTCCCACCATGTTTGAGGATCTCAAGGAATACCTCAACTGGACGTCGAGCCGAACCGATTTATCCGATGAGGCTTGGCAAGGCCCTGTGATTGGTCTTGTTCTTCAACGGAGTCACATCGTGACCGGTGATGACGCTCACTACGTTGCTGTTGTTCAGGAGCTTGAATTCCGCGGTGCTCGGGTGATCCCGATCTTCTGCGGTGGTCTCGACTTCTCCAAGCCTGTTAATGCTTTTTTCTATGACCCGCTGAATCCGGAACAGCCATTGGTTGATGGCATCGTCTCGCTGACTGGTTTCGCACTGGTTGGTGGTCCGGCTCGCCAAGACCACCCCAAGGCAATCGAGTCGCTCAAGAAGCTCAATCGCCCCTACATGGTGGCCTTGCCATTGGTCTTCCAGACCACCCAGGAATGGGAGGACAGCGACCTTGGCCTTCACCCCGTGCAAGTGGCACTGCAGATTGCGATTCCAGAGCTGGATGGTGCCATCGAACCCATCGTTCTGTCCGGCCGTGATGATGCAACCGGAAAAGCTCATACCCTCCAAGATCGTGTTGATGCCATCGCCGAGAGGGCGATTCGCTGGTCATCTTTGCGAATCAAGCCGCGCAATCAGAAGAAGTTAGCGATCACCGTCTTCAGCTTTCCACCGGACAAGGGAAATGTGGGAACGGCGGCCTATCTCGATGTGTTCGGATCCATTCATCGTGTTCTCGAAGAGATGAAGGCGAAGGGATACGACATCCAGGATCTTCCGCGTGATTCCAAAACCCTGATGGAAGCGGTGATCAATGACCCCGAAGCGATGCAGGGAGCACCAGAGCTTTCGATTGCCCACCGCATGAGTGTGGAGGAGTACGAGCGGCTGACTCCTTACTCAGAGCGTTTGGAGGAGAACTGGGGGAAGCCTCCCGGAAATCTCAACAGTGACGGGCAGAACCTGCTGATTTATGGCCGTCACTTCGGCAATGTGTTTGTTGGTGTGCAGCCCACATTTGGTTACGAAGGTGATCCCATGCGCCTTCTCTATTCCCGCAGCGCTAGCCCGCACCACGGTTTTGCTGCTTATTACACCTACCTCGAAAAAGTGTGGCGCGCTGATGCCGTTCTCCACTTCGGAACCCACGGCTCTCTCGAATTCATGCCGGGCAAGCAGATGGGCATGAGCGAAACCTGCTATCCGGATTCATTGATTGGCTCCTTGCCGAATCTCTATTACTACGCAGCAAACAATCCTTCTGAGGCCACGATCGCCAAACGCCGCGGCTACGCCTCCACGATCAGCTACCTCACGCCACCTGCAGAGAATGCCGGCCTCTACAAGGGCCTCAAAGAGCTTGGTGAACTCGTCGGTTCCTATCAGCAATTGCGCGAGGGTGGTCGCGGCGTTCAAATCGTGAACACGATTGTTGAAACGGCCCGACAATGCAATCTGGACAAGGATGTTGACCTTCCTGAGGACGATGCCGCATCCCTTGATCTCGATGGACGGGATGCTCTGGTTGGAGCTGTTTACCGCCAATTGATGGAGATTGAAAGTCGTCTCCTCCCCTGCGGTCTCCATACCATTGGCAAGCCTCCGACTGCTGAAGAGGCTGTCGCAACCTTGGTCAATATTGCGGCACTAGAGCGTGAGGAAGACGGTCTTCGTTCACTGCCGGGGCTTCTCGCTGAAGCGATGGGACGCACCATCGAAGACATTTATCGAGGAAATGATGAGGGCGTTCTTGCTGATGTTGAACTGAATCGCACAATCACCGAAACATCCCGGGCGGCCATCGGCTCCATGGTTCGTTCCTTGACCGGTCTTGATGGCCGGGTGAACATGCGCGGCAATTTCGGTTGGCTTCTTGATCTCCTCACCAAGTTCGGCCTGAAGCTCCCCACTCCCTGGCTGAGGGCATGCTGTGGCGCTGGTTTCACCAGCATCGATTCCACCGAGCTCGACAAGCTTTTCGCCTACCTGCGTTTTTGCCTTGAGCAAATCTGCGCGGATATGGAGATGGAAAGTTTGCTCCGGGCGCTAGATGGTGAATACGTGCTTCCAGGGCCAGGCGGAGATCCCATCCGTAACCCCGGTGTTCTTCCCAGCGGCAAGAATATTCACGCCCTTGATCCGCAGGCGATACCTACTCGAGCTGCTGTCGCAGCTGCGAAGGGTGTGGTTGATAAGTTGATTGAGCGACAGCGTGAAGAGCAGGGCACGTGGCCTGAAACCATTGCCTGTGTTCTCTGGGGTACGGACAACATCAAGACCTACGGTGAATCTCTAGCGCAGATCCTCTGGTTTGTTGGCGTCAAGCCGATGGCTGATTCTGTCGGTCGGGTGAATAAGCTTGAGTTGATCCCCCTCGAGGAGTTGGGGCGCCCTCGGATTGATGTGGTGGTGAACTGCTCGGGTGTTTTTCGTGATCTGTTCATCAACCAGATGGCCTTGATTGATCAGGCTGTGAAAATGGCCGCTGAAGCTGATGAACCGCTCGAGCAGAATTTTGTTCGTCGCCATGCTTTGGAACAGGCCGAGAAGGAAGGTACAAGTCTCCGCGATGCGGCTTGCAGAGTGTTCTCGAATGCGAGTGGCAGCTACAGCTCAAATGTGAACCTCGCTGTAGAAAACAGCACTTGGGAAGAGGAAGGAGAATTGCAGGAGATGTACCTCTCCCGTAAAACATTTGCATTCAATGCGGATAATCCTGGTGAGATGAACCAGAAGCGTGATGTGTTTGAGAACGTGATGAAAACAGCTGATGTCACTTTCCAGAATCTTGATTCAGCAGAGATTTCACTCACGGACGTGAGCCATTATTTCGATAGTGATCCCACTAAATTGATTAAAGGGTTGCGTGACGACGGCAAAGCACCAACCAGCTATATCGCTGATACCACAACAGCCAATGCCCAGGTGCGTTCCCTGAGTGAGACGATTCGCCTGGATTCACGGACCAAGCTCCTGAATCCCAAGTGGTACGAAGGCATGCTTGATTCCGGTTACGAGGGCGTGCGAGAGGTGGCCAAGCGTCTCAACTTCACGCTCGGTTGGAGTGCAACCAGTGGCGCTGTTGACAACTTCGTTTACGAGGAAGCCAATGACACCTTCATCAATGATCCTGAGATGAGGAAGCGTCTGTTGGAGTTGAACCCTCATAGCTTCCGGCGCATTGTTGGAACGCTGCTGGAAGTGAACGGACGCGGTTATTGGGAAACATCCGATGAAAATATTCAACAGCTTCAAGAGCTTTATCAGGAAGTAGAAGATCGGATCGAGGGCGTAACTTCGTAAAGTAGTTTTCTCGTAACCAAAATTTTGCCCAAAAACCTTATCGCACATGATTTGCCATTAGTTATTTCAGAAATGTTTATCGAGTGGAGTTTTGGCTTCCATATTGCGCTCATCAAATTGATCAAGAAAAAAACCTTGGCCTAATGTGCATCCCAGTGAACTCAAGGTATTAAGTTGTTCTTCAGTTTCAATTCCTTCTGCTACTAAATCAACATTAATTGCTCTTGCAGTCCATATTAATGATTTGATTAACGCCAAATTGATATCATTCATTGGCCCTTGTATGTACGACTGATCAATTTTTATTTGATCAAATTTAATATTTCTCAGGGTCTGGATTGACGCATATCCTGTTCCAAAGTCATCCATTGCAACTTGTATATTTTCTAACCTCAGTAGAGCAATATTTCTTTTCGCCAATTCTATGTTGCTGATAAATGCAGTTTCAGTTACTTCAATGCAAATCTGATCATTGTTAATATTATTTTGTGCTAGACGATCAAGTAATTGTTTTGAAAAATTAGGATTCAAAATTTCTACAGCACTGACATTAATAGATATTTTTTGAGTTGAGATGAGGCGTATCTTATTGTATTTGATGTCATTGCCAATAGCATCAATGACAGCTTCTGTTACTTGATCTATCTGACCTGT
Source organism: Synechococcus sp. WH 7805 (assembly GCF_000153285.1). Taxonomy (NCBI): domain Bacteria; kingdom Bacillati; phylum Cyanobacteriota; class Cyanophyceae; order Synechococcales; family Synechococcaceae; genus Synechococcus; species Synechococcus sp. WH 7805. The sequence goes on along the minus strand of NZ_CH724168.1, from coordinate 657,942 downwards.
TCTTTCGGCAGTTTTTATAATCTGACCTGGACTAGCATTAATGTGATCACATCGAAATAAAGCCTCATACCCAACTATTTGAAGCTTTTGTTGGCCTCTTTTTTTCAAGGATATGTCAAATATTGGTTGGTAGTGAATATAAATTGTCTTTTTATTTAGGGCTTCGCTAATCATTTCTTTCAGTGATGCTCTTCGAGAAACAACATCCTTCATGGAATCTTTAAAGAAAGAAACTTTGTTTCTTCCCTTGTCTTTTGCATCGTAGAGTGCTAGATCAGCATTATCAAGAATAGATAATGGACTATCTGATTGGTCTTTGTCGATGCATATACCGATACTGCAGTTGTATTGTAATGCTAGATCATCAACTAAAAATGGCTTGGATATTGCTTTCCTGATTTTTTCACCAATCGCGAGGCTTCGTCTCATGATATCTTCATCATTGCTATTAGGAAATCGAGCGATGATTACAAATTCATCACCACCAATTCTTGCAATAAAATCCATTGGTCTAAGTATAAGCCTTAAACGATTGCTTATTTCTCTTAAAAATTGATCACCAATGATGTGGCCATTTATATCGTTGAGGAGTTTGAAATTATCAATATCGAGCATAAGCAAAGAATATCGATATTGATGTCTATTCTTTTCTGCTGATAATTTTTCTAGTTCGAGCTCAAATGAAACTCTATTTGATAACTTGGTAAGGTTATCTGTGTAAGCCATGTCTTCAATGCGACTTCTGTTGGCAACTTCTTCGCTGACATTTGTGAGCATGAAAACGATTGTATCTTTTATATATTTATTTCCAAGAATCTTGACCCTTTTAATTGATATGTGATGTAGTTTTTTACCCTTTTCGGGTAATATTTTAACCTCTTTATGTGTTATGCTAGCATTCTGGAGACACAAGAATTTAATAAGATCATAAGATTGTTCGAAATAATTTATCCACCAATTCGCATTCAATTCAACAATAGTTTTATGTTTATCATTATGTTTGATAGACAACAGGTTGCACAATTTCTTTGAAACTAGCGCTTTATTTTCGCTTTTGTTGATTTCCCACCAACCGTCAGAGCTTGCCTCCAAAGCAAGATGAAGGCCTAAACTTGCTATTTTTCTCTTTTCTGCTATCAATGTAGAATTTATTTGCTTTTTAATTAAGAAATAAGCAAAGATTGCTATTAAAGCTAAAATATTGATCCTTACTAAGTTATTTGTTGGGCTTGTCAGTGAGAATTTAATTTTGAGGTCGGCAACTTTCAATCCCTGATTAACAAGGTTTGTTGTCGATTGATAAGTGACCTGACCAGTGGCAGGGAGGTTTACTCTTGGGGTGGAATTAATAGCGATTGATTGATTGATCCCGACTAAGTGTATGTAAATTGATCTTAGTTGCGCATTTCTCTCTACTTCGGATTTCCCAATGGCTTTCAGTATATCGATTTCTTTGTCTACAACATAGGGTAATATGATTGCGGAGATTTGGTCGACTTTTTTGTCTAGCGTTGTTTTTTGATGTCTTCTATCTAGGTCGCTGGTCAATATATTGATGCATAAAAAAGCTAATAATGGGATCATAAATCTTGGTGCTAATCTTATGCGAATATTTTGTATACGGAAAAGAGAAGTTTTTGTGAAAAGAGATATTTTCATTGAAGTTATAACTGTGCTTCGCATTTTTATGTAGTTTAGCGCTATAAGAGGGTCATAGCAACGGTGAAGAATTCGTTGCAGATACTTTTCGCGATGCTATTGCCCATGTTTGTCTAGCCTGCTATTGATCGCGTATCTTGAGTCTTGAATGTTTTACTCTAATGCCGATTCTGTTGTGATCGTGATTGCAGAGCTGACTCAATACTTTGTATTCAGTATGACTAAGGTGAACATCGAACTTAGTTTTCTGTTCGGTATTGAACGAATCTATAGTGTATTCTTTGTCTCATTGTTATATATAGAAACCTTTGTTCGCGAGGTCAACAATAAGGAGGTCGAAAATACGACTAACTATACACAAACGCTTCGTCTTCAGCTGGTGTTTGTGCTGTTGGGTCAAAATTGTCAATCAAAATAGATTCGATAATATCAATATCTAGGTCTGTTTCAAGGTCTAGCTCTTCGGAGTCACTTATATTTGCTTGGTAAGAATTATCTTGGTCTTGGCTGCCGAATTCTTTTGTATCTATTGCATTTAAATCATCGTCTATATTACTCAATTCTTGTTGCATCTCGGAGAGCAGTTCGTTGCTAACCGTATTAATGGCAAGGAATTGATCGACCAACTCTCCTGCACTGATGTCTGTCTTTTCAGAATTGGATGGGTTAGTGATATCTGCATCTTTGCCATTGAATGAATTGTTTAAGCTGCTAATAAGATCATAGTTTGAATTTACCTGCTCTTCTGAAACTGATCTAAAGGCAAAGCTTGCATCTTCTGCAAGTCCTATTGAGCCGTCTTCGTAATTAATGTTGAATTGACCAAATATCTCTACATCCCCTTCTCCATCAATGCGGCTTTGGCTATCTTCAAAATATCTTAAATCAATACTTTTGATGCTAAGATCTGACAAGGATATGAGCTCACCATCATCAGACATGCCGTCAGAATTAAGGTCTTGCCAAATTGCAAAGCTTTCAAAATCAGTATCCAATGCATTCAGAATTCCGTCTTGATTGGTATCAAAGACTTCAGCGAGTGCCTCAAGGTCTGTTGAGGCTTGCGTGCTCAAGCGTGTCAATACAAACTCATCAAGAGTCTCCACGCTTCCAGATTGATTAGCGTCATAAACAAGGATGCCATCATTCGATGCCACCCATGCAGTTTGAATCGTTTCTAACGTATTAATGTCAGTGAATTGAATATCATCCTCGAGTGACAAGTAACTGATTCCATTGCCGTCAAGATCAATAGTGATTGGTGGATTAGTGTTTGTCGGTAAATCTGGATTAAAGTTGATTGCAAAAGCCGAATTAGATTGATCTCCATCTCCATCTTTAAGCGCAACATCAATGTTAGTACTGACTGGATTCCCGGCGTCAAAATTTCCGACTTCGACTTCGGCGATTGAGAAGTTGGGGCTATTGCCTGTTTTATCATTTTGAATCACCAATCGATTCGTATTGTTTGCGAATACTATTAGTGAATCGCCTGTGGTGCTGCCGCTTCCTGCATTGATGTTTTGTAGGCTTAAAGTGCCATCATTGTTGAATGTATATGCAACTGTTTGTGAGCTATCAAGAACAATACTGCCGCTTGAACCGCTGGCTTTGGTTCTTGTAAATGCACTTTCATCACTGGCTCTTACAATTGTAAATGCATTGATTTCTTCAACAGTATCTGTTGAGCCTGTTGCGTTGGTGTTTGTTGTTGATCCGTTGGCGTTGACGGCAGCAACGGTAAGGTTTTCGCGTGGACTTCCTTGAACGAGGGTAAATTTTGGTGCAATTATGTCTATTCGTGAGTCAATAATAAAGCTTGAGTCTGGATTTCCGATGGAGAATGTGCCGTAATCTAGAACTAGATTTTGGCCACCCCTTAAACCTGAACCAGTGCTGGCTGAATAACTAAAGTCGTTTACATTGACCGATGTTTGCGATACGTCTCCGTTGTTGGCAATTGTACTTATGTCGTATCCGGTCACCAAGATTTCGACATCGCCACTGTTAGCGATGATTTCATAAGGTGGATTCCCTCCTGAGGGGCCAATTGCCGTTCCAGGATCAAATGTTAATCCTGACCCGTTGTCAATCGTCTTCTTTGTGATTACATCATAGGTGAACCCAGTTGTTGTGTCGCCATTAATCTCAATGGTATATGCAATTGATGTGTCTTCGCTGTTAGTCGGTTCTGTTGTTGAGGTTGAAGCAGTTAAAACTTTTCTGTCATCAGATACGTAGTAAGCTAGACCTAAGCCTCCTGATGTTAGTTGTTGTTCGTTCTGCCCGTTAATGCTTCCTAGGACAATGTCTCCATCATTTGTTGTGAATGTCAGGTTTGCATCTTCCTGGTCGGCTCCTGTTGTTGAGGTTGTGATATTAAAGTTACTGTCTTGTGCATTTGCACTTCCTGAATTAATGAGTGTGACATTGTCAGGTGTAAAGGCAGTTGGGACATCGTCGACGACGTTGAGAGTGAGAGCGATGCCGTTGCCTGAGTTGATGAGGTCACCGTCGTTGTCCTGACCGAGGAGAACGATGGAGTTGTTGTTGATGGCTGAGAGGCTTTCGGTTTGCTGTCCGTTGTTGGTGCCGTCGAGGAGGAGGTTGTTAAGGAGAGAGAAGGTATAGGTGCCGTCGGCATTAACGAGAAGAGAAGCTGCAGCGCCAGAGGATGTGGTGCCTAGTGAAGTGCCGTTTTGCGCGAAGAAAACGGTTGTGGATGTCTCTGAGCCTAGTGAGGTGTTGACGCCATTGATGGCGATGCCTGTGATGGAACCGCCATCGGCGCCAAAGGAGAAGGAACCGGTGTTGTCAGCAGAGAAGAGAGAACCGGAGACGGAGGTGGGATCGGATTGATCGGATCCGTTGGAGAGGTCGTCCTCGTCGAGAGTGAGAGCAGCGGCGGCGAAGTCGGAGGAGGCGGTTGGGATGTCGTCAACGACGTTGAGAGTGAGAGCGATGCCGTTGCCTGAATTGATGAGGTCACCGTCGTTGTCCTGTCCGAGGAGGACGATGCCGCCATTGATGGAAGAGAGGTTCTCGGTTTGTTCTCCGTTGTCGGCGGGAGGATTGGGAAGGAGGAGGTTGTCGAGGAGATTGAAGGTATAAGTGCCGTCGGAATTAACGAGGAGGGAAGCAGCAGCGTCGGTGGACGAGGTGCCCTGTTGTGTGCCGTCCTGCGCGAAGAAAACGGTGGTGGAGTTCTCTGAGCCGAGGTTGACGGTTGTAGCGGAGTCGCCGGTGCCGAATTGGATGGCTGTGATGGAGCCGTTATCGGCGCCAAAGGAGAAGGAACCGGTGTTGTCAGCAGAGAAGAGAGAACCGGAGACGGAGGTGGGATCGGATTGATCGGATCCGTTGGAGAGGTCGTCCTCGTCGAGAGTGAGAGCAGCGGCGGCGAAGTCGGAGGAGGCGGTTGGGATGTCGTCAACGACGTTGAGAGTGAGAGCGATGCCGTTGCCTGAATTGATGAGGTCACCGTCGTTGTCCTGTCCGAGGAGGACGATGCCGCCATTGATGGAAGAGAGGTTCTCGGTTTGTTCTCCGTTGTCGGCGGGAGGATTGGGAAGGAGGAGGTTGTCGAGGAGATTGAAGGTATAAGTGCCGTCGGCATTAACGAGGAGGGAAGCAGCAGCGTCGGTGGACGAGGTGCCCTGTTGTGTGCCGTCCTGCGCGAAGAAAACGGTGGTGGAGTTCTCTGAGCCGAGGTTGACGGTTGTAGCGGAGTCGCCGGTGCCGAATTGGATGGCTGTGATGGAGCCGTTATCGGCGCCAAAGGAGAAGGAACCGGTGTTGTCAGCAGAGAAGAGAGAACCGGAGACGGAGGTGGGATCGGATTGATCGGATCCGTTGGAGAGGTCGTCCTCGTCGAGAGTGAGAGCAGCGGCGGCGAAGTCGGTAGAGACGGTTGGTCCGTCATCAGTGATGTCAACAACGGCTCGTAGACGGACAGTATTTCCAGTGACTAAGTCAGATACCAATACATTGACAAAACTGGCTTCAAATTGGGTTTGTGGATTTGGCTCTTCTGAATGTTGAAAAGCTGATGTTTGTGTAAATGAAATTTCTCCTGTGCTTTCGTTTATCGACCAGGTGCCAAAGTTTGGATCCGTATTGTTGTCCAGTCTAAAGCTGAAAGACCCTGACCCCCCGCGTACGTTTACAAATACTGAGTCTGTATCGTTTTCTAATATAGTATTTTTATCTTCAGTTAGGAGTCTGGAGATGTCAGCATTTAAGGGGGGAAATGTACCGAGTGAGGTGATGATTGGAACTTCTTCTGAATCTGAGACTGGATCGGTTTGATCGGAATCAGCGGTGGCAGTGTTATCGATATCGCCATCACCACCGCCAGCAGTATCGATGTCGTTTTGGGTGGTGGTGTAGGTCTGAGCTGAAACGGTGGATGATTCACCTGGAGCCAGGGTGTCGACAGTGACGTTGGTGCCAGTGAGTGGATCAACAACGGTGATGCCGGTGAGGGTTGTATTGCCGTTGTTGGTGACGATGAGGTCATAGGTGATGACCTGTCCTGCAGCGGTTACGGCTCCAGTTGGACCCTCTCCACCAACATCAATGACCTGCTTGTCAATGGAGAGAGAAGAATTCTGAGTGATCGGAACTGCTTCTGAATCAGTGACAGCACCGGTCTGATTGGAATCAGCGGTGGCGGTGTTATCGATATCGCCATCACCATCAGGATTGCCGGCTGCATCGATGCCATTGGAATCGATGTCTTGTTGTGTGAGTGTGTAGGAGGTATTGAAGTCCTGAGAAGCGCCAGGAGCGAGTGAATTTATGGTTTGGTCTAGGCCCGTGAGTGGATCAACGACGCTGACGTTTGTGAGTGTCTGATTGCCGTTGTTGGTGACAGTGATCTGATAATTGATGACATCACCGACCTGGTTGGCTACTGCATCTCCTGTTGGATCAACAGAGACGACGGTTTTGGAGATGGTGAGGCCAGGAGTGAGTGAGAGTGGAACTTCTTCTGAATCTGAGACTGGATCGGTTTGATCGGAATCAGCGGTGGCGGTGTTATCGATATCGCCATCACCATCAGGATTGCCGGCTGCATCGATGCCATTGGAATCGATGTCGTTCTGGGTGGTGGTGTAGGTCTGAGCTGAAACGGTGGATGATTCACCTGGATCCAAGGTGCCGATCGTAACGTCGGTGCCAGTGAGTGGATCAACAACGGTGACGGCGGTGAGGGTTGTGTTGCCGTTGTTGGTGACGATGAGGTCGTAGGTGATGACCTGTCCTGCAGCGGTTACGGCTGCATCTGGCCCTCTGTTATCAACATCAATGACCTGCTTGTCAATGGAGAGAGAAGGATCCTGGGTGATCGGAACTGCTTCTGAATCAGTGACAGCACCGGTTTGATCAGAATCAGCGGTGGCGGTGTTATCGATATCGCCATCACCATCAGGATTGCCGGCTGCATCGATGCCATTGGAATCGATGTCTTGTTGGGTGGTGGTGTAGGTCTGAGCTGAAACGGTGGATGATTCACCTGGATCCAGGGTGCCGACAGTGACGTTGGTGCCAGTGAGTGGATCAACAACAGTGACGCCGGTGAGGGTTGTGTTGCCGTTGTTGGTGACGATGAGGTCGTAGGTGATGACCTGTCCTGCAGCGGTTACGGCTGCAGTTGGACCATTGCCATCAACATCAATGACCTGCTTGTCAATGGAGAGAGAAGGATCCTGGGTGATCGGAACTGCTTCTGAATCAGTGACAGCACCGGTTTGATCAGAATCAGCGGTGGCAGTGTTATCGATATCGCCATCACCATCAGGATTGCCGGCTGCATCGATGCCATCGGAATCGATGTCGTTTTGGGTGGTGGTGTAGGTCTGAGCTGAAACGGTGGATGATTCACCTGGATCCAAGGTGCCGATCGTGACGTTGGTGCCAGTGAGTGGATCAACAACGGTGACGCCGGTGAGGGTTGTATTGCCGTTGTTGGTGACGATGAGGTCGTAGGTGATGACCTGTCCTGCAGCGGTTACGGCTGCAGTTGGACCATTGCCATCAACATCAATGACCTGCTTGTCAATGGAGAGAGAAGGATCCTGGGTGATCGGAACTGCTTCTGAATCAGTGACAGCACCGGTTTGATTGGAATCAGCGGTGGCGGTGTTATCGATATCGCCATCACCATCAGGATTGCCGGCTGCATCGATGCCATTGGCATCGATGTCTTGTTGGGTGGTGGTGTAGGTCTGAGCTGAGACGGTGAATGATTCACCTGGAGCCAAGGTGCCGATCGTGACGTCGGTGCCAGTGAGTGGATCAACAACAGTGACGCCAGTGAGGGTTGTGTTGCCGTTGTTGGTGACGATGAGGTCGTAGGTGATGACCTGTCCTGCAGCGGTTACGGCTGCAGTTGGACCATTGCCATCAACATCAATGACCTGCTTGTCAATGGAGAGAGAAGGCTCTTGAGTTGGAAGATCTGGCCCTTGGATGATCGGAACTGCTTCTGAATCTGAGACTGGATCGGTTTGATCAGAATCAGCGGTGGCGGTGTTATCGATATCGCCATCACCATCAGGATTGCCGGCTGCATCGATGCCATTGGCATCGATGTCGTTCTGGGTGGTGGTGTAGGTCTGAGCCGAAACGGTGGATGATTCACCCGGATCCAAGGTGCCGATCGTGACGTTGGTGCCAGTGAGTGGATCAACAACAGTGACGCCGGTGAGGGTTGTGTTGCCGTTGTTGGTGACGATGAGGTCGTAGGTGATGACCTGTCCTGCAGCGGTTACGGCTGCATCTGGCCCTCTGTTATCAACATCAATGACCTGCTTGTCAATGGAGAGAGAAGGATCCTGGGTGATCGGAATTGCTTCTGAATCAGTGACAGCACCGGTTTGATCAGAATCAGCGGTGGCGGTGTTATCGATATCGCCATCACCATCAGGATTGCCGGCTGCATCGATGCCATTGGAATCGATGTCGTTTTGGGTGGTGGTGTAGGTCTGAGCTGAAACGGTGGATGATTCACCCGGATCCAAGGTGCCGACAGTGACGTTGGTGCCAGTGAGTGGATCAACAACAGTGACGCCGGTGAGGGTTGTGTTGCCGTTGTTGGTGACGATGAGGTCGTAGGTGATGACCTGTCCTGCAGCGGTTACGGCTGCAGTTGGACCATTGCCATCAACATCAATGACCTGCTTGTCAATGGAGAGAGAAGGATCCTGGGTGATCGGAATTGCTTCTGAATCAGTGACAGCACCGGTTTGATCAGAATCAGCGGTGGCGGTGTTATCGATATCGCCATCACCATCAGGATTGCCGGCTGCATCGATGCCATTGGCATCGATGTCGTTTTGGGTGGTGGTGTAGGTCTGAGCTGAAACGGTGGATGATTCACCCGGATCCAAGGTGCCGACAGTGACGTTGGTGCCAGTGAGTGGATCAACAACAGTGACGCCGGTGAGGGTTGTGTTGCCGTTGTTGGTGACGATGAGGTCGTAGGTGATGACCTGTCCTGCAGCGGTTACGGCTGCAGTTGGACCATTGCCATCAACATCAATGACCTGCTTGTCAATGGAGAGAGAAGGCTCTTGAGTTGGAAGATCTGGCCCTTGGATGATCGGAACTGCTTCTGAATCAGTGACAGCACCGGTTTGATCAGAATCAGCGGTGGCAGTGTTATCGATATCGCCATCACCATCAGGATTGCCGGCTGCATCGATGCCATTGGCATCGATGTCGTTTTGGGTGGTGGTGTAGGTCTGAGCTGAAACGGTGGATGATTCACCTGGATCCAAGGTGCCGATCGTGACGTTGGTGCCAGTGAGTGGATCAACAACGGTGACGCCAGTGAGGGTTGTGTTGCCGTTGTTGGTGACGATGAGGTCGTAGGTGATGACCTGTCCTGCAGCGGTTACGGCTGCAGTTGGACCATTGCCATCAACATCAATGACCTGCTTGTCAATGGAGAGAGAAGGATCCTGGGTGATCGGAACTGCTTCTGAATCAGTGACAGCACCGGTTTGATTGGAATCAGCGGTGGCGGTGTTATCGATATCGCCATCACCATCAGGATTGCCGGCTGCATCGATGCCATTGGCATCGATGTCGTTTTGGGTGGTGGTGTAGGTCTGAGCTGAAACGGTGGATGATTCACCCGGATCCAAGGTGCCGACAGTGACGTTGGTGCCAGTGAGTGGATCAACAACAGTGACGCCAGTGAGGGTTGTGTTGCCGTTGTTGGTGACGATGAGGTCGTAGGTGATGACCTGTCCTGCAGCGGTTACGGCTGCAGTTGGACCATTGCCATCAACATCAATGACCTGCTTGTCAATGGAGAGAGAAGGCTCTTGAGTTGGAAGATCTGGCCCTTGGATGATCGGAACTGCTTCTGAATCTGAGACTGGATCGGTTTGATTGGAATCAGCAGTGGCGGTGTTATCGATATCGCCATCACCATCAGGATTGCCGGCTGCATCGATGCCATTGGAATCGATGTCGTTCTGGGTGGTGGTGTAGGTCTGAGCTGAAACGGTGGATGATTCACCCGGATCCAAGGTGCCGATCGTGACGTTGGTGCCAGTGAGTGGATCAACAACAGTGACGCCAGTGAGGGTTGTATTGCCGTTGTTGGTGACGATGAGGTCATAGATGATGACCTGCCCTGCCTCGGTTACGGCTGCAGTTGGACCATTGCCATCAACATCAATGACCTGCTTGTCAATGGAGAGAGAAGGATCCTGGGTGATCGGAACTGCTTCTGAATCAGTGACAGCACCGGTTTGATTGGAATCAGCGGTGGCGGTGTTATCGATATCGCCATCACCATCAGGATTGCCGGCTGCATCGATGCCATTGGAATCGATGTCGTTCTGGGTGGTGGTGTAGGTCTGAGCTGAAACGGTGGATGATTCACCTGGATCCAAGGTGCCGATCGTGACGTCGGTTTCAGTGAGTGGATCAACAACAGTGACGCCAGTGAGGGTTGTATTGCCGTTGTTGGTGACGATGAGGTCGTAGGTGATGACCTGTCCTGCAGCGGTTACGGCTGCAGTTGGACCATTGCCATCAACATCAATGACCTGCTTGTCAATGGAGAGAGAAGGATCCTGGGTGATTAGAACTGCTTCTGAATCTGAGACTGGATCGGTTTGATCAGAATCAGCGGTGGCAGTGTTATCGATATCGCCATCACCATCAGGATTGCCGGCTGCATCGATGCCATTGGCATCGATGTCGTTTTGGGTGGTGGTGTAGGTCTGAGCTGAAACGGTGGATGATTCACCCGGATCCAAGGTGCCGATCGTGACGTTGGTGCCAGTGAGTGGATCAACAACAGTGACGCCGGTGAGGGTTGTGTTGCCGTTGTTGGTGACGATGAGGTCGTAGGTGATGACCTGTCCTGCCTCGGTTACGGCTGCAGTTGGACCATTGCCATCAACATCAATGACCTGCTTGTCAATGGAGAGAGAAGGCTCTTGAGTTGGAAGATCTGGCCCTTGGATGATCGGAACTGCTTCTGAATCTGAGACTGGATCGGTTTGATTGGAATCAGCAGTGGCGGTGTTATCGATATCGCCATCACCATCAGGATTGCCGGCTGCATCGATGCCATTGGCATCGATGTCGTTTTGGGTGGTGGTGTAGGTCTGAGCTGAAACGGTGGATGATTCACCCGGATCCAAGGTGCCGACAGTGACGTTGGTGCCAGTGAGTGGATCAACAACAGTGACGCCGGTGAGGGTTGTGTTGCCGTTGTTGGTGACGATGAGGTCGTAGGTGATGACCTGTCCTGCAGCGGTTACGGCTGCAGTTGGACCATTGCCATCAACATCAATGACCTGCTTGTCAATGGAGAGAGAAGGATCCTGGGTGATCGGAACTGCTTCTGAATCAGTGACAGCACCGGTTTGATCAGAATCAGCGGTGGCAGTGTTATCGATATCGCCATCACCTGCTCCATCGGTGTCGATGTCGTTCTGGGTGGTGGTGTAGGTCTGAGCTGAGACGGTGAATGATTCACCTGGAGCCAAGGTGCCGATCGTGACGTCGGTGTCAGTGAGTGGATCAACAACGGTGATGCCGGTGAGGGTTGTATTGCCGTTGTTGGTGACGATGAGGTCATAGGTGATGACCTGTCCTGCCTCGGTTACGGCTGCAGTTGGACCATTGCCATCAACATCAATGACCTGCTTGTCAATGGAGAGAGAAGGATCCTGATTGATCAGAACTGCTTCTGAATCTGAGACTGGATCGGTTTGATTGGAATCAGCGGTGGCGGTGTTATCGATATCGCCATCACCATCAGGATTGCCGGCTGCATCGATGCCATTGGCATCGATGTCGTTCTGGGTGGTGGTGTAGGTCTGAGCCGAAACGGTGGATGATTCACCCGGATCCAAGGTGCCGATCGTGACGTTGGTGCCAGTGAGTGGATCAACAACAGTGACGCCGGTGAGGGTTGTGTTGCCGTTGTTGGTGACGATGAGGTCGTAGGTGATGACCTGTCCTGCAGCGGTTACGGCTGCATCTGGCCCTCTGTTATCAACATCAATGACCTGCTTGTCAATGGAGAGAGAAGGGTCTGGAGTTGGTTGAACTGGATCCTGGATGATTGGAACTGCTTCTGAATCAGTGACAGCACCGGTTTGATTGGAATCAGCGGTGGCGGTGTTATCGATATCGCCATCACCATCAGGATTGCCGGCTGCATCGATGCCATTGGAATCGATGTCGTTCTGGGTGGTGGTGTAGGTCTGAGCTGAGACGGTGAATGATTCACCTGGAGCCAAGGTGCCGATCGTGACGTCGGTGTCAGTGAGTGGATCAACAACAGTGACGCCAGTGAGGGTTGTATTGCCGTTGTTGGTGACGATGAGGTCATAGATGATGACCTGTCCTGCCTCGGTTACGGCTGCATCTGGCCCTCTGTTATCAACATCAATGACCTGCTTGTCAATGGAGAGAGAAGGATCCTGATTGATCGGAACTGCTTCTGAATCTGAGACTGGATCGGTTTGATTGGAATCAGCAGTGGCGGTGTTATCGATATCGCCATCACCATCAGGATTGCCGGCTGCATCGATGCCATTGGAATCGATGTCGTTCTGGGTGGTGGTGTAGGTCTGAGCTGAAACGGTGGATGATTCACCCGGATCCAAGGTGCCGATCGTGACGTTGGTGCCAGTGAGTGGATCAACAACAGTGACGCCAGTGAGGGTTGTATTGCCGTTGTTGGTGACGATGAGGTCATAGATGATGACCTGCCCTGCCTCGGTTACGGCTGCAGTTGGACCATTGCCATCAACATCAATGACCTGCTTGTCAATGGAGAGAGAAGGATCCTGGGTGATCGGAACTGCTTCTGAATCAGTGACAGCACCGGTTTGATTGGAATCAGCGGTGGCGGTGTTATCGATATCGCCATCACCATCAGGATTGCCGGCTGCATCGATGCCATTGGAATCGATGTCGTTCTGGGTGGTGGTGTAGGTCTGAGCTGAGACGGTGAATGATTCACCTGGAGCCAAGGTGCCGATCGTGACGTCGGTGTCAGTGAGTGGATCAACAACGGTGATGCCGGTGAGGGTTGTATTGCCGTTGTTGGTGACGATGAGGTCATAGGTGATGACCTGTCCTGCCTCGGTTACGGCTGCAGTTGGACCATTGCCATCAACATCAATGACCTGCTTGTCAATGGAGAGAGAAGGATCCTGATTGATCAGAACTGCTTCTGAATCTGAGACTGGATCGGTTTGATCAGAATCAGCGGTGGCGGTGTTATCGATATCGCCATCACCATCAGGATTGCCGGCTGCATCGATGCCATTGGCATCGATGTCGTTCTGGGTGGTGGTGTAGGTCTGAGCCGAAACGGTGGATGATTCACCCGGATCCAAGGTGCCGATCGTGACGTTGGTGCCAGTGAGTGGATCAACAACAGTGACGCCGGTGAGGGTTGTGTTGCCGTTGTTGGTGACGATGAGGTCGTAGGTGATGACCTGTCCTGCAGCGGTTACGGCTGCATCTGGCCCTCTGTTATCAACATCAATGACCTGCTTGTCAATGGAGAGAGAAGGGTCTGGAGTTGGTTGAACTGGATCCTGGATGATTGGAACTGCTTCTGAATCAGTGACAGCACCGGTTTGATTGGAATCAGCGGTGGCGGTGTTATCGATATCGCCATCACCATCAGGATTGCCGGCTGCATCGATGCCATTGGAATCGATGTCGTTCTGGGTGGTGGTGTAGGTCTGAGCTGAAACGGTGGATGATTCACCCGGATCCAAGGTGCCGATCGTGACGTCGGTTTCAGTGAGTGGATCAACAACAGTGACGCCAGTGAGGGTTGTGTTGCCGTTGTTGGTGACGATGAGGTCGTAGGTGATGACCTGTCCTGCAGCGGTTACGGCTGCAGTTGGACCATTGCCATCAACATCAATGACCTGCTTGTCAATGGAGAGAGAAGGGTCTGGAGTTGGTTGAACTGGATCCTGGATGATTGGAACTGCTTCTGAATCTGAGACTGGATCGGTTTGATCGGAATCAGCGGTGGCGGTGTTATCGATATCGCCATCACCATCAGGATTGCCGGCTGCATCGATGCCATCGGAATCGATGTCGTTTTGGGTGGTGGTGTAGGTCTGAGCTGAAACGGTGGATGATTCACCCGGATCCAAGGTGCCGACAGTGACGTTGGTGCCAGTGAGTGGGTCAACAACGGTGATGCCGGTGAGGGTTGTGTTGCCGTTGTTGGTGACGATGAGGTCGTAGGTGATGACCTGTCCTGCAGCGGTTACGGCTGCAGTTGGCCCTCTGTTATCAACATCAATGACCTGCTTGTCAATGGAGAGAGAAGGGTCTGGAGTTGGTTGAACTGGATCCTGGATGATTGGAACTGCTTCTGAATCTGAGACTGGATCGGTTTGATCGGAATCAGCGGTGGCGGTGTTATCGATATCGCCATCACCATCAGGATTGCCGGCTGCATCGATGCCATTGGTGTCGATGTCTTGTTGCGTGAGTGTGTAGGAGGTCGTGAAGACCTGAGAGTCACCAGGGGCAAGTGAGGGGATGGTTTCGCTTAGGCCCGTGAGTGGGTCAGTAACAAGAACGTTGTTGAGGGTCTGATTGCCTGAATTGGTGACAGTGATCTGGTAATTGATGACATCACCGACCTGGTTGGCGAGGCCATCACCAATGGGATCAACAGAGAGGACGGTTTTGTTGATGCCGAGCAGAGGATTCTGCGGAATCGTGGTGGATGTGGATGAATCGGAGGGATCGGTTTCGTCGGAATCAACAGTGGCGGTGTTGTCGAGGGTGCCATCACCACCGCCATTGGTGTCGATGTCTTGTTGCGTGAGTGTGTAGGAGGTCGTGAAGACCTGAGAGTCACCGGGGGCAAGTGAGGGGATGGTTTCGCTTAGGCCCGTGAGTGGGTCAGTAACAAGAACGTTGTTGAGGGTCCGATTGCCTGAATTGGTGACAGTGATCTGGTAATTGATGACATCACCGACCTGGTTGGCGAGGCCATCACCAATGGGATCAACAGAGAGGACGGTTTTGTTGATGCCGAGCAGAGGATTCTGCGGAATCGTGGTGGATGTGGATGAATCGGAGGGATCGGTTTCGTCGGAATCAACAGTGGCGGTGTTGTCGAGGGTGCCATCACCACCGCCATTGGTGTCGATGTCTTGTTGCGTGAGTGTGTAAGAGGTCGTGAAGACCTGAGAGTCACCGGGGGCAAGTGAGGGGATGGTTTCGCTTAGGCCCGTGAGTGGGTCAGTAACAAGAACGTTGTTGAGGGTCTGATTGCCTGAATTGGTGACAGTGATCTGGTAATTGATGACATCACCGACCTGGTTGGCGAGGCCATCACCAATGGGATCAACAGAGAGGACGGTTTTGTTGATGCCGAGCAGAGGATTCTGCGGAATCGTGGTGGATGTGGATGAATCGGAGGGATCGGTTTCGTCGGAATCAACAGTGGCGGTGTTGTCGAGGGTGCCATCACCACCGCCATTGGTGTCGATGTCTTGTTGCGTGAGTGTGTAAGAGGTCGTGAAGACCTGAGAGTCACCAGGGGCAAGTGAGGGGATGGTTTCGCTTAGGCCCGTGAGTGGGTCAGTAACAAGAACGTTGTTGAGGGTCTGATTGCCTGAATTGGTGACAGTGATCTGGTAATTGATGACATCACCGACCTGGTTGGCGAGGCCATCACCAATGGGATCAACAGAGAGGACGGTTTTGTTGATGCCGAGCAGAGGATTCTGCGGAATCGTGGTGGATGTGGATGAATCGGAGGGATCGGTTTCGTCGGAATCAACAGTGGCGGTGTTGTCGAGGGTGCCATCACCACCGCCATTGGTGTCGATGTCTTGTTGCGTGAGTGTGTAGGAGGTATTGAAGACCTGAGAGTCACCAGGGGCGAGTGAGGGGATG